>JAZNTL010000089.1:0-11183 GCA_045591745.1 Lawsonibacter sp.
GCCGCACCAGCGCGTCTCCCGCGTTGTGGCGCACTACCACCCGCTCGGACACCTTGACCAGATTGGACAGGTGGGTGGCAATGTGCAGAATGTGGTCATAACAGCCATGCTCCACCTGATCTACCAGCAATTCGATGCCCAGCACCTTGATGATCCACGGGGTTCCGTTTTTCAGATTATCCAGGAATATATCGCTGGTCACATCCTGCTCATAAAGCAGTTTTTGGTGCAGCGAGGTATCCTCACCGGCCGTTTCCAGCAGCTTATATTGCAGGAAGGCGAGGATCAAATCGTCTCCGATCTCTATCTGTCGGGCAATATCCGCGATGCGCAGATTCATAGGCAGAGCGTCGGCCCGCTGGGTGCTCAGGGCAAGGAGGAACCGCAGAGCTGCCACCTGCAGGCGGAGTTCTTCGTGTGTCACAAAATAAGATGCGAAGGACACAAGCAGCTCCAGCGTTTTGTCATCGTAATAGTCCGGAGGCAAGTAGCGGATGACATCCAGCAAAGAGAATGCAGAGTCCGGGTTCATGCGCTCAGGATGGGTGTAATACTTGAGCAGGGCTCCCACAAAGCGTTCAAAATCCTCCGGCCGGCAGTGGTCCAGCAGGGAATTGACCACCAGTTTCAGAGTATAACTGATGTGCCTGCGCTGGGTCTGGGTAATTTTGTGGTCGGGATGGATCAGCTTTTCCAGATACTGCTCCCACAGGGTAAAGGGCACCTGCTCGGCAGGGTCGGCCTGCGCGTCGTCGGGCAACTCCTTGCGATAGACCAGATGGAAACGGGCGATCATAAGACCCATGAGCGAGCCAGCCCGACGGCGGATATCGCCCTCCCGGTGTACCAGCAGTTCGTACAGAAACGCAAGGGCCTGCTCCTTCTGGCGCACGGACAGATAGGTGAAGTATTCCTCAAACACATTCAGATAGGCCCGCAGCTGCCGCCAGTTCTTGGCGGAACGGGCGGCCTCGATGATGTTGCCGAACTGCCGCTCGCTGCTCAGTGCGTGCATCAACTCCAGATTGTGCTGTACGGACAGCTGCGCCAGAGCCTTCACCATTTCCTCCGGCTTCATCAGCACCACATCCGGCTGTACGGCACAGGGTTTTGCTTCCCCGCTCAATTCCACATCCACACCGCGATGGCGCAGAAAGTCCTCAAAATCATGCAGCTTGCCGTAGACAAACTCGTAGCGGCGGCGCTTTGCCTCGTCCACATTGTCCAGCTTGGACAGAATGATCTGGAAGGAGTCTTCCAATGGGAAGATCACCGCAATCTCCCTGCCCTGCTCATCCCGTTCCTGCTTGGAACGGAAATCCGCATAAATCAAGCACAAAGACTCCACGGACAGGGACTCCAGTTCCAGATCCCACGTGGAATGGTTGGAAGCAATGTGGCTGATCCCGCCCATCTTGCGGGCCAGCAGCCACTGGTCAGTATAGTAATAGTGCAGATAGGGCACCCGCTCTCCTGCCCGGCAGCCAAACTTGCCAATGTCGTGGCTGGCCGCGGCGGCGGACACCAGCGCCGGATCAACGCTTACTCCCGCCTGCTGCAGTCCACGGGCTACGGTAACAGCAATGTGATGCACCCCGGCAATGTGCCCAAGGGTACAAAAGGGGGTGACCTCGCTGCCCAGACGCATTAGTTCATACACATATTCTCTGCGGAAGGCAGACAGAAAGCGTCCATATTCCGTGGCATGGTCACAGGGACGGTACTCCTCCTCCCCCAGGAAGGCAAAATCCATCTGAGGGTCAAAGGGCAGACTCTGCCGCTCCTGCTCAAACAGCACCTGCATGGCGGTCAGCAGCACCTGTGCACCATCGGCATACTGCTCCCGGTCGGGCGCAAAGCCTCCATCCGGAAACATCAGGCTGCGAACGTAGCGGTAGCAAAAGGCCAGCCACCCGTCCTCCGGCTCCGGGGACAGCTGGGGCAGCAGATCGGAACACAACTCCAACACCTGCCGGCAGGTCAGCCTTTGACGGATGGGCAGCAAGGCATCCAGTCCCTCCATCCACGAAGGGACACTCAGCATAGCCTGAGCCGCCCGCCGGGTGGGCGCAAAGGGAAGCCGCAGGGTAGCAAGGCGCTCCGCTGTCTGTGCCGTGATCTGTCGCATAAGCTTGTCGTTCATAGAGGCACCGCCTTTCCTCAACATACAGTTGCAGAGGATAATATCTCAGTTTATTATTTTATCACAGGCCTTTGACCTGTGCAAATAATTTTCATGCTCGCTGCGCTTGTCTGCTCCTCTTGTATTTGCTATAATCCACTTATAAAGGAAGTGATGCCATGACCATGCAGCAGTTGCAGTATATTCTGGAAGTGAACCGGGTTGGCACCATCACTCAGGCAGCAAAAAATCTGTTCGTCTCCCACTCCAGCGTCAGCAACGCCATCCACGCACTGGAGGAGGAGCTCGGCTTTGCTATCTTTGAGCGCAGCTGGCAGGGTGCCATCCCTACCCGCCAGGGCATCAAGGTCCTGGAGCATGCCCGTCTGATCTGCGAGCATCAAAAGCTCATCCTCCAGGCCGGACAAGCCCAGCGCACCGTGTGCATTGAGACCGGTGTGTGGTCTCCTCTTGCCTATGCCTTTGCCCTGCTGGCCGACCAATGCCGTGACGAGGAGGACCTGACTCTGTGCCAGCAGCACAAGACCGTGGTGGCCAACGGAGAGGGCAAGACTCCCCAGGAACGGGTGGCTGACTTTGAGAGCGACCTGTATGTGGAAATTTTTCACTCCAGCGACCCCAGCATCCGTGACCTGCGCCGCTTCGCCTTCCAGAAAAACCTGATCTACGAGGTGCGCGCCACTGTGCCCGGTGTGGTCCGCATCGGCCCCAACCACCCCCTGTACCACAAGGCGGATCTGACCCTGAAGGACTTGGAGCAGGACACCTTTATCGATACCCCCAAAGCTTTGGTCGCCAACTCCAAAATGTTTGGCTGGAAGCTGGGATTTCCTCCCCGTCGCATCCTGCGTGCCGCGGACAGCGCCACCCGAAACGAGCTGGTGGCCGCCGGACTGGGCTTTTCCATCGGTGGGCAGATGCCCCGTGAGCTGGACGAGCGTTGGGGCTTTCGGAACATCCCCATCCCCCACCTGACCTATCAGGTGATTTCACTGACCAACGTGCTCTCACCGGACATCCCCGCGGTACATCAATACCTCGCCCTGCTGGACGACCTGCTGAAGGATATTTGTATAAAATAAATTGTGATTTGTCGGGGGTAATATGTGCCTCCCCTTGTCAGGGGAGGTGGCCCGCAGGGTCGGAGGGGTAGTCTCTCCCCCAGTCGCCTGCGGCGACAGCCCCCTCGTCAGAGGGGGCCATTATTTATGTTCTCCACGCCCCGCCAAACCCCAATTTATCCCCGAGCCATCCGGCTCATTTTTCAGCAGAAGGATATTCAAAAAATATGGGAATGTCGCAATACAATCCATACTATCTTAAATACCCGTTTTTTGATAGAATAACCTCACCATCACAAGGAGGTATACCACGATGAAAAAGAAACTCGCAAGTCTGCTGCTGGTTCTCGCCATGCTGCTGCCCTGCCTGCCCATCACGGCGGCTGCTGACGAGGCCGCCCCCAACTGGGCCGGCGATGACGGCATCATCAAGGTGCTGGCCATCGGCAACAGCTACACCAAGGACAGCTTCTACTACTTTGATCAGGTGGAGAAGGTGCAGGATCCTGACGACGAGATCAAGATGGTCGTTGGCTACCTGTATCAGGGCGGTCAGCCCGTCTCCGTTCACGCCAGCAACGCCGTGAACAACGAGCCTGCCTACATCTACTACAAGTACGACCGCTCCACCGGCAAGGACAGCTGGCAGGAGACCCCCAACGCCACCACCCTCACCGGCCTGCTGGACGAGGATTGGGATATGATCTCCGTGCAGCTCTCTCCGGCTGGGGCAACGGTGAATGACACGGGTCTGGACACCTTGCTGGACTTTATCAAGGCCAATAAGACCAACCCCAATGCCAAGATCGGCCGTCACTTTACCTGGGCCTTTGCTGAAGCTTATCGCTATACCGGTTCCGCTAAAGATGCTTTTATCAACGACTTCCAGGCCGATCCCCTGACTCTGTACAAAACCATTGCCAACACCGCGAAAACGTGTCTGGAGACCCGGGATGACATTGAATTCCTTGTTCCTGCCGGCACCACCATGCAGAACCTGCGTGACGGCATCTTCGGTGACAACCTGCAGCGAGATAACTATCACCTGAACCCCTTTGGCCGCACCATGGCTTCCTATACCTGGTATGCCTTCCTTACCGACAAGCCGCTGGAGTCCATCAACCTGACCAAGACCTCGTGGGATCCCTCTGCCTATGAGCGTAACGTGCTCATCGAGGCGGTCAACAACGCCATCGCCTCGCCCTTTGCCGTCACCCCCTCCACCGTGACCGAGCCCGATCCCCGTCCCGTGTACTACGTGCTGGAGGAGCGCTCCAAGGAGGGCGGCGAGGTCAAGGCCTACGATGTAAACGACCCCACCCAGATCGTCACCGTCAAGTACACCGGCATCAAGAACACCGCCCATGCCAACGTGTTCTGCCGTCTGAATGACGACGGGGTGCTGGATGCCCAGCTGCTGTTCAACTGGGCTCCCAACGCCGCCTACCACAACTACTATCAGGGCTATGATGCCGCTACCAGCACCATGATCCTGGCCGACGGCACCGCCGCCATGGGCGGCCACACCGGAGCTTCCAGCTGCGGCATCACCTGCACCCCCAGCACCAAGAGTGGCGGCCGTGAGCTGTCCTACTATGTCATCGGCACCCCCACCACCACGCCCGTCATTGATATTACCGGTGAGGATCACGGTCTGAAGACTCTGCAGGACATCATGGACTTGTCCGCCACCCACCGCATCCGCATCAATCACTACAGCTACAACAACTCCGCCCCCAAGGTGCTGTTCGTGGACGAGGTCAAGCCGCTGGAGACCACTGCCTATGAGCTGAAGGACGGCGACGTGGTCTTTATCCCCGGCACCGCCTCCGTGGGCGCTGCCTGCGAGGCTTATATCATGAAGTCCGCCACCTCCGTTGTTGGCGACAAGGTGTCCGTCACCATCCCCAGCAACGCCCCCAAGGCCACCGGCAACAAGGGCAACACCACCGGCCGCTTCTGGCAGATGATAGGCGAGGAACTGAAGATCATTAACGGCATGTGGTACAGCCACACCAAGCAGGGCGACCCCGATCTGACCTCTCATCAGTACGGCTACCATGACAAACTGGTGGACTACGGCAGCGATTACATCGTGCTGGAACAGCACCCCGACCATCTGGGAAACGGCAAAAATTGTGCCTGGGGTTTCTCTCAGAGCTGCGGCACCAACGACAGCCGCGGCCACGAGTGTGCCTCCAGGCTGACCGTGACCTGTGATCTGAAGATCATTGACCTGCGTGCCGACGTGCTGGCCGGCAAGATCGCTCCCGTGACTACAACGAAAGATGTGTCGTACCTGTTCAAGACCAATCAGACCGTGGTCAACACCTTCGTGCCCGACGGCACCAAGGAGGCCGGTACCGCTGCTGCCATCATCGTCATCGACAACAGCGGCTATCTGACCCGTGGAGAAGTGGTGCAGACCCTGTACGAAAAGGCCGGAAAGCCTGAGGTCACTGCCAAGGTCACCTTCACCGATGTGCCCGCCGACAACGTGTACTACAACGCCATCCGCTGGGCTGCCGGCAAGAAGTATATCTCCGGCTACGGTGACGGCACCTTCGGTGTCAACGATGCGATCACCGTGGAGCAGCTGTCCGTCATCCTGTGGAACTACATGGGTCATCCCGAGGACGATGCCGCTCTGGATCAGATCGGCGAGCACAGCCGCTGGGCTCTGCACTCCCTGCACTGGTCCGTGGCCCGCAAGGTCATCACCTCCATCCCCTATGACGTGGTGGGTGACGCCGCCGCCCGCGTACAGACCGTGCGCGTGCTGGCCGATTATCTGAAGTGAATACTCATTTTAAACGGGCCGCCCATCGGGCGGCCCATTCTTTTGCAAATTCCCCCTATCATCCGCGGGAAATCTATGTTATAATACGGATTTGCGAGCATTGAATGTTGAAGGAGTTTGTTTCCATGATCACAGTTACCGACCTGAGTTTGAATTACAGCGGCACCCCCCTGTTCTCCCACGTGGATCTGCAGTTTGACCGGGGCAACTGCTATGGCATCATCGGCGCCAACGGCGCGGGTAAGTCCACCTTTCTGAAGATCCTGTCCGGCGAGCTGGAGTCCACCAGCGGCGAGGTACACATTCTGCCCAACACCCGCATGTCCGTTCTGAAGCAGAACCAGAACGCTTATGACGCGTACAACGTCATGGACACGGTCATTATGGGCAACCAGCGCCTGTACGATATCTCCAAGCAGAAGGAAGCCCTGTATGCTAAAGAGGAGATGACCGACGAGGACGGCCTGCTGGCCTGCCAGCTGGAGGAGGAGTTCGCCGAGCTGGGCGGCTGGGAGGCAGAATCCGATGCCAGCCGTATCCTGCAGGGTCTGGGTCTGGGCACCGAGCTGCACTACAACGACATGGCTACTCTGGATGCCCGTCTGAAGGTGAAGGTGCTGCTGGCGCAGGCTCTGTTTGGCAACCCCGACCTTCTGATGATGGACGAGCCCACCAACAACCTGGACATTGACGCGGTCAACTGGCTGGAGGATTTCCTGCTGGATTTCGAGGGCACGGTCATCGTGGTGTCCCATGACCGCCACTTCCTGAACACCGTGTGCACCCACATCGTGGACATCGACTACAACAAGATCAAGATGTACGTGGGCAACTACGACTTCTGGTACGAGTCCTCCCAGCTGGTGCAGCAGCTGATCAAAAACCAGAACAAGCGCAACGAGGAAAAGATCAAGGAGCTGCAGGACTTTATCTCCCGCTTCTCCGCCAACAAGTCCAAGTCCAAGCAGGCCACCGCCCGCCGCAAGCTGCTGGACAAGCTGACGGTGGAGGAAATGCCTGCCTCCTTCCGCCGTTATCCCTGGGTGGGCTTCTCCCCCGACCGCGAGGTGGGCAAGGACATCCTCTTCGTCACCGATGTGTCCAAGACCATCGATGGTGTGAAGGTGCTGGACAAGGTGAGCTTTATTGTGGAGCATGGCGACAAGATCGCCTTTGTGGGCGACAATGAAAATGCCCACACCGCCCTGTTCAAGATCCTCTCCGGCGAGATGGAGCCCGACGAGGGCACTGTCAAGTGGGGCCAGACCGCTACCTTCTCCTACTTCCCCAAGGACAACACCGAATATTTCGAGGGCTGCGACGACAATCTGGTGGAGTGGCTGCGTCAGTTTTCCCCCGACCCTCAGGAGCAGTTCCTGCGCGGCTTCCTGGGCCGCATGCTCTTCTCCGGTGACGAGGTGTATAAGCCCGTCAAGGTTCTGTCCGGTGGTGAAAAGGTGCGCTGCATGCTCTCCCGCATGATGATGTCCGGTGCCAACGTACTCATGCTAGACCAGCCCACCAACCATCTGGATCTGGAGTCCATCGCCGCTCTGAACAAGGGTCTGGAAGCCGTCAAGTGCAACATCCTCGTGGCCTCCCACGACCATCAGCTTGTGCAGACGGTTTGTAACCGCGTCTTTGACTTCACCGCCGACGGCAAGCTCATCGACCGCAAGCTGACCTACGACGAATACCTGGAAAGCCAGAAGCCTCAATAAACCAAAAATGCTCCCCGCCCATTGGGCGGGGAGCATTTTTTACTTATTCAGATGCACCTCAAAGGCCTTGACCCACTTGTCCGCCATATACTGATGGAAATTCAGCGTGGGGTGTATGCCGTCCAGCGTCCAGTGGCCTGCCGGTTTCTGCTCCTCCAGATCGTAAAGGTCGAACTGCAGGGACAGGAAAAACACGTCGTGCTTGGCGCACAGCAGCTGCACCGCCTCAGACCGCATGGCGATCTCACCCTCGAAATACTCGATATCGTCCTGCGTAGCTCTGCCCTCGTTCACAAAGGGCTCCATGAGCACGATCTTGGTGTCGGGCAGTTTCTGCCGAATTTCCTTCAGCAGGTCGTGGTAGGTGTCCAGATATGTCTCCACATCCACGCCGTTGCCACCCGTCTTTTCGTGCCAAACGTCGTTGACACCCACCAAAATGCTCAAAAAGTCGGGTTTGATGTCCAGAATGTCCGCCTGCCGGCGCTGGTAGAGGTCGGTAATGCGGTCACCACTGACACCGCGGTTGATAAACTTGAATTGACCGGGATACTTTTTCTCCAGCGCCTTGGCCACCAGCATAGCATAGCCCTGACCCAGATCATCGCCTTCCCGGTGGCAAGCAGTGATGGAATCACCCATAAACAGAATCGTTTTCATTCTCATGCCTCCCAACCTGAGAGATAGGCCTCCTGCTCCGCCGTCAGCTTATCAATACCCAGTCCCAGTGCCGCCAGCTTAGTCACACCGATCTGATAATCGATCTCATCGGGAATGTCATAGACCTTCACTTCCAACTCAGCCTTGTGCTTCACCAGCCATTCGGCGGCCAGCGCCTGCACCGCGAAGGACATGTCCATGATCTCCGCAGGATGTCCGTTGCCCGCCGCCAGATTGACCAACCGTCCATCAGCGATCACATTCAGCATCCGGCCATCCTCCATGCGGTAGCCCATGATATTGGCCCGGCGGGGCAGCTTCTCCACTGCGTTCTTTTCCAGCCATGCCACGTCCACCTCACAGTCGAAGTGACCGGCATTGCACAGCAGGGCATTGTTCTTCATGTTCGGAAAATGCTCCGCAGTGACGACATCCTTACAGCCGGTGGCGGTAATGAACAGATCGCCCAGAGGGGCCGCCTGCGCCATAGGCATGACACGAAAACCATTCATGGTGGCATCCAACGCCTTAAAGGGATCCACCTCAGTCACGATGACATCAGCGCCCATCCCCTTGGCACGCAGGGCAATGCCGCTGCCGCACCAACCGTAACCGGCCACCACCACGGTCTTGCCCGCGATGATGAGGTTGGTAGTGTGCATAATGCCGTCCATCACAGACTGGCCAGTGCCATACTTGTTGTCATAGTAGTGCTTGGCCTTGGCATCGTTCACCGCCATCATGGGACAGGGCAGGATGCCCTCCCGCTCTCTGGCCTTCAGCCGGTGGATACCGGTGGTGGTCTCCTCACAACCGCCAATGAGACAGTCGGCATACTCCTTGCATCGGCCGCTGAGCAGCTGGATCAGGTCGCCGCCGTCGTCAATGACGATGTGGGGATGGCACTTCAGGGTCTCCACCAGCAGGTCCTCATACTGCTCCGGGGTCACACCATGGATACCGAAAGTCTCCACCCCAAGGCTGGCCACCGCAGCAGCTACATCGTCCTGGGTGGACAAGGGGTTGCAGCCAGTCAGGCAGACCTGGGCACCGCCCTTTTTCAGCACCAAGCCCAGATTGGCGGTCTTGGCCTCCAGATGGACGCTGACCGCGATACGCAGCCCGGCAAAAGGCTGCTCCTGTTCAAACCGCTCCTCGATACCGGACAGGGCGGGCATAAAATCCCGCACCCAGTTGATTTTCTGCAATCCGGAGGGCGCAAGGGACATATCTTTCACAATGCTCATAATTCGTTTCCTTTCGTAGAAACCAGATGATATTTCATTTTACCACAGCTTCTCCCTGCGGGAAAGTCCCTTTCACAGGGAAACGGGCACAAACCGGCTGATTTCCAGACTGTCTGGAGTGACCCGACACTCCAGCGCCAGAATATGGACCCCCGCCTTTTCCGCTCGGCGCAGCGCTTCTCCAAAAGCCGGGTGCGTGACATCGTTGGGCTCAAAAACTGTCACATCCGACATCTGAATAACAAAACACACCCAGCTCTCATATCCCTGCTCATGGGCCCGAATCAGTTCCTCCAAATGCTTCACACCCCGCTGGGTGGGAGCATCGGGAAATCGGACCACACCGTTATCCTCCAGCGTTACACCCTTGACCTCGATAAAATGACGTTTTCCGTCCGCTTCCAGATAAAAATCAAAGCGGGAGTCGCCGTATTTTGTCTCCGGGCGCACAAGCGTCACATTGGGAAGAAACTTCCCCGCTTGCACCCATTCGCAAAACACACGGTTTGGAGCCTGGGAGTCCATGTTGATAAGCCGCGTTCCCTTTTCCACTGCCACCAAATCCCACTCGGTCTTGCGTTTAGGGTCGTTACTGCCCTCCAAATATACCACCGCGCCCGGAATCAGCAGCTCCTTGCAACGACCGGTGTTTTTTACGTGGACTACTTGTTTGCGGCCGTCGATGTCCACGTGGGCGATAAAACGGTTGGGGCGGTCGATGAATCGGCCTAAAGTGATCGCTTTATATTGCATCGTATGCCTGTCTCCCTTAAATCAGACGGTTTCCACCTGTTCCGAACATGGAGGAAGCAATGGGTTATACATCATGATCGCATCGTTGGCAAATAGGAATTCCTCTCGTTCCAATTCCCCACCTTGGGTGTATACCTCCCGCCACAGGGCATTGTGTCGCACATATCCACCCCAGGCCGCCTGATCCATTCTTTGATCCTTCTCCACAATATGATAGACAGCGGCAGGCTTCTTTACAGCCCGCCACTCTCCTTCCAAATTTTTCTCACCTACCCATACACGCAGCTGAAAGGGCTGGTCGGTATCATTTCGTATCATCAAATCCCGGTGCGGGTAAGCACAAGTAGCTCCACTTCCAAAGGGCTGGGTGCGGTTGCTGTCCGGGAACACATCGTGAGAGTGACGGTAACGCTCCACCACCGTCAGCGGAGTGTGCAGGGTCATCCAAAAAATCAGGTTGGACAGTTGGCACAGACCGCCGCCCACACCACCGCAAATTTGCCCCATAAACAGCATCATCCCTTCCCGATACCCCTTGCGGCGGGTGGGGTTCCCAATCAGCCGCCAATAACTCATGGTTTCTCCGGGGTAAAGGACGAGGCCGTTTAACCGCGACACAGCTAG
This sequence comes from Lawsonibacter sp., assembly GCA_045591745.1. Lineage (GTDB taxonomy): Bacteria > Bacillota > Clostridia > Oscillospirales > Oscillospiraceae > Lawsonibacter. The sequence goes on from JAZNTL010000089.1 coordinate 11,010, forward strand.
TTTGAGATTCATAATTTTATTGTCCTGCCACTCGGTTTGTTCGCCGTTCAGCTGGCGGAACAAAGGTGTTGCGTGAGAAAATTGCAATTCCGGCAGAAGTTCATCTGTGCGGCTCTTCGCCCATTGAAATGCCGGCGAACACCACAGAAGATACCGGCGCATAGCATAGGCAGC
>JAZNTL010000090.1:0-8444 GCA_045591745.1 Lawsonibacter sp.
GAGGTTTTTGTCCGTCAGCTGGACATCGCCCGCCAGACAAACCTGCCCGTCATCGTCCACAACCGGGACGCCCACAAGGACACACTGGACATCGTGCGGCAATATAAGGATGTGCGGGGTGTGTACCACTGCTATGCCGGCAGCATCGAAGATGCCAAGATACTGGTAAAGATGGGCTGGATGCTCTCCTTCACCGGGGTCACCACCTCCAAAAATGCCCGCAAGGCACTGGAGGTCATCCGCTGGCTGCCCCTGGATCGGATCATGATCGAGACGGACTCCCCCTACCTGACTCCCGAGCCATTCCGGGGCAAGCGCAACGATTCGGGCTACGTGCATTTCGTGTCTGAGAAAATCGCTGAACTCAAGGGCATCTCCCCCGAGGAAGCCGCCCGCATCACCACCGAAAACGCAAGACGTTTCTTCAACATCCATAATTGAGAGGGATCGGACATGACCATCACCTATGAATACGAAGGTGCACTTTATGTCAACCTGACCAACAAGTGCAACTGCAACTGCGAGTTCTGCCTGCGCCACGGCAAGGCACAGGGCTCCATCTATACCGAAGACTCCCTGTGGCTGGAGCGGGAGCCCACCCGTCAGGAAGCCATGGACAGCTTTTTGAGCCGGGACGTGTGCTCCTATCGGGAGATCGTCTTCTGCGGCTATGGCGAGCCCACCTACCGTCTGGACGACCTGCTGTGGCTGGTGGACCAGCTGAAGGCCCGCTTCGGCGACAAGCTGCCCTCGGTGCGCATCAATACCAACGGCCATGCCAACCTGATCAACGGCCGCAACGTGTGTCCGGAGCTGAAGGGACGCATCCACACCCTGTCTATTTCCCTGAACTCCACCAATGCCGCGGACTATGTGACCTTGTGTCATCCCATTCAGGGCGAGGCTGCCTACCATGCCATGCTGGACTTTGCCCGGGAAGCTGCCACCTATGTACCCGAGGTCATTTTGACCATCGTGGACAAGGACAAGAGCCCTGAGGAAATCGAACAGTGCAAGGCCTTTGCCGCCGACTTGGGTGTAAAACTGCGTATCCGCAGCTTCATTGATTCCTGAGGTGCAGCATATGGACCCCATCTTTTACACCGTGCAGGCCATCAACGGAGACTATGCCCACCTGGTCACAGACGAGGGCCACCCCCACTCCATTACCATGTTCCTGCTGCCCGAGGGAACTACTGTGGGCAGCCGTTTGAAGCTGGAACTCTTTCAGTGGGAACTTCTGGATTAACAAAAAATTCCTTCGCCTAACGGCGAAGGAATTTTTAATTTACACGATGGTATATCCTCCACGGACCAGCACCTTGGTCACATTGGCGGTGGCCTTAACGCTTCTTCCGGTAATGGTCGCCATGTAAAGGTGATTTACTTCCAATGCGCTGCCATTATTGAGTGTTGATCCGGTCGTCGTGTTGATCAGTCCGGGATTGGACGGGGACACACACTGTGCCGTTCCGATGCGCAGCATCACCTCGCAGCCGATGTCCATGTTCAGCTGCTGGTCCTTTTGCAGCGTGATCACAGTGTAAGCCGCGGCATGCTGCTGCGCGCTTTCGTCGCCTACCAGTTCCTCCATTTTGGCCGTATACTGCTGAATGGCCTGATCCAGTTTGCCCGCCAGTTCCTCCTGGTATGCCTGGGCTTTGCCGTCCACCTGCTCCAGCACGGCGGGGATGGCGGTCTGGTTGAGGTAACTCAGGGTGATGAGCGGGTCCGCTTGCGTCCCCTCTCCGGCGGCAACGGCCGCTCCCACGGTCAGGCCCACAGCGGCCAGCGCCGCCGCGCAAAAACGAATCTTTCTGTCTTTCATTCTATGTATCTCCTTTATACGCGGGGATGCCACGGGGCATCCCCGCTTATCTATTACCATATCTATACCATGGTCTCCGGATGCAGACCAAAGCTGACCGCGATGGCGCTGTCCACCTGCTTCATGACCTTCTCATCTACCTTGCCCATGTGCTCCCGCAGGCGGCGCTTATCCAGCGTTCGAATCTGCTCCAGCAGGATGACTGAATCCTTGGGCAGTCCGTAGCTCATGGCCGCCAGTGAAATATGGGTGGGCAGGCGCGCCTTGCCTGTCTGAGAGGTAATGGCCGCGGCGATCACGGTGGGGCTGTGGCGGTTGCCGGTGTCGTTCTGCACGATGAGCACCGGACGCACACCCCCCTGCTCACTACCCACCACCGGGCTGAGATCAGCGTAAAAAATGTCGCCCCGTTTCACATTGTTATCCACAAAATTCACACTCCGCCGGAAAATAGTACGCGTTACCGGAGATGTCCTATGTAACGCTGCACTATGATTTTCCCACGGGGCGGCCCGTATTATACCGACAGGAAAAATTTCTTCCGGCCGCCCCCACCCGGCGGCAGGGCGCTGCGTCCCTGCTGCTCCGTATCATACTATGCAGCAGGTTTGGGCTTTGTTCACTCGCTGTATATGCGCGGCACGCGCGGAGACACCGCACACAAAAGCTCGTACTGGATGGTACCCAGCAAGTCCGCAGCCTGTTCCAGCGGCTTATCCGCACTGAAAACTGTGGCGGTATCTCCGGTCTTTACCTCCGGCAGGTCGGTCACATCCACCATGCACACATCCATACAGATACGGCCCACGATGGGGGCACGCTTTCCGTCGAACTCCACCCAGAAGCGGTTGGAGAGCAGGCGGAAAAAGCCGTCCCCATAGCCTATGGGCAGCACAGCAAGCCGGGTATCTCGTTCCACCACGCTGGTGCAGCCGTAACTCACCGGTGTGCCGGCAGGCACCTCACGCAAAGCGCACACCCGGGTATGGACTGACATAACGGGAATCAAGCCCAGTCCGTCCAGTTCCTGACAGGACGGGTCAGGATAATGTCCGTACATGGCAATGCCGGGGCGCACCATATCCAGATGGGTACAGGGATATTGTAACGCAGCAGCGCTGTTGGCGCAATGCCGAATGGCAAACGTAATGCCGTGATTTTTTTCCAGTTCGGAAATCGCATCCAAAAAACGGGTGAACTGGAGCATAGTATACTCCTCATCCCCGTCGGAGTCTGCAAAGTGGGTGAAAATCCCTTCATATTCCAAATGAGGCAGCGCGCACATGCAGGCCACTTCCTGCGCCGCACGCACAGGATCGTGGGCCAGCACACCCATACGACTCATCCCGGTATCCAGCTTGATGTGCACCCGCACGTTCTTACCCTGTTCAGCCGCTGCACGGGACAAAGCCTGTGCCAGTTCCATGGTAAACACCGTCTGAGTGATATCACGCTCCACCACCTGCGGAGCAAATTCCGGAAGTGTAGCACCCAATACAAGGACGGGGGCGGTGATCCCGGCATCACGCAGTTCAAGCGCTTCGTCCAGACTGGCCACTGCCAGCATCTCACACCCCAGTTCAACCAGCCTGCGTGCCACCGGCACCGCACCGTGTCCATAGGCGTTGGCCTTGACCACACCCAGCAACCGGCAGCTTTCCGGCAGCATGGCGCGCAGTGCACGATAATTATGTCCCAGCGCCCCAAGGGAAATCTCCGCCCAAGTTCTCTTTTGTTCCATAGCTTTAGCCAGCCTTCTTCCACTATATCAGCTCATAGCAAATTCCTGAAATTCACATAGAATCACCCGGTATCCGTCCACGGTGACCTCCCCCTGTATTAGGGCATAACCAGTCGCATCAAACCACATGGTGACCTCCCTGCCCTGCCCGGCGGGTTGTTCCGGATCCCGGCACAAAACACGAATAGCCTCCCGCTCCCCCAACCGTTCCGCGCCGCAGCTGTCAATAAAACCAGAACGGGCACATTCCAACAGTGCCGGCACCGCCCCCAAAGGGGTCAGACCGTCCGGAGAAAGCGGTCCTGTTTCCAGTACCGCACCGTCATACTCCAGTTGGCTTTCTCCATCTGTCAGCCGCGCGGTGATACCTGCAAGCTCCGCAGGCGCGGTCACAGTGAGTACGCTCTCCCCGCCCGCCACCGTGACACCCACACGATAAGTATACACTCGCTGTCCATAGTCCGCCGTCACGTCCAACTGTGCAGCATAGCTGTCTGCCGCCAGATACGCGGCACGAATGGCCAGAGCCTGTTCCTGAGGGTCATCTGCCTGTGCCGTGCCGCCGCAGGCGGTCAGCACGAGGGTCATCATCAGTACGCATATCACTGTCGATCTGCGCACGGTCTCATCCTCCAAAATTCTTATTCACTCAATTCCAATATTGCCCGGGGCAATTCATCAAGCAGGTCAGAGGGCGTCATGGAGTACTCTCCAAAACGCTGCGCGGCAAGGTCTCCTGCCCTGCCGTGGAGCCACACAGCCATGGCTGCGCTCTCAGGTGCGGGGATTCCCTGTCCAATCAGCGACAGGATCATGCCCGCCAGCACATCGCCGCTCCCGCCCTTTGCCATGCCGGGATTGCCGGTGGTATTGACCCACACCCGTCCGTTCGGTGCCGCGGTAACGGTACGATGGCCCTTGAGCACCACAGTACAATTGTGCGCTTGCGCAAATTCCCGAGCTGCGGCAATGCGGTCATCTACAGGCAACGTGCAGCCGGTCAAGCGGGAAAACTCCCCTTCGTGTGGGGTGAGTACGGTGGATGCGGTTCTTTCATTCAACAGCTGCGTGTGTCCGCTCAACGCATTCAGGCCGTCTGCATCCAGCACCAGCGGTCGATCCAGCCGTGGAACGATGCTGCGCACCAGATCTCTCGCACCGAGGCCCAGTCCCGGCCCCACCAGCACAGCGTCACTGCCTGAGATGTGTTTTAAAATCGTATCCAGATCCCGCTCCAGCGGATAGGGCATGGCTTCAGCGCATTTGAGCGCCACCACGCTCCAAATCTCTTCCGGCACTCCAAGAAAAACCAGACCGGATCCGGTGCGCACAGCGGCATTGGCCGCAAAAACGGGGGCGCCGGTGTAGCCCACACTACCGGCCAAAATGAACACCCGACCAAAATCACCCTTATGAGCTTCCCGCCGTCTGCGGGGCAGTTGGAAGGTATTTTGTTCCACCTGTATCAGCTGCACGGCTCACCCCCCTTTCCTTTTCCTCTATCATAACACAACCTACCCGGTATGTCACCCACCAAAACAAACTCGTACCGCCCATGCCGCTGCCATAAATCCTGCCAGATCCGCACACAGAGCTGCCGGCACGGCATAGCGCGTCTTAGTAATGCCTACGGCGCCAAAATAAACAGCGATGGTATAAAACGTAGTCTCGGTAGACCCCAGCATGACCGCCGCCACCCGGCCAATGTAGGAATCCGGTCCGTGGGCGGCAATCAGCTCCGCCCCCACTCCCAGTGCTGCACTTCCGCTCACCGGTCGCACCAGAAGCAGCGCCACTGTCTGCGCCGGAATACCGAGACAGTCCAGAACCGGGGCCAATATCCGCGCCGCCATCTCCAGCGCCCCAGAAGCCCGAAGCATATGCACCGCCGCCAGCAGCGCGATCAACGAAGGGGCTATACGTACCAGTGTTCCCAACCCATCCCCCGCACCTTGCACCAGCGCGGAATATACATCCACCTTTCGTCCCATGGCATACAGTGCCACTCCTGCCATAATAAAAGGCACCAGCATGGTGTAAAACAGATCCATTTTAATCCCTCCACAGCCGGGCGCACACCTTCGCCACCGTGATGCCCACCCCAACCGAAATGGTGGAAGCCAACCAAACCGCGGGCAGGATGTCAAAAGGCGCCGCACTTCCCGCCGCGGCGCGCACCGTGGCTACCGTGGTAGGAATCAGCTGTATGGATGCAGTGTTGCACACCACCAGCATACACAGTGCATCGCTGGCCACCTTACCGCTTTTTCGGCTCATACGCCGAGCCGCATCCAGTCCAAGAGGTGTTGCCGCGTTACCCAGCCCCAACAGATTGGCAGACACGTTGGCAGAAACGCTGTCCATTACCTCGCGGTCATCTGCCACTGACGGATAGAGACGGCGAAGGATAGGCCGTAACAGTCGGGACAGCTTTTGGGAAAGGCCCGAGCGACGCATCACTTCCATTACACCAGTCCACAGGCATAGCATTCCTCCAATGGATAAACACAACTCCACTGCCGCTCCGGTCCCCTCCACCGCTGCCGCCGCCACCTCTGCCCCGCGCCCCGTGGCAAGCCCACACACAATGGACACTATTACCATCCCCGTCCAAATTACCGACATCGTCACATGACCCGCTCCCTTCTCTTTTACAGATATGGGCCTGACCGAAAAAACATGCCCTTGGCTTCTATCTCCATTTTTTTACTTTTCTTCCCATATCATTTTCCTTTTTTACAAAATTTTCTATTTTTCCCGTTGACATCCAGAAATGGAAGTCTATAATAAAAGCAACCGATGTTTTCATCGAACCATAGAAAGGATGAGCATTTTGAAATCAACCGGTATCGTTAGAAAGGTAGACGAACTGGGCCGTATCGTCCTGCCCATTGAACTGCGCCACACGTTGGATATCGAGCCCAAGGACGCATTGGAGATCTACGTAGACGGCAATACCATCATGTTGCGCAAATACCAACCCGCCTGTATCTTCTGCGATGATGCTAAAGATGTCGTTTTGTTCCGGGGCAAAAACGTGTGCACCAGCTGCATTAAGGCTCTTTATGAGCAGAAGTAAAAACGAAATTCAAGCAAAAAAGAAATGAAATCTTTCGATTTCAGGTCTTTTTGGTGGAGATAAGCGGGATCGAACCGCTGACCTCTTGAATGCCATTCAAGCGCTCTCCCAGCTGAGCTATACCCCCATATATGACGCATCATCGACCAGTTCGGCCTCAGCGCAAGTAGTATTTTAGCAGATACCCGCGTATTTGTCAACTACAAATTCCTTTTTCGGTCTGTGCAAAACGCAAAAAATCCTGCATTTTTTGGCGAAATCTTCACTACTTTTTCTCTTGCTTTTTCCTCAAAAACGACTATACTGATTGGGCCATCGCTTACGAGAGGAAGTATCCTGATATGTCAATTCTGTTATCTGTTTCCATCGCTTTATTGGCCGGACTTCTGATGACCCGTGTGCTGAAGCCTCTCAAAATGCCCGACGTTACCGCCTATCTGCTGGCCGGTGTGTTGGTCGGCCCATTCTGCATCGGCCTGCTTGGTGTAGAAGGCCTCGGCTTTACAAGCCTTGATGCCGTTGCATCTCTTTCTCTTATTTCCGAAGTTGCCCTCGGCTTCATCGCCTTTTCTATCGGCAACGAGTTCCGCGTGGAGGATCTGAAGCATATTGGCCGTCAAGCCGTTGCGGTGGGTATTGTGCAGGCTCTGGTGGCTACTCTGTTTGTTGATTTGGCCCTGTTGGTCCTGCACCTGATGTTCCCCGGCCTAATCACACCTGCTCAGGCTATCACATTGGGAGCCATTGCCACCGCCACCGCACCTGCCGCCACTTTGATGGTGGTCCGCCAGTACAAGGCCAAAGGTCCTCTGACTGATCTGTTGCTGCCCGTAGTCGCCTTAGACGATGCCGTTGGCCTGATCGTATTTGCCATCTCGTTTGGTATCGCACGCACACTGGTAGACGGTACCATTGATCTGATTTCCATTCTCGTCACTCCGCTGGTGGAAATCGCCGCTTCTTTGCTGCTGGGCGCTGCAATGGGCTGGCTGCTGACTCAACTGGAAAAGCTGTTCCACTCCAATACCAACCGTCTGAACATGACCATTGCCTTCGTGTTCCTTACTGTCTCTCTGGCAATGATTGATTTCCGTGTTGGTCCAGTCCATGTTGGCTTCTCCTCCCTGTTGGTTTGTATGATGTTGGGCACTGTGTTCTGCAATCTGTGCCCTTTGTCCCATGATTTAATGGAAAAATCCGATAAGTGGACCTCCCCCCTATTTGCCCTGTTCTTCGTACTCAGCGGCGCCGAATTGGAACTGAATATTTTTGCCAACATTGCCATTGTGGGCATAGGTTTGGTATATATTCTGTTCCGCTCCGCAGGCAAGATCTTCGGCGCATTCTTGAGCACCAAGTGGACTCATTGCCCTCCTGCCGTGTGTAAATATCTTGGCATCACACTGCTGCCCCAGGCCGGTGTCGCTCTTGGTATGTGCCTGACTGCCCGCCAACTGGGTACACATGGCGATCTAATTCGCAATATCGTGCTGTTTTCCGTGCTGATCTACGAGTTGGTTGGCCCCATGATGACCAAGTGGGCACTCACCCGCGCCGGCGACATTCAACCCATTCCCGAACACATCAAAAACCGCCGTCAGACCAAGCTGGAACAGGCCACCAAAAACAAGCATTAAAACAAATGCCGCCAACTTATGTACTGCCCCAGATTGTACGGACAGTACAAAAAAGCCCCTTTGTAGGAAAATATTAAGGTTTATGCTGAGTGGCGCTGCGTGAGCGGCGCCACTCCAGTCTTTGTCTGGATGCGCTCATAGTTGTAGAAATGAATGTAG
>JAZNTL010000091.1:0-14120 GCA_045591745.1 Lawsonibacter sp.
AAATGGGTATTTCCAAAATCGCCCTGGGCCACCACTATGACGACGCGGTAGAGACCTTCTTCCTGTCTCTGGTGTACGAGGGGCGGCTGTCCTGCTTCCAGCCGGTGACCTGGCTGGACCGCACCGGAATCACCCAGATCCGCCCCCTGCTCTACTGCGGGGAGACTCTGATCCGCAATACAGCCAAGCGCCTTGACCTGCCCGTGGTGCACAACCCCTGCCCCGCTGACGGCAACACCCGGCGGCAGGAGATGAAGGACCTGATCTACGAGCTCAATGGCCGCTACCCGGGCCTGAAGGACCGGGTTTTCGGGGCCATGCAGCGGCTGCCCCTGCCCCAGTGGGGCCCCGTCACCCCCATCAGCCGCCCCATTCGCGAGGAGGAAGACGACCAATGAATAAGCTGTTTGGCCAGATCGCCCGCTTCGGCGTAGTGGGTATCATCGCCTTTGTGATCGACTATGCGGTGCTGTTGTTTTTGACCGAGGTGTGCTGCGTCCACTACCTCATTTCCTCCGCCGCCGCGTTCCTTGTGTCGGTGGTCTTCAACTATATTCTCAGCATCGCCTTTGTCTTTGAAACGGACAAAACCCAACCAAAAACCACCCAATTTACTCTGTTCGCTTTCATGAGCACAGGCGGCCTTGGCATCAATCAGCTGATGATGTGGCTGCTGTCCGACCTGCTGTTCATCCCCTATCAGCTGTCCAAATTCGCCGCCACTGCCGTGGTGATGGTGTATAACTTTGTGACCAGAAAGCTGTTTCTGGAGCGAAAGGAGCGACCCTGATGGCCAAAAAAACTGCCCGCAATACCAAGGGCCGCATTATTTCCGCCGCATGGAAGCTTTTTTACCAGCAGGGCTACGACAATACCACGGTGGAGGAGATCATCGCCGAATCGGGCACCTCCAAGGGCTCGTTTTACCACTACTTTGAGGGCAAGGACGCTCTGCTGTCCTCTCTGTCCTACCTGTTCGACGAGAAGTACGAGGAGCTTATGGACCAGCTCACCCCCGACATGGACAGCTTCGACGCGCTCATGCTGCTCAACCGTGAGCTGTTCGCCATGATCGAAAACTCCATCTCTCTTGACCTGTTGGCCCGCCTTTATTCCTCCCAGCTGGTCACCCGGGGCGAAAAGCACCTGCTGGACCATAACCGCATCTATTATAAGCTGCTGCGCCGCATCATCTCCGAGGGCCAGCAAAAGGGGCAGCTGACCCAAACGGCCACCGTCAGCGAGATGGTCCGGGTCTATGCCCTGTGCGAGCGGGCCCTCATTTACGACTGGTGTCTGTCCGAGGGCAGCTATTCCCTCATGCACTACGGCCAGACCATGCTCCCCCGCTTTCTGGCCAGCTTCCGGGCAAAATGCTAAAGTTTGTACAATTTGTACAAACATGTTTTCTAATTGTCGTACAGCCACTAAATCATTGCAATATCAAGCATATTCTTAACAATAGACTAACACAGTACAGAGTTTATTCTGTACTGTGTTCTGTATTTTATTTCACAAAAATGTATGTTATAATACCCAAGTCTATCAAGGACACAGTGTCCGTAACAATAAAGGAGTACATATTATGTTCAACGCAGAAAGTCTCGTTTTCGTAGTCTATCTGGCCTTTATGCTGGCCATCGGCGTGTTCTTCTTCCTGAAGGACAAAAACGGCGGTGAGAAGACCTACTTCCTGGGCGGCCGTCAGATGGGCCCCTGGGTGTCCGCCCTGTCCGCGGGCGCCTCTGACATGAGCGCGTGGGTGCTCATGGGCCTGCCTGCCTCCATCTATGCCGCCGGCATCGGTCAGGCATGGATCGCCATCGGCCTTGCCATTGGTTACGCCATCAGCTGGACCGTCCAGGCCCCCCGCCTGCGCCGGTTCTCCATCGTAGCCAACGACTCCATCACCATCCCCCAGTACCTGACCAACCGCTTCCTGTCCAAGTCCAAGGCCCTGCAGATCCTGTGCGCGGTCATCTTTCTGGTTGCCTATACCATCTACGCCGCTTCCTCCATCAAGGCCTGCGGTACTCTGTTCAACAGCGTTATGGGCATCGACACCACCATCGCCATGTATCTGGCCGCTGTGGTCATCATCAGCTACACCTTCCTGGGCGGCTTCTCCGCCGTGTGCTGGACCGACTTTTTCCAGGGCCTGCTAATGCTGGCTGCCCTGTTGGTCGCCCCCATTTTCGCCATGGGCCTGATCAACGCCGGTCAGGGTGCGGCCAATGTGCAGCTGCCCGAGAACTACTGGAACCTGTTCACCAACTGGAAGGACGTGGTCTCCGGTCTGGGCTGGGGCCTTGGCTACTTCGGCATGCCCCACATCATCATCCGCTTCATGTCTCTTGAGTCTCAGAAGGCACTGAAGAAATCCGCCAAAATCGGCATTACCTGGACCACCCTCATCGTCATCTTCTCCGTCATCGCCGGCTGCACCGGCCACCTGCTGCTGGGCGACATCGCCGACAGCTCCACCGTCTTTATCCAGATGGTACGCAAGATCTTCCCCGCCCTGATCTCCGGCGTGCTGCTGTCCGCCATTCTGGCCGCGGCCATGTCCACCGCCGACTCCCAGCTGCTGGCCGCCTCCTCCGCCTTTGCCAGCGACGTGTATAAGCCCGTGATCCGCAAGAATAAGTCCAGCGAGAAGGAGATGCAGTGGGCCAGCCGCTTCGTGGTCCTGGCCATCGCCGTCATCGCCGTGCTCATCGCCTCCAACCCCAACAGCGGCACCATCATGGGTCTGGTGGAAAATGCCTGGGGCGTGTTCGGCGCTGCCTTCGGCCCCACCATCCTGCTGTCCCTGTTCTGGAAGCGCTTTAACTTCGCCGGCGCCGTGGCCGGTATCGTGGTCGGCGCCGTGGTGGACATCGGCTGGTTCGCCTTCCTGTCCTCCACCGGCATCTACGAGATCATCCCCGGCTTCTTCGCCAGCGCCATCGCCGCTGTGGCCGTCTCCCTGCTGACCGCCGCTCCCGACAAGGACGTGGAGGCGCTGTTTGACAAGGCTGTGGCCTACGACGACTAACTTTATCCTCTCCTGCGGCTCCCGGCATTTGCCGGGAGCCGTTTTTTATCTGTAAATAATTTGTAAACTCCCTTGCATTTTCCGCCAGAAAGGATTATATTGAATTAGCACTCGATGCAAAAGAGTGCTAATTCAACGCTGTAACAATTCATATACGGAGGAACTCACCATGGCAAAAAAGCAGTTCAAGGCCGAGTCCAAGCGGCTGATGGATCTGATGATCAACTCCATTTATACAAACAAGGAGATCTTCCTGCGGGAGCTGATCTCCAACGCCAGCGACGCAGTGGACAAGCTGGCCTATAAAGCTCTCACCGACGATCAGGTGTCCGTCAAGCGCAAGGACTTCGCCATCGTTCTGGTGCCAGACAAGGCCGCGCGTACCCTGACCATTTCCGACAACGGCATCGGCATGACCAAAGACGAGCTGGAGTCCAATCTGGGCACCATTGCCAAAAGCGGCTCCTTCCAGTTCAAGCAGAAGCTGGGCGACGACAAGGCCGCGTCCAAGGTAGATGTGATCGGCCAGTTCGGCGTGGGCTTCTACTCTGCCTTTATGGTCGCTGACAAAGTCACTGTCATCACCAAGGCCTACGGCAGCACCGAGGCATGGAAATGGGAGTCCGAGGGCGCGGACGGCTACACCGTCACTCCCTGCGAAAAGGCGGGAGCAGGCACCGACATCGTTATGCAACTGAAGGCCAATGCCGACGAGGAAAATTACGACCAGTATCTGGAGAGCTTTAAGCTGCAGGAGTTGGTGAAAAAGTACTCCGACTATATCCGTTACCCCATCCGCATGGAGGTAGAGGATTACAAAATGAAAGACAAGCCTGCCGATGCCGGAGAGGACTACCGCCCCGAGTGGGAAACCGTGCGGGAATGGAAGACCGTCAACTCCATGGTCCCCATCTGGCAGCGCCAGAAGTCCAAGGTCAAGAGCGAGGACTATAACGACTTCTACAAGGAGAAGTTTGGCGACTGGCAGGACCCCCTGACCGTCATCCACACCAGCGGTGAGGGCGCGGTGGAGTATAAGGCCCTGCTCTATATCCCCGGTCAGGTTCCCTATGACTTCTACACCCGGGAGTATGAAAAGGGACTGCAGCTCTACTCCTCCGGTGTGCTTATCATGGACAAGTGTGCCGACCTGCTGCCCGACCACTTCCGGTTCGTCCGGGGTGTAGTGGATTCTCAGGACTTCTCCCTGAACATCAGCCGTGAGATGCTCCAGCACACCCGCCAACTTAAAGTCATCGCCTCCAATCTGGAAAAGAAGGTCAAGGCCGAGCTGTTGAAGCTTCAAAAGGACGACCGGGAAAAGTACGAAAAGTTCTGGGATGCCTTTGGCATGCAGATCAAGGTGGGCACCGTGTCCGACTACGGACAGCACAAGGACCTGCTGCGCGATTTGCTGCTGTTCCGTTCCTCTGCCCAGGGCAAGCTGACCACCCTTGCCGAATACAAGGACCGCATGAGCGAGGATCAGCCCTATTACTACTATGCCAGCGGCGAAAGCGCCGATAAGATCGACAAGCTGCCTCAGGTGGAGCGCATCCGCGACAAGGGCTATGAGATTTTGTATCTGACTCAGGACGTGGACGACTTTGTCATGCAGGCTCTGGGCGAGATCAACGGCAAGGCCTTCAAGTCCGTCAGCGATGAGGACGCCCTGCCCCAGACCGAGGAGGAAAAGCAGCAGGCCGAAGCCAAGGCCGAGGAGGGCAAGGCCGTGGTAGACTTCGTCAAGGAAGTGCTGGGTGACAAGGTGCACGACGTGCGCATCTCCAAGATCTTGAAATCCGGTGCCGTGTGCATGACCGCCGACGGCTCCATGACGCTGGAAATGGAGAAGTACCTGCGCAAGGTAGAGGACAAGAGCGACATCCGCGCCCAGCGGGTGCTGGAGCTGAACCCCGATGCCGAAGCCGTGGCCGCCCTGCGCCGGGCCGTGGATGGCGGCGACAAGGAGCTGGCGGGGCAGTATGCCCAGCTGCTCTACGGCCAGGCCCTGCTGCTGGCCGACCTGCCGCTGGAGGACCCTGCAGAATTTGCCGCGCTGGTGTGCAAACTGATGAAATAAGCACAGGCGGTGCGTTCCTTCCGAAAGGAACGCACCGCCGTTTTCGCGAGAACGAGGGAGATTGCGCGAGATTGAGGGAGATTGGCAAAATTTCATCCCCTCAAAAGTCATAATTTGCGAAAACTCCCGCCAAACTGCGTCAAAAAGCACTTTGCATTGCAAAAAGGAATATGATATACTGCCCAATCGAGTACACCTGTACTTAAATTTAAAACAGAAAGCAGAGTTGATTCGTCCCAAATGGACAGTACCAGTATAGGAATGATCGCCGCCCTTATTGTCCTCATCGCCATGTCGGCTTACTTCTCCGCCACCGAGACCGCCTTCACCTCCCTGAACCGCATTCGCCTGAAAAACAAAGCGGATGACGGCAATGTGCGGGCGGCAAAGACGCTGGCTCTGGCCGAGCAGTATGACCGTCTTCTTTCCACCATCCTCATCGGCAACAACATCGTGAACATCAGTGCCACCACCATCGCCACGGTGCTGTTCACCAAGCTGTTCCATGAGTATGGTCCCACCATTGCCACCGTGGTGCTCACCGTGGTCATTCTGGTCTTTGGTGAGATTTCTCCCAAGAGCCTTGCCAAGGAGATGCCCGAGCGCTGGGCCATGATGGCCACTCCCCTGTTGCGGCTGCTGGTAGTCATCCTTGCCCCTCTCACCGCCCTGTTCGGCCTTTTGAAAAAGGTGCTGAACCTGCTATTCCACAAGGCAGAGGAAGAAGGAATCACCGAAGAGGAGCTGGTGGGCATGGTGGATCAGGCCCAGACCGAAGGCGGCCTTGACGAACACGAGAGTGAGCTTATCCGCGCCGCCATCGAGTTCAACGATCTGGAAGTGTCCGAGATCCTCACCCCCCGTGTGGATCTGGTGGCGGTGGAAAAGAGCGAGTCTCCCGACGAGGTGGCCCGTTTGCTGGCCGAAAGCGGTTTTTCCCGTCTGCCTGTCTATCAGGAAAGCATCGACAACATTGTGGGTGTTATCCACGAAAAAGATTTTTATGCTGCCCGCTACCGTGGCATCAACGATCTGTCCAAAGTCATGAAGCCCGTGACCTATACCACCGTGTCCACCAAGATCTCCGACCTGCTGCGCCTGCTCCAAAAGCGCAAGGCCCATATGGCCGTTGTGGTGGACGAATACGGCGGCACACAGGGCATTGCCACCCTGGAGGACATTCTGGAGGAGCTGGTGGGCGAGATCTGGGATGAACACGACGAGGTGGTGGAGTCCTTCCGCAAGCTGGAGGACGGCAGCTATCTCATCCAGTGCAGTGCCAGTCTGGACGATATGTACGACCTGTTCACCCTCAAGGGCGAGTGTGATGCCAGCACCGTCTCCGGCTGGGTCATGGAACAGCTGGAACGCATCCCCGAAGAGGGCGACCATTTCCAGGCTGAAGGTCTGGACGTCACCGTTACCAAGGCCGAGCAGCGCCGTGTACTGGAAATTCGCGTCACCATGCTTCCGGAAGAAGAGGAAGAAAACTCCAAATAAATCAAAAGCCGATGTGCACAGCACATCGGCTTTTTCTTATCGATATAGCTTTGCGGTGAGCCACCATCCATCGGACTGCCGGACGTAGAGATATTCTCCATCCTCGCTTTCCCAAACCGGACAGCCCACCAGTTCCTTTGCCCTTACAGCAGGATAGACCTGCTCGTCATACCGGAACGCGGTCAGTTTGCCCAGCTCCTTCGCCCCCTCCGGAAGCGGTGTCTGCTGCAGGGGCGGTGTTACCAACAGATACACCCCTCGTTCCGTGAAGAACTGCGGCTCCATGATCCCCATTGCACCGCCCGTGGCCGCGGACTCCGACTTGTGTGCCGTGGAAGGCTCCTGCACCTGCGACTCCTGTTCGGAGCGGTATTCGTAGTCCCATGCGCCGTCCGCCGCATCCGCCATCAAGTGATGCTTCGTCTGCTCCTCCTGCGGCGCGCCGTTTTCCGGCGCCGCGGCTCCCGCTCCCTTCCAGGGCATTCCGGGCATACGGGCAATACCCACGCACAGCACGATAGCCGCCGCCCAGCCTGCCACCTGCCCCCACGGCATGTGTCTGTTTACGGGAGCGGTCGCTTCCAGCACCAGCTCGTCGTCCATCTGCCCGATGGCCTCCAACAGAAATTCACTTGTCATACGGCAACGCCCTCCTTTTCCAGTTCCGCCTTCAGCCGCTGACGCATGCGGTGCAGACGGGATTTTACCTGACTTTGTCCCATGCCCATGCGCCGGGCCAGCGTCTGTATATCGTCCAGATACCAATATCTTCGCACAAAAAGCACCCTGTCCTGCTGTGGCAGACCACGCACGAAGTCTGAAATCAGCCCGGCGGTTTGCTGCATGTCCAGTTCCTCCTCCACCCGGTCCCGGGCGGCAAGACAGTCCTCCAACTCCTCCAGCGCCAGCTCCACCTGGCTGCCGCCCCGCTTCTGCGCCCGGTCCCGCCGCCAGCGGTCCAGGGACAAGTTGCGGGTCAGCTTGCCGAAAAAGGCCTGCAAAACGGTGGGCCGCTGGGGTGGTATCACGTTCCATGCCCGCAGCCATGTGTCGTTGACGCACTCCTCCGCGTCCTCTTCCCGGTCCAGAATATTCCGGGCCACAGCGCGGCAGTATGCCCCATATTTGCGCTCACTCTCCGTGATAGCCTGCTGGGAGCGGGCCCAGTACAGGTCAATGATCTTGCTGTCCTCCATAAGCTCACCCTCTTTGGTGCATTAGATAGTTTCATTGTATTGCGTCTTGGGGCGCAATACAAGCCCTCTTACCTACAAAGACGTAAAAACACGCCGCAGGTCGCACCTGCGGCGTGTTTCTCCATATTTAACTGACCGCCGCCAGAAACTCTCTTCCATAACGATCCGCATCCAGAATAGCCTGTGCAAACATTTCTTCCGTAACTTTGTAGGGCCAGTTGCCCCATTCGTGAACGCTTCCATCGGCCGCCTTTGCTGCACAGGCAGCCAGGTCTTCCGGACACAAATCGATCTGCTCCATGGTAAGCGGCAGCTTCATAGCGTGGGCAAACTTCTGAAATTCCTTCAGTTTCTCCCACTGTCCGTCCATGGCCATCAGTACCAGAATACCGTAGGCCACCAGTTCCCCGTGGATATGGCGCTTTCCGCATCCGGGTATGGCGGTCGCCGCATAGTAAAACACGTGGGCCGCGGATGCATTGTAATAATACGACTTTCCCTCATCATCGGAAATGGTCATGGCGGACACCAGACCAGCGGTAATGACGATGGCCAGAATGCACTCCTCCAACTCCGGCCCGGTCTTCTTCGCTCGAATCAACTCCATAGCCTTGAGGCTGTGCTTTTTCAGCGATTTGGTAACGGAACGGGCCAGCATTACGCCCATGGCAGGGGTATTGGTCAGGGCCCTGCCCCGGGATGCCAGCTCCGATTCATACTCCTTAGCGATGGAATCCCCGATACCGGCCCATAGGAACTTTTCCGGCGAATCCGCGATCACCGACGAATTCAAAAAGCAGTGGATGGGGCCGCGCTTGGCATAGTAGGTCTCCCGAAATACATCGTTGGCATGGTACATAATGGCAATGGTAGTGCAGCCTGCACAGTTGGATGCCAGCGTTGGAAAAGTAAACAGCGGCTTGTGCAGCCGGTCGGCCACCGCCTTGCAGGTGTCCACCGCCCTGCCGCCGCCCACGGCAAAAATCATATCGCAGTCTCTGACCGCCTCAATCCTCTCAAGCATCTCCACATTCTCAAACGTGGCATTTCCGCCGTACCAGATAGGCTCCGACAAGGACATATCCGTCCCCTCCAGCGCGCAGGCAATGGCATCTGCCGCCTTTGACAAAGCCGTCTTTCCGCCGATCACAGCTACCTTGGTACCGTAAGTGCGCGTAAAGCCGTAGATCTCCTTATAGCAATCTTCTCCGATACTCCACGCGGGCAAACACAGCGAACAACTCATATCACATATCCTCCTCGATTACTTTGACGAAATGATACTCGCTCCACCGCATTTTTGCAAGATTTGAATTCCCGAATTTCATTTTTGCTTCATCGCTTTAATTGTCTAAATTGCACAAACATCTCCGATTTCCACCGGCGCCACAGCCTCGCCATAAGCTTTTCCTTTTGCCTGCAAGGTTTTTCTCCATGTGCCACCGCGTTTTTCCTACCCGCCGCAAAAAGGCACCCTCCCTTCTGCCGCAAGCAGAAGAGAGGGTGTCTTTCAAATTTTATCTTATTTCTTTTCCTTGGTGTCCACGACCTCTTTCAGGACGGACACAAACTCATCAAAGGCCATAGCACCCAAATCGCCGTCGGCACGGTGACGGGGAGAGACGGTACCGTTCTCCATATCACGGTCACCAACCACCAGCATATAGGGAACCTTGTCCAGCTGCGCCTCGCGGATCTTCTTGCCGATCTTCTCGTTGCGGTAGTCCACCTCAACACGGAAGCCCATGGCCTCCAGCGCCTTGGCCTTGTCCGCGCAGTAGTCGGCAGCGCGGTCGGTAACGGGCAGGAAGCGCACCTGCTCGGGGGCCATCCAGGTGGGCAGAGCACCGGCATACTCCTCGATCAGGTAAGCCAGGGTGCGCTCGTAGCAGCCCAGAGAAGTGCGGTGGATGATATAGGGCAGAGCCTTCTCACCGTTCTCGTCGATATAGTACATGCCGAACTTGGCCGCCAGCAGCATGTCGATCTGAATGGTAACGATGGTGTCCTCCTTGCCAAACACGTTCTTGTACTGAATGTCCAGCTTAGGCCCGTAGAAGGCGGCCTCGTCAATGCCGATCTCGTAGTTCACGCCCAGATCGTCCAAAATCTGACCCATGACCCGCTGCGCCTCGTTCCACTGCTCGGCAGTACCCTCGTACTTGGCGGTGTTATTGGGATCCCACTGGGAGAAGCGGAAGGTACACTTATCCAGCATGCCCACGGTGTCCAGACAATACTTGGCCAGATCCAGACAGCCCTTGAACTCCTCCTCCAGCTGGTCGGGACGCAGCACCAGATGACCCTCGGAAATGGTGAACTGGCGCACACGGATCAGACCGTGCATCTCACCAGGGTCCTCGTTGCGGAACAGGGTGGATGTCTCGCCCAGGCGCATGGGCAGGTCGCGGTAGGAGCGCTGACGGTTCAGGTAGGCCTGATACTGGAAGGGGCTGGTCATGGGACGCAGTGCAAAGCATTCCTTGGTCTCGTCCTCGGGATCGCCCAGAATAAACATACCGTCACGGTAGTGATCCCAGTGGCCGGAGATCTTATACAGGTCGCTCTTGGCCATCAAGGGGGTCTTGGTCAGCAGGTAGCCGCGCTTCTGCTCCTCGTCCTCCACCCAGCGCTGCAGGGTCTGGACAGTGCGGGCGCCCTTGGGCAGCATGATGGGCAGACCCTGACCGATCACGTCCACGGTAGTAAAGTACTCCAGCTCACGGCCCAGCTTGTTGTGGTCGCGCTTGAGGGCCTCCTCACGCTCGGCGATATAGGCATCCAGCTCGTCCTTCTTGGCAAAGGCCACACCGTAGATGCGCTGAAGCATCTTACGGCTGGAATCACCCCGCCAGTAAGCGCCGGTGGCGCTGGTCAGCTTGACGGCATTGCCCTTGATGCGGCCGGTGGAATCCAGATGAGGGCCGGCACACAGGTCGGTAAAGTCGCCCTGCTTGTAGAAGGAGATAGTAGCGTCCTCAGGCAGGTCGTTGATGAGCTCCACCTTGTAGGGCTCGTCTTTCATCAGCTCCAGCGCCTCAGCGCGGGACAGCTCAAAGCGCTCCAGCTTCAGCTTCTCTTTGCAGATCTTGCGCATCTCTGCCTCCAGCGCCTCCAGATCCTCGGGGGTGAAGGGACGAGGGGTATCAAAATCGTAGTAGAAGCCGTTTTCAATGGCGGGACCAATGGCCAGCTTCACCTCGGGGTGCAGGCGCTTCATGGCCTGCGCCAGCACGTGGGAACAGGTGTGCCAATAGGTTTTGCGGTACTCCGGATTTTCAAAGGTGTAGATGTTTTCTTCGGACATAATATAGACCTCCTATTTGCCTTCCCCTTGGGGGGAAGGTGGCATTTGCGCAGCAAATGACGGATGAGGGGGCGATTTTGCTGCGCCCCCGTTCGGTTTCGCTGCGTTTGGGGCAAAACAAAACGCCTCACCCCTGATGGTTCAGGGGTGAGGCGTAACAATACGACCCACGGTTCCACCCTGCTTGCAAGAAGCGCGGAGCCGCCGCGATCAGCACGGATGGACTAAAGCGAGGGCGAGAAACCGAAGTTGCCAGCGGCAACTGTTTCAAGCCCAAGTCGGAGGGAAGCCGTGCGTCGCGAGCAGGCGAAGCGTGACATCTTGCCGCTCGAGTCTTTGATAACGGGAAAGCCCCGGTCTGCTCCTCGCAGACAGCTCAGGAGTGGTACCGACCGTCATCCCCACAGGACACTTGCACCAAACGCGTCCCTCTCTGAGTGGTTCCAACGCTCTCGTCTCCGTCAAAGCCGATTTAACAGGGGTACTATATCATTTTGCTTGCAAATTGTCAAGCAGCCGACCCAGGATCTCCGCTTCCCGCAGCACAAATTTAGATTTATAGGTGTGTGTGCGGCACAGCTTCAGGTTGACTGCCCGTGCCTTTTCCATCTCCACCCACTCCAGCGTATAGCCCAGATCCTTTTCATAGTCCTCCAGCACCTGCTCATGCACCCCGTCGGCCACGTCAGCAAAGTAGTAATAGGAGGTATGGTCAAAAATAACCTTGTCAACAAACTGGGAGGCTCGAATCTCACGGGTCATTCCCAAGGGGCGGATGCTTTCCGGGATAATGTCCAGTCCCGTTTCCTCCAGCGTCTCCCGGACCAGAGCGTGTTCATGGCTCTCCCCGGGGTCGATGCCGCCGCCGGGAAACTGGTAAAAGCCCTTGGTGCGGCTTTTCACCATGGCCACGGCGCTGCCCCGAATAATGACGCTGCGCACCGCCGTGCGCACGTGCCGTTCCCAGTTCAAGTCATAGTTGCGGTCATCATATACCGCCAGCACCGGCATGTCAGCCATTGGCCGCCAGCCAGTCCTGAATAGGCTTCAGGTTCTGATATTCCACAAAACTACCGCCCCGGATAAGCATGGACAGATAGGCCTCCTCCTGCCGGGTGCGGTCCTTCTTGGCCAGCAGCTGCTTGCGGGTGGCGCGGGTGACCATGCCCACCGCCCGGCGCTGGAACCAACCCACCTTCTTGGGCGCCCAGCCGCCCTGCAGATAGAACAGGGGCGCGTTGGGCACAAAATTCGCCTTGGCCATAGTGGCCAGATTGTCTTTACCGTCAGGGGCCATGCCTACGCCTACGGCACACCGCACATCCCAGCGGCGCACCGCCTGATCAATGCCGCTGATGTGCCCGGCCATGAGCCAACCCAGAAAAAGCACCGGCTCCTTCTCCGGCAGGACGTTCTGCGCCTCCTGCACGGAGTACACCTTCATTTTCTCGGCCGCAGCCAGCATTTCGGCATACTGTCGGGTGTGTCCGGTTTTGGAATTGTAAACGATGGTCATGCTGCTCGCTCCTTTTATCTGTTTGTGGGCACAGGGGGTCTTGTTGTTTTTTCTATTATAGTATGTTATAATTTCAAAAGCAACAGCTGTGTGTCTGAAAGGAGGTTCTGCGGCATGAAAAAAAGACTGACCGCGCTGCTGTGCGCCATGGCCCTGTGCCTTTGCACCTTCCGGGCGCACGCCATTAATGCCGGCGATGTGTACTTCACTTCCGTCAACGACGTGCTGCGTCCCCTGACCATGGACACTATGCCGACCTGGGTTGACGGCCGATTGTACGTCCCCGCCTCCGTGTTCGACAGCTCCGTCACCGGAGTGGATCTGGGTCTGTATTTCCGCCAAAATAACAATACCGTTACTCTCTATTCCCTTCGCCAGATGTTGGTCTTTGACCTGAACCGCGGCATCGCTTATGACCAGCACGCGGGCGAGAGTCTGCCCACCCGTGCCGTGAACCGCAACGGCCGCATCTACCTCCCGGTAGAGACTGTATGTAGCTTCTTCGATCTGGAGGACTCTTATAACTACACCCAGTACGGCTATCTGGTCCGTATCAAGAACTCCTCCGCCCGACACAATGACGCGGCTTTTATCGACAATGCTGCCGCCACCATGTCCAACAGTTTACAGGAGCTCCTGCGCAGCCAGCAATCTTCCGACTCCCCCCTCCCGCCCCCCGGTATCGGCCAGCCCACACCTCCGCCCGGCAACCCGGACGACACCCCAAAATCTCACGCGCAGGTATATCTGGCCTTCCGCTGCCAAAGCGCACAGGGCCTCCCCCAGATTCTCGATCAGCTGGCCTCCTCCGGCCTGCAGGCCATTTTCTTCTTTGAACCGGAACTGCTTGCCCAGCAGGACGATCTTGTCCGTCGGATCGCCGGCTCCGGTCACAGCATCGGTCTGCTGGCCGAAGGCAGTGATCTGGACGAAAGTCGTCTCCTGCTCTCCCAGGGCAACGAGCTGCTGGCCCACATCGCCCACACCGCGGCTACCGCCGCGCTCGTCCCCGCAGACCAGCGTGCCGCACTGGCGGAAGATGGCTGGGCCTGCTGGCGGGAAACCATCAATGCCCAACCCCGGGAAACGGAGCGCGCCGCCTCCTATGCTCAGCGCATCCTGACCGCCATAGGCACCCGCCGCACCGTGCGCCTGACGCTGGACGACAGCACACAGGCCGCCCGTGTCCTGCCCTCCCTGCTTCAGCAGCTGGAAAGCAACGAACACCAGATTCTGCTCCCGCTGGAAACCCGGTTCTGATCCCTCGTTTACAGAACGTTTACATTCCCGTCACGGTTTATCTTTATTTCTTTGCTATCATAAGGGTGGATCAAGCGAGACTGTTTTCATGTTTCCCCCTCTCTTTTCTCTCTCCTTTACAAACAGCAGCGAGGCCGCCGGAGTACCGGCGGCCTTCCGCTTTTGAAAGACCTAGGGGCGCCGGGACCCCCGCGGCGCCCTTTTTTTTTTTATTTTTTTTC
>JAZNTL010000092.1:0-2614 GCA_045591745.1 Lawsonibacter sp.
GGCAACAGCGGGGCCCTTGTCCTTGTTGGAGCAGTTGACAAACACCTTCTGCTTGTAGGGGACCTCAGTGATGAGCTTGCGGGGGCAGGCCTCACGGCAGGCGCCGCAGTTGGTGCACTTCTCCTTGTCCACGACGGCAACACCGTCAACCACATGGATCGCGTCGAACTGGCAGGCAGCCACGCAGGAACCGAAGCCGAAGCAGCCGTACTTGCAGGCCAGAGCGTCACCGCCGCAGACCTTGGTAGCAGCCAGGCAATCCTTCACGCCGCGATACTCGAAGTTCTTCTGAGCATTGCAGCCGCCGTTACACATAACGTGGGCCACCATCTTCTCACCGGTAGGAGCTTCCATACCGAGGATGGCAGCGATCTTGGCAGCACCCTCAGCACCTGCGGGAGCGCAGGCGGTGACGGGAGCCTTGCCGGCCAGCATAGCCTCGGCGCAGCCGGCGCAGCCGGGATAGCCGCAGCCGCCGCAGTTAGCGCCGGCGAGAGCAGCCTGGATCTGGGGCAGGCGGGGGTCAACTTCCACCTCAAAGATCTTGGCGGCGAAGGCCAGGATCAGGCCGAACACAATGGCGAGAACGCCAAGAACGGCAATAGCTAATGCAATCGTCATGATTCCTTACCTCCTTACCAGACCTTCAGGCCGCTGAAGCCCATGAACGCCAGGGCGATGAGGCCGGAGGTGATCAGGGCGATGGGGAAGCCTTCAAAGGCCTTGGGCGTCTCGGAAAACTCGGTCTGCTCGCGGACAGCGGCAAACAGGAAGATGGCCAGCAGGAAGCCGAGACCACCGGTGATACCGTAGACCACAGACTCGATGAAGTTGTAGTTGTTCTGCACGTTCAGCAGGGCAACACCCAGCACGGCGCAGTTGGTGGTGATGAGGGGCAGGTACACGCCCAGAGCGGTGTACAGGGTGGGGATAGCCTTCTTCAGGAACATCTCCACGAACTGCACCAGAGAGGCCACCACCAGGATGAAGGCCACCGTCTGCATGAACTCCAGATTCAGGGCCACCAGGACCTTGTTGATGAAGAAGCAGAAAGCGGAAGCCAGTGCCATGACGAAGGTCACGGCGCCGCCCATACCCACGGCGGTGTCGATCTTCTTGGACACGCCCAGGAAGGGGCACACACCCAGGAACTGGGAGAAGATGAAGTTGTTAGTCAGGATCGCGCCAAGAGAAATGGCGAGCAAAGACGTGATACTCATACTTACTTAGCCTCCTTTTTCTTAGCCTTGGCAAGACCCCACTGCATGGCGGCGATCAGCACGCCCAGGGTCAGGAAGCCGCCCACGGGCAGGGTCAGCACAGCCAGACCGTACTCCTCGGGGAAGATGGCGATGCCGGGTGCAGCACCCAGACCGCCGCCGCCCAGGAGACCGCCGCCGAACTTACCGGCGCCCAGGAACTCACGGAACACGCACATGATGATCAGCACGATGGTGTAGCCGATACCCTGGAAGATACCATCCAGAGCGCTGCGGCCCAGACCGTTCTTGGAGGCGAAAGACTCGGCACGACCAAGAATGATGCAGTTAACCACGATCAGGGGGATGAACACGCCCAGAGACTCGGACAGGGCGGGAACGAAAGCCTTCAGCAGCAGATCCACGCAGGTAACGAAACCGGCGATGACCACGATGAAGCAGGCGATACGCACCTCATCGGGGATGATCTTACGCAGCAGGGAGATAATGATGTTGGACAACGTCAGGATGATGAGCACTGCAACGCCCATGCCCAGACCGTTGAAGAAGGACGTGGTGATAGCCAGCGTGGAGCACATGCCCAGCAGCTGCACCAGAACAGGGTTCTGATGGATCAGACCGTCCATAAACTGTCTTTTCGTATTCATAGTTCAGTCCTCCTCCTTTCTTAACCCATTGCTTCCACGGCAGCCAACGCAGCGTTACAGCCGGCGGTGATGCCCTTGGAGGTCACGGTAGCACCGGAGATGGGGCTGACAGTCTTGCCAACCACCAGAGAACCGGCGCCGCTCATGCCGATGAACTGATCCAGCACGGGAGTACCGGCAGTGCTGGGATCGTTGTTGATGACCTTGGTACCGATACCGCCGGTCTCGGAGTGGCTGACCACGGAGACGCCGGTCAGTGCCTTATTGGCATCCACGCCAACGATCATCTCAATGCTGCCCTGAGAACCGGAAGCCACGATCTTCATGGCGTAACCGCCGGTGGACATCTCATACATGCTGTCGAGAGTACCGTAGGCAGCGGCGGCGGCGACGGCTGCGTCGCTCAGCTCCACGGGAGTAAACTCAGCACCCTCGGGGGCAACGGCTGCCAGCGCCTGATTGGTCTTTTCCACATTGATAGCGTCGATCTTGTCACGGGTGACCATATCGACCACGCCCAGCAGGGCGGCGACCACCAGAGCGATGATCGTCAGAGTGCCGGCGACTTTCAGAACAAACTTACCGGAGATCTTCATTACTTCGCCGCCTCCTTCTTTTCTTTCTTCACAGCACCGTAGATGGTGGGACGGATGTACTTATCCAGCAGCCAGGTGGTGCAGTTCATGATCAGGATGGAGTAGCACACGCCCTCGGGGAAGGAACCGAAGCGACGGATGAACACCGTCA
>JAZNTL010000093.1:0-16954 GCA_045591745.1 Lawsonibacter sp.
CCCGACGCAAGCAGGTTCCCCAGCCCAAACCTATTCGCCGTGAGGTAGGGGCTATCGTCTGCCTTTTGCTTGCGGTGGTTTTCGCCTGCGGCTATTTTGATGATGCACCTATGGTATCCTGGTTCTGCAATTTGTTTAAGGCATTGTTCGGTTACGGCTACTGGCTGTCCGTGCCCACCATGCTGGTGTGTGCATATATTCTCGGCTTCCACCGTGGCCGTCCAGTCCGTCTGCGCTTTACCTGTGCGCTGCTGGTGCCGGTGCTGCTCAGTGCCATGCTGCAGGCAGTGGTATATCGCATTTCAGGTGCGGAATGCACATGGAGTTTCAGACTGATAGGTGAGCTGTGGACCTCTGGTAGAGCGATGGCCTCCGGCGGTGTGCTTTGCGGCCTGATCGGTGTATTCAGTCATGTGTATCTTGGTGTTTTCGGTATTGTCCTGTTTGTGGTGGGAGAGCTCCTGTGTCTGTTTGGGGCATTCAACCGCAGTATTGCCGATGTTATTGCCTATGTTCGCAGCCGTCCCCATCCGGAGTATGAGCTGCAGGAAGAGCCGGAACGGCCCCAGCGCCATCCCAAGCCAGAGCCTGCACCCAAGCACACTACCCGCGCCCGTGTCGCCTTTGACGTTCCGCTTGACGACGCACCCGCTGTGCAGGAGTCCCCGGTACAGGAACACCAGGCCAATAAGAGCGGATTTTTCAATCGCAAGCCCAACGTTAAGACCCCGGACGAGGTGCTCACCGGTATGGCAGCACCTGTGGCAGACGAGCCCGTGGAGCCCTTCAAAGAGCCTGTGATAGAGATGCCCGCGCCCATCGTTGAGGAGCCTGTGCCCGAAATTGTCCGTGAGCCTGCGGTTCCCAAGGTGACTGCCAGCGAGGCTGCACAGGCTGCGCAGGAAGTAGCTGAGGATATCAAACAGACCATGGAGCAGGAGTCCAAGCCCTATCAGTATCCGCCCCTGTCCCTGCTCAACGAGAGCGGCGCGGAAAGCGGGGGAGAGGCACAGGGCGAGCTGACTATCAACCGTCAGCGGCTCAGCGACACCATTCGCTCCTTTGGTATCGAGGCCAATATCATCAACATCGTGCGCGGCCCCTCCGTCACCCGTTATGAGCTGGAGCTGGATCAGGGTGTGCGCCTGAATAAGCTGACCAATCTGGCCGATGACATTGCTCTTGCGCTGGGTGCCACCGGTGTTCGTATCGCCCCCATCCCGGACAAGATCTCTGTGGTGGGTATCGAGGTGCCCAACAAGGTTGTCTCGCCCGTCAGCATCCATGAGGTCATCGGGTCCAAGAACTTTACCGACAGTAAATCCAAGGTGTCCTTTGCTGTGGGCAAAGACATCAGTGGCCGCTGCGTTGTAGGTGATATCAGCAAGCTGCCCCACCTGCTTATTGCCGGTACCACCGGCTCCGGTAAGTCGGTGTGCACCAACTCCATTATTACCTCACTGCTCTATAAGGCCACCCCGGAGGAGGTCCGCCTGATCATGGTGGACCCCAAGATGGTGGAGCTGGGCATTTACAACGGCATCCCGCACCTGCTTATCCCCGTGGTCACCGACCCCAAGAAGGCGGCCGGTGCGCTGCAGTGGGCGGTGACGGAGATGATGAAGCGCTACCGCACTTTCTCCGAGGTGGGTGTGCGCAAGCTTGACGAGTACAACGCTCTGGCAGCAAAGACCGAGGGCATGGAGAAGATGCCCAACGTGGTGGTGCTCATTGACGAGCTGGCCGACCTGATGCTTGTGGCGGCCAAGGAAGTGGAAGAGTCCATCTGCCGTGTGGCTCAGATGGGCCGCGCCTCCGGTATGCACCTTGTCATTGCCACCCAGCGGCCCTCTGCCGACGTGATCACCGGTCTGATGAAGGCCAACATCCCCAGCCGCATCGCCTTTGCGGTGGCCTCCGCCATGGAATCGCGCATCATTCTGGACACCATGGGCGCGGAAAAGCTGGTGGGCCGGGGCGACATGCTCTTTGCCCCCTTGGGCAGCGGCAAGCCCCAGCGTGTACAGGGCTGCTTTATTTCCGATGAAGAAGTGGCCCGGGTGGTGGAGTTCGTCAAGAAGTCCGGCACCGCCAACTATTCTGACGAGGTCATGCACGAGATCGAGCAGCATGCCGCCGAGAAGGAGAAGAATGCCAAGGGTGTGGGCGGTTCCGCACCTGATGCTGTGGACGACGAGTTTGACGAGCTGATTTCCTCCGCCATCGAGGTGGTACTGGAAACGGGACAAGCCTCCGTGTCCATGCTCCAACGGCGGCTGAAGCTGGGCTATGCCCGAGCTGCCCGCCTGGTGGACCAGATGGAGGAAAAAGGTGTGGTCGGCCCCTTTGAGGGCTCCAAGCCCCGCCAGCTGCTCATTACCAAGGAACAGTGGCAGGAGATGCAGTATCGCCAGAACATGCCTGCAGCCGCTCCTGTGGCAGAGCAGGCGGCTCCAGAGATGGACCAGCCCCCCTTTGATGTGGACGACGCACTGGACATTTCCGGGGAGGATACGCTGTAATATTGAAGGGACTCCACGCGCGTGGAGTCCCTTTTTCAAAACGGAGGGAAGAAGATGGAACACATGCAGTATTGCCTCAGAACAAGAGGGGAACATGGTCAGGCGGATACATCTTTTCTTAGTCGGCAGGAAATTCAAAAAGCCGCAGCCTTTCACAAGACCCTGACCGGCTACGCGCCTACCCCGCTGGTGAAGCTGGACGGCCTTGCCAAGAAGCTGGGCGTTGGTGCGGTGTACCTGAAGGACGAGTCTAAGCGGTTCGGACTCAACGCATTTAAAGCCCTTGGCGGCAGCTGGGCTATTGCCGATTACCTGAAAGAGACGCTGGCACTGGAGGGAGAAGTGACATTCGATTCCCTGCGCGCCGCCCTTGCCGGACGCGAGCCCATCACCTTTATTACCGCCACCGACGGCAACCACGGCCGTGGTGTGGCTTGGACGGCTCGGGTACTGGGCCAAAAGGCAGTGGTCTACATGCCCAAGGGCTCTGCCGCCGAGCGGTTGGAGAACATCCGTGCGCAGGGAGCGCAGGCCAGAATTACCGAATATAACTACGACGATACCGTGCGCATGGCCGCACGGGATGCGGAAGAAAACGGTTGGGTGCTGGTTCAGGACACCGCGTGGCCAGGGTACGAGACCATTCCCACCCGGATCGTGCAAGGCTACGGAACGCTGGCCATGGAAATCGTGGAGCAGTTGGGCGAAGTCAGGCCCACCCACCTGTTTTTACAGGCAGGTGTGGGCAGCTTTGCCGGTGCGGTGCTGGGCTGTATGGTGGAGACCTATGGCGAGGACTATCCCATCACTACCATCGTGGAGCCGGATAAGGCAGACTGTGTTTTCCGCAGCGCTGCCGCCGATGATGGAAAACTCCACTTTGTTACCGGGGATATGGACAACATGATGGCGGGCCTTGCCTGCGGCGAGCCGTGTACTGTGGTTTGGCCGGTGCTGAACTCTTATGCCGATGCCTTTGTTTCCTGTGACGATGAGACTGCTGCGCAGGGTATGCGTCTGTTGGGAAAACCGATAGGGGGGGATCCTGTGGTGGTATCCGGCGAATCGGGAGCTGTAGGCGCGGGCCTGTTGGCACGCGTCATGAGCGGACGGTACGAGGACCTTCGCAAGGCGCTGAAGCTGGACGAAACTTCCCGCGTATTGCTTATCAGCACCGAGGGAGATACCGACCGGGAGAATTATCGGAAAATTGTGTTTGGATAATGCAGAACGGGAGTCCGCCTGGGCGGGCAGCCGGGTGTTTTCTTTGTATCAATTAAGTTCGTTCTTCCGTTTCTTCCTTTATCAGTTTCGTTTGTTTCAGAAGAGCGGCAAAATCATCTCCGGCGGTGGTGCTGACGATCAGACGATAGCTCGTATTGGCGGTCCGGCGGCCTACACGGCAGGTGAGAGGATGATCCTTCACAACATCGGGCAGCAGATCATAGTGGGTCTGCAGCAGTGCTTTCAGTGCTTTTTCCAGTCGTACTTCATCGGTGGCAGGGATATAGTTGCCCAACAGTATCCGGAGAGAAAATACCGGTTCCTCGGGAGAATCGTAGTTCCAGTAACATCTCAAATACCCAACACTGTTGTCGTCTGCCCTATAATGGGTGTGGATACTGTGTTCTTCCAGATACCTGCTTGTTCGCTCTTCATCAATGATCCGCCCATCGGACACACATTCAAGCAAGATGCTGTCGCCAGATCTATCGGTGATGCGCATGATGAAAGCGCCACCCACGGGATCGTAACAGGCAAAGGGTTTTACATATTGTGCGAAGTGAGAATCAACAGCACGAAGATAGACCTTCATCCGATAAGCGGCCCGCAGGAACGGAAATGCAATACCAAAAGCGAGTATGGCGATTGCTGCGAGCAAAATGATATGTTGTTTTTTCATATGACGCTTTTTCACCGGGCAGGCCACCTTTCCGTCCTCCTATACTGGCTTCTGTCTGCGTTTATTGTAGTAAAACCGGAATCCAAGTGCAAGTGATTGGGGATAAGTGGTCGTTTTTGGGGCACAGGTGGCAAAATGCAATCGAAGTCCAGTGCAGCGGGTTCGCACGCAGATAGCGGAAAGAAAAAAGCACCTGCGCAAAACGCAAGTGCTTTTGTGGTCCGAGTGTCGTAAAGGATCTGAATTTTCAGTGCCGGGATAAAACCAAATCGAAGCCCAGCGAAGCGGGTTCGATTTGGGAAGGAGGAGCGCCGGCGTGAATGAGCGATGACTTTTTAATAAAAGTCGTCGCGAACGATACAAAGTCCGCGACGACGCGGTCGGAGCGCCGGGATTCGAACCCGGAGAATGAGCGCCGCTTCGCGACTCCATTCTCCGATGGGGCAGATTTTAATATGAGGCCCCGGGTTCGCATGGAATAGAGCAAAGAAAAAAGCACCTACGTACAAACGTAAGTGCCTTTTTGGTCGGAGCGCCGGGATTCGAACCCGGGGCCTCTTGGACCCGAACCAAGCGCGATACCAAGCTTCGCCACGCCCCGATGTGGACCAAGCTTGTTCATTATAAGTGTCCCAATGCGTTCTGTCAAGTGAAAACTGTCGCTCTCAGGTTACTTTGCCGCCGGGACGGAGCGCTTGCAAGCAGACAGAATAATGGGGGAGTACATCACCAGAAGCAGGATGGCAATAATGACCGGGAAGCCGATCAGATGATTGCCGCATACCTGCTCGAACCAAGCAAGGGGAGTGCCGGCAGGAGCTTCCATAAGGAACATAAAATTGGTGTCAAACAGCAGATTTGCACCAAAAGCAATAAGCGCAAGTCCGCCCAGAAGACCCAGACATTTTGGTGCTTGCCGGGGGTCAGGGCGAATGTCTTTACCCACAAGCAGAATGATGGGATAGGCTGCCAGCAGGATATGCACCGTAAAACTGTGGATGTGCATCAGGCTGGAGGGAGGCAGCGCAGTCCATGTGGGCGTAAACAGGGGAAACAACGCACCGGGCAGGCACACGGTGTAGAGAAAATTGTCCAGTGTTTTGTTGGGACGCAAAGCATGCCACGCAATTAAAAAGATATTCACACTGCACAGGTGCAGGGGGAGATACCGGGCCATATAGTTGCCGCCGATGAACAGAACGGCCATCTTTAAAAGCTCGTCTGCTACCACGGCGGCCGCCAGAGCAAGACGCATCTTTCGCCGTCCTTCAGAATTCAGTCGTCGATAGAACAGACTGCCTGCCACCGCGAACAGTAAAAAGGCTGCCAGCCATGCCAGATGGACAGGGCCAAAGGGGGCAAAGCCGAGACCGGGGGCGATGGTCTCTTCCGTTTCCAGTAGAATGCTCATAATGCTCACCTCTGCACATAAAGTATAAAAGATTTGAGCAATTGTCAAGCAAAAGGAAGTGTTTGACAGGTAAGCATAGTTGGAGTAAAATTAAAACAGATAAACGGCAAAGGGGGCCTTTCTATGGGACGCATCATTACCATTGGACGTGAATTTGGCAGCGGGGGACGCGAATTGGGCCGACGGTTGGCAGAGGAGCTGGGCATTGAATACTATGACCGGGAGATACTGACCCAGATCGCCAAGCACACCTCACTGGCGGAGGAGTACATTCAGAATGTGGTGGAGCGCCAGCCACATAGTTTGCTGCCTATCACCATCGGACGCAGCTTTGCCTATGTGGAAGACTATGCCTTTAAGCAGGCACAGACCGTCTATCAGGCTCAGAGCCAGATCATCCGGGAATTGGCGGAAAAATCCGACTGCGTGATCATCGGCCGCTGCGCCGACTATATCCTCAGCGATCAAAAGCCGCTGCGCATCTTTGTGTATGCCGGTCTGGAAAGCCGTATTGCCCGCTGCATGGACCGCCGCGGCGAAGGGGAGGACCTGACGGAAAAAGAGATGAAAAAGCAGATCCTTGCCATAGACAAGAACCGAGCCCGGTATTACGAGTTCTATACCGGAACCAAGTGGGGCGACAAGCTCAACTATGATCTGTGCATCAATACCACCGGGACGGTCATCAAGGAGATCGTGCCGGCCATCGCGAAAATATTGAAATAAAACAGAATTGCAGACTTAAACCGCTGGGAAACCGGCGGTTTAAGTCTGCATGGAAATAACCGGCAGGAAACGCAAAAATACTGTGATTTTTAGCTGCGAAAATGGCAATAAAAAGGTTGCGTCCTAACGGAGAATGATATATAATGACTACATAGAGCCTAAAATGGGAGGAAGATTTATGAAAAACAGGATTTTGAGTGTTTTGCTGACACTGGCAATGGTCTTTTCCTGTGTTCCCGGGACTGCTTTGGCGGTCCAAACCGGGAATGAGCTGGAAATGTACTACGATGACCACCTGGACGTGTCCGGGCGGGGTGCGGACATCGTAGATGCCGGTACGCCCACCTCTTATCAGGTGGGCTATGGCGTTGACGCAAACACCCCGGACACCGCCGTGCTGACCCTGGAGGGCAACACCCTGGTCGCCACCGGTGTTGGTACCGCACAGGTCACTCTGGACGGTGAGACCTATGAAGTGACCGTCAAACCCGCCCCAATCTCTCTGTTCCTTATGATCGGCCAGAGCAATATGGAGGGCGATGAGGGCAACGTCGACCAGTCCATCGTCTGCCCGGATGGTCAGGTCTATTCTACTTATGTACCCAGAAAAGATTTGACCGCCGCCAATGCGGCCAACTACGTCCCCAGCGCCCTGACCGGGACGCTCCGTGACACTAACGTGAACGGCACCACGGACGGTATCAGCGCTCACCCCGTTTACGCCCTGACCGAGGCTGGCGCGGGCAAGGAGGGTGTGGACAGCGCCTTTGGCTATCAGTGGGTGCAGAGCACCGGCGAAAAGGTGTGGATGGTCAACGCCGCCCACGGCGGCTCCGAGATCGACACCTGGCAGAAGGGGGAGACCAACTATAATGAGGCAGTCGCCCTGTTCTCCGCCTGCCAGGACACCCTGAAGCGGGAGATCGCTGCCGGTCACTACACCCTGTCCCACATGGGCTACTTCTGGAATCAGGGCTGCTCCGACGACCAGGTGGAGGCCCAGTGGTACACGGATCAGTTCCTTGCCATGCACGAAAATCTCAAGGCGGATCTGAGTGCGGACATGGACAGCGATCCCGCCACGGCGGACAACGCGCTTGAATTTGCCCATCTGGTGGCCACCCTGGCCGGTGGTGAAGGTCGAAACGGCTACCGCTTCGGCGGCTATGAGAATGCGTCCTTCGGCTTCTACTCCACCTATGAGGAGCTGGAGATGCGCGGCCACCGCGTGTCCCATCGCTGGATGGCATCCAATCCCGACCTGCCTGACATCCATATGATCAGCAATCTGGGCGAGAAGATGCTGACTATGCCGGATCAGACCGATGCTGTGGCAGAGTATTTCGCGCAGCAGTATCCCAACGGCATTGTGGACTATCCTGTTCAGGTGCGGCAGAAGGCCTCCTGGTATCACCCCACCACCGCGCTGGAGTTCAAGGATACCGTCCACTATAACCAGATCGGCTACAACGAGGTGGGCCGGGACATGGCCCGAAACACTGCCATCCGGCTGAGATACCAGCCGGATACCCAGGAGCAGACCAAGGTGACTTTCTGCGACTGGACGGGCTACAAGCCTGCTTCCAACGTTCAGGCCTCACAGATGGGGCACTCCGGCACCCTGGTGGTGCCCATGGTGGAGCCCTGCTACCGCGCCAAGCAGGTCACCTATACACTCAGCGACGGCCTGAATTACGAAATGTTTGACCTGCTGACCGACGCTTACGACACCACCGGCACCCTGTCTGCCGTGGGCGCGGATGGCAATACGGTGAGTGTTTCTGAAAGAATTTCCGCCAGCTACCGCTGGGATATGGAGAGCGATACCACCATGGTCAGCACCGGCACGGTGGAAAACCAGCTGGAGCGTCGGCAGGGCAGCCACACGAATGATTCGTTCTCTTACATGATCTACCGCATGTCCTTCCCCATCGTGCTGGAGCATGACGAGGCCTGGGCGCTGGAGTTCAAAATGACCGGCCCATGGGACAGCGCCATCAAGCTGTTTTCTGAGGACGGTGCCACCAACACCAAAAATTCCTTTGCCATCATGGCTAACGGTGCGGCTGACCAGCTGGCTATCGGCTATTACGACGGCTCCGCCTATCAGCGCTGGGGCGTGGCTTTGGCCGACTACGGCATTGATCTGGCCGACACCCATACCTATCGCCTGCTCAACCGGGTGAACGGGGACAGCAACACCATCGTTCTGTTTGTGGACGGCGAGGAGATCGCCCCCATGACCACCAACTTCAACACCGGCGCGACCTCCGATGCGCTGAGCGGAAAGGACATTGCCCTGCGCTATCTGGGCGCGGCGGGCAATGCCCTGAACAACGGAACCTTCGATTACATTGCTGTGGAGGAGAGCAGTGCCTCCGAGCAGACCCATTTCCACAGTTTTGACCAGTGGGATATCATTTCCGAGCCCAACAGCAGCACGCTTGGTGAAAAGCGCGGCCGGTGTACCATCTGCGGCGAGGACGAGACCCGCGAGCTTCAGGGCGTGTGGCAGATGCTGGGCCTGAACGCCCACATTCAGCAGCTGCCCGAACAGGTTTATGCACAGACCAACCTGTGCACTGTGCTGCCCGATGTGCTGGGACATTATAAGGACGGTCTGGACTGGAGCCAGACTCGGCGCTCTGTCACCGTTGAGATCAACCCCGGGGAAAAGATCTATTCCAACTCCTTTGGTGCCGCCGGCACCAACGGAAGCAAAGACAAGAACGGCTGCTACCTGACCTTCTGGAGTATTTACGGCATTTCCAAGCTTATGGACCCGGCCGAGGTCTATGCTGAGTTCTCCCAGTACGGCTACGTGACTGCCCCCAATGACGCAGTGATCGCCAACGTCGTGCTGTGGGGAGAAGACGAGCAGTACAATAATGTTCAGCTGATCGGCCGCCCCTCCGGCTATGTTCCCCAGGACGGTGATGTGTTCTTTATTCCCGGCAGAGTGCTGAGAGGCTGTATTGGCGAAGGCTATGTAGTCGCCACAGAGAACCCGGACCTGACTGTGGGCGAGCTGGTGCACGTGGCCGTCCCGGAGGACACTTCCGGTGCCAATAACACCTATGGTGGCACGCTTGGCCGCTTCTGGGAGATGACCGAAGGTGCGCTGAAAAGGATTGCGTCCGTGCCCCAAAGTCCTGCCAACGGCAATACCGGTCCAGACGAGTACGGCTATCATGACGTTATTAATGAGATCAACGGGTCAACCATTACCATAAAAAGTGTCGGTGGGCACGACGGTAAAACGGATCGCTGTGGGTATGCGTTCGATGAAGCCTGTGGTGGGATTACCGGCGTTTCCAATCGAGGCTCTTATGAGGTTGGTCCCACGGTAACCTTTGTGGAGGGCACCTCTAAAATCATCGACCTGCGTTCTGACGTGCTGGAAGGCAAGGCGGACGCTGTGACCACCCCTGCACAGATCAAAGACCTGACCGATGCCAAGCACGCGGTCATCAACACCTATGTGGCTGGCGCTATCCATACCCCGAAGACCACGAAGTCTACCGCTGCCGCTGATGGTATTGGCTATGATACCAGTACCGGTACCGTTACCGCGTTCGTGGTGCTGGACTTCTCCTTGAAGTACGTAGCCGAGTATGCCCAGAACGTGGGCGCTGTGACTAACGGTACGGTTGAACTGTCTGCCGCCACCGGCGTGGCCGGCGAGACCATCACCGTCACCGCCACTCCCGTCTATGGCTATGAGCTGAAGGAAATTCTGGTGGACGGCGTCGGCATCACTGGAGACACCTACGCCATTCGCGGTCCGCACACGGTCACCGCCACATTCACGGCTCTGCCGCGCTATACCGTTGACACTATAACCGATGGCAATGGTACCGTGACTCCGGATCGAGACTGGTATGTTTCCGGCGGAACCGTCACCGTCACGCTCATGCCTAAGGGCAACTACACGCTGCTGGATGCTCAGCCCGTGGATGAGGACACCACAGCGGCTATCGGTGCCGCCGCCAGCGGAGACAGCTACGAACTGACCAAGCTGCAGGTGAACGGCCAGGACGTGACCAACGAGGTGAAGGGCAACAAGTATACCTTTACCATCGAAGGTAAGACCACGATTCAGGCTGAGTTTGGAAAGAAGACAGAGGAAGTCGCGATCGTCAATGAAAATATGATTTTGGGCAACAGCCTTGCCATGAACTTCTATGTGTGGCGCGACAGCATCGATCCCACCAAGGACTACTACATTCAGGTGACCAAGACCTATGCCGATGGCCGCGACGATGTGGTGCAGAAGTATGACGATACGGCTTGGGAGGTGTACTCTGAGGACGACAGGTTGAGCCGCGTGACCTTCGACGGCCTTGCCGCCAAGGAAATGAACGACGAAATCACGGTCCAGGTGTTCTATGCGGACGGTACCGCGGCAGGCCCGGAGTATACCAGCAGCCCCCGGCTCTATGCAGAGAAAGCACTGGGATATTCTGTGCTGAGCGATTGGTGGCCCATGTTCGTGGATATGCTGAACTACGGCGCGTCCGCCCAGCAGCATTTCGGCTACGACATGGAGTCTCTGGCCAATGCGGGTCTGACTGAGGAACAGAAAACAATGGCCTCCGGTAACGTGACGCTGGATACCGTGGAGCGCAGCGGAGGTGCCAACGACTACTTCTATGGCAGCACCCTGTATCTGGAGCACAACATCGCGCTGAACCTGTATCTGAGCAACATGAGCGCAGGTATGTATGTTCAGGTGTCCTTCACGGATCACGATGGGAACGGAAAGACCAGAACGATCGCTTTTGAGGATATGCTCGAGAGTACAAGAGAGGGCGTTGTTTACCACGTGGCTTCCGTGAACGAGTTGGCGGTGGCTGACTGTGAAGCGGCGGTGACTGTGGAGGTTTATGATGCCGATGGAGCATTGGTAGATACCGGAGTGGAGAGCGTGGTCACGTACCTGTATGGAATGAAAGAACTGTACCCCGCTGATCCGCTTTACGAGAACGCGCTGAAGTTCATTGCTTCGGCCAAGGAAAATGTCTGAGAAAGGAGAAACAGGATATGAAAACCTTTGAGATGCCTGTGATCGAACTGGAAAAGTTCTCCGTCGAAGATGTTGTGACCCTGAGCAATGAGACTCCGCTTCTGCCCTTTAGCTGGGAAGAGGAAAAGAAAATCAAGGCATATTGATCGCGAGTTAAAGGGCTCTGGTCTCTAAAAACCTCATACTGAATTTGATCAAACCCACCGGCTGAGTCGGTGGGTTTGATTTTAAGGCTTATGTGTGCTTTAAAGGGAAAATAATTCAGCGTATATATTGAAAAAGAATAGTGTTTTGTATATAATAATTTTGTGTTCTTGAAATGAGATAAAAGGTGTATTCAAGTACAAGACGGATGAAACGCAGCCTGATGAGGCGCTTTACGGAAACGCGCTGAAATTTATTGCTTCGACCAAGAATAAAGTTTGAGAAAGGAGAAACAGAATATATGAAGTCGTTTGAGATGCCTGTGATTGAACTGGAAAAGTTCTCCGTCGAAGATGTTGTGACCACGAGCAATGCCAATGAGACTCCACTCCTGCCGCTGGAAACGGCTGATGGAAAGAAATCCTGAGAGATACATGATAGAAAGCCGCCGGCTTTGCCGGCGGCTTTTTATTGCGTGAGGGACAAACATATTTTTTGCATAGGAGGAATAAGGTGGGACAAAGACTCAAAAAGGAGTGTGGCGGATGCAGACGACCTATGGACGCGGCCGGGGAGCGGCAAAGCGCACAGAAAAAGAGCGCGAAAAAGAGAAGGGCAGGCGGCAGCTGGTGCAGTTGCTGGCTTGTCTGACCGTTTTCATAGCGGTGTTTGTCGGCAAGGGAGTCTGGCCGTCTCAGGTGGCACGGACAGGAGAACAGCTGCTGGCGGTGATTCAGGCTAATACGGATTTTCGGGCGGCTTTTGCACAGCTGGGCCGGGCTCTATCAGAACAGGAGTCGGTGATTGGAGAATTAGGTCAGTTCTGTGTGGCGGTTTTTGCGCCTGAGTCAACTGCGCAGCCGGAGGACTGCGCGGTACAGGTCATGGGGGAAGAAGAGTCGGAAGTAACTGCGATTGAGCTGGAAACGGTCGAGGATACTGTGCCGCAGCAACCGGCTTTGAAGGTGGGGGATGTGGTACAGAAAGTGGACTTGGAACAGGAATTGCCGGAAGGATACAATGCCCAGTGGCTCTGGTTGGGTGATATGCAGACCGCCGTACCGGCGTACGGGCCGGTCACGTCGAATTTCGGATACCGAGACCATCCCACCATCGGTCGGTATGCGCCCCACGGAGGTGTGGACATTGCCGCGGACAAGGGGACCCAGGTGCTGGCATTTGCCGGTGGTGTGGTGGACAGCGTGGGGGAGGACGGTGATTTCGGAAAGTACCTGTACCTGTCCCATCCAAATGGCGTGACCACCTTTTATGCTCATTGCAGCACTGTATGCGTCCAAAAGGGCGAACAGGTACAGGTGGGGCAGATGGTGGCGCAGGTGGGCTCTACGGGCAAGTCCACCGGCCCGCACCTGCATTTTGAGGTGCGGTTGGATGGAGTTCGGCTTGACCCGCTGCACTACATTGACCCTGCACGTGGGATATGAGCAGGGTAGAGGTCACGGGTGGTTTTCTGCTGCTGCTGGCATGGCTCAACTACTGCGATACCCAGTGCCTGCTTCCGGCTGCTCTGTGTGCGGCCGCTGCTCATGAGCTGGGACATCTTGCGGCGGTTTGGGCTGCGGGGGGACGAGTGAACCGCCTGCGCCTGACAGCGGCGGGGGCGGAACTGCGGTTGGAGGGGACAATGAGCTATGGCAGGGAACTACTGTGCGCGCTGGCCGGACCGATGGTCAATTTGGTGTTGGCCCTTGCAGCGTCACGGTTGGGCGCAGTGGTGTTTGCAGGTCTTAATCTGGCGCTGGGCAGCTTTAATCTTTTGCCGTTGAGTGCATTGGATGGTGGGAAAGCCCTGGGCTGCGGTGTGTCCATGATGTTTGGGCCGCAGGCGGCCCTGCGCCTGCTGTGGTGGACAGACGGTGCGCTGGCGGTGTTGTTGCTGATGTGTGGTGTCTGGGTGCTGTGGGCCGGGGGGAATGTGACTTTGCTGGTGGTGGCAGCTTGGCTGATGTGCGCTTTTTTGGCCGGGAAGAAAAAACTTGACGCAAAAAGGGTTGTCAAGGGCGAGTTGAGCAGGTAAAATAATTCATGTCGTATTTTGCTCAGCTCAAGAGGAAGAGAAAGAGGAATGGCCATGAATCGAACTTTGGAACGCATCCTGCCCAAGGTGCAAAAGCCCGCCCGCTACACCGGCGGCGAATATAACGCGGTGGTCAAGGACAAGGACCGGGTGGACACCCGGTTTGCCTTGTGCTTTCCGGATACCTATGAGATCGGCATGTCCAATCTGGGCTGCCGCATCCTGTATGGCCTGATGAACGAACAGGAGGGCCTGTGGTGCGAGCGCGTGTACGCCCCATGGGGCGACATGGAGGAGGAAATGCGCAAGGAGGGCATCCTGCTCTACGGCTTGGAGAGCGGCGACCCCATTGCGGATTTTGACATCATCGGTTTTTCTCTGGGCTATGAAATGGCCTATACCAATGTGCTAAATATGCTGGATCTGGCCGGCCTGCCCCTGCGCGCGGAGGAGCGAAAGGAGCTTGCGCCTCTGGTGGTGGCGGGCGGCACCTGCTGCTATAACCCGGAGCCTCTGGCCCCCTTTATAGACTTCTTTGTGCTGGGCGAGGGTGAAGAGGTCACACTGGAGTACATCGAGCTTTACAAAAAGGCCCGGGACGAGGAGTGGACCAAGGCCGAGCTTCTGCGTGAGGCGGCCAAGATCCCCGGCATCTATGTGCCTTCCCTGTATGATGTGACCTACAACGCAGACGGTACTGTGGCCGCCATCACTCCGATGGATGGTGCTCCCACTACGGTGACCAAGCGAGTTGTGGAGGATATGACCAAGTCCTATTTCCCGGCCAAGACCATTATTCCCTCTACTGAGATCGTTCACGACCGGGTCATGCTGGAGCTGTTTCGCGGCTGTATCCGCGGCTGCCGCTTCTGTCAGGCAGGCTATGCCTATCGGCCCGTGCGCTGCCGGGACGCGAAAAAGCTGGGTGAGCTGGGCCGGGAGGCCTGTCTGGACTCGGGCTATCAGGAAATCACATTGTCCAGCCTGTCCTCCACCGACTATCCCGGTCTGGTGGACCTGTGCGATGACCTGCTGGACTTCTGCCAGCCCCGGAATATCAGCCTGTCGCTGCCTTCCATGCGGGCGGACACCTTCTCCATGAACTTGATGGAGCGGCTGCAGAAGGTGCGCAAGGGCGGGCTGACCTTCGCGCCCGAGGCGGGCACTCAGCGCCTGCGGGACGCCATCAATAAGAACCTGCGGGAGGAGGACCTGCTCCAGTCCGTACGTACCGCCTTCTCCGGCGGCTGGAACGGGGTCAAGCTGTACTTTATGCTTGGGCTGCCTACTGAGACAGACGAGGATGTGCTGGGCATTGCCGACCTTGCCCGCAAAGTGTATTTTGCGTGGAAGGAGTGCGCCCCCAACAAGGCCCGTGGAGTGCGCATCACCGTATCTACCTCTTGGTTTGTGCCCAAACCCCACACTGCGTTCCAGTGGGAGGCTCAGATCCCGGTGGAGGAATATCAGCGCAGAGTGAACCTACTGCGGGATGCTCTGAAACGGGACAAGTCCATTACTTACAACTGGCACGACCCCCAGACCAGCTACATGGAGGCCATCTTCTCCCGGGGCGACCGGCGGCTGGCCGATGTGCTGGAATGGGCATGGGAGCATGGGGCTAAGTTCGACTCGTGGAGTGAGTATTTTGACTTCCAGCGCTGGATGGATGCCCTTGCCGCCTGCGGGTTGGACGGCGATTTCTATGCCCACCGAGTCCGGGAAAAGGACGAGGTGTTCCCCTGGTCCGTGCCCAGCGTGGGTGTGAGCCGTGAATTTTTGTGGCGGGAGCGTGAGCTGTGCTACGCATCCCAGACTACTCCGGATTGCCGTACCCGCTGCTCCGGCTGTGGAGCCAACAAGTTCCTTAAGGGAGGTGTGTGCAATGGCTGAGCACCGTCTGCTCTTTTCCAAGACGGGCAGAGCCCGGTATATCTCCCATCTGGACCTGATGCGCACTTTCCAGCGCGCCTTCTTCCGGGCGGGCATCCCCATCAAGCACACCGAGGGCTTTAACCCCCATGCCTTCGTATCCATCGCCCTGCCTCTGTCCGTGGGTTATTCCAGCGAATGTGAGCTGTTGGAATTTGGCCTGCTGGACGGTGTGAGGGAGGAGGAAGTGCCGGCACGCATGAATGCCGCTCTGCCGGAGGGTATTATCATCCACGAATGTTACAAGGCACTCAGACCCATCAAGGCATTGACCCACTTGAACTATATTATCACCCTTGATTATGAGGCTGGAGTACCCGGTGGGGCGGAAACGGCTCTGAAGGAGCTGTTGAGCCGGGACAGCCTTGTGGTAAACAAGAAGTCCAAAAAAGCCAAGGCTGGCTTTACCGAAGTGGATTTGATCCCGCTGATCAAAAGCTGGACAGTGGAGGGGAGAAGGGACACGCTGGTGGCCGACGTGGTGCTGGCCGCACAGAATCCCGGCCTGAATCCGGAGCTGATCCGGGCCGCGTTCTGCGAAGAATATCCCCAATTCGCCCCCGGTTTTGTGTCCTTCCACCGCCGTGAGGCGCTGGACGGGGATGGAAAGGTATTTCGCTGAGAAAAAAGTTGCCTTTTCTTGCAAAAAACACTTGCAATAGGGAAACAACTATGCTAAAATACCAGAGCATTACGCATGGAATGGGATTTTCTGCCGGTTGCCCGACTGCCTCGGGTTGGCAGGGGAGATGAACGTTCCAGAGGTAACAAAAACAAATTTTAGGAGGAAACAAAAACTATGGCAGTCGTATCTATGAAGCAGCTGCTGGAGGCCGGCGTTCACTTCGGTCACCAGACCCGTCGTTGGAACCCCAAGATGGCCACCTACATCTACACCGAACGCAATGGTATCTATATCATTGACCTGCAGAAGACGGTGAAGAAGCTGGAGGAGGCTTACAGCTTTGTTCGTGAGCTGGGCGAGAAGGGTGAAAACATCCTGTTCGTCGGCACCAAGAAGCAGGCTCAGGACGCCATCAAGGAAGAGGCTGAGCGCGTTGGTATGTACTGGGTGAACGCCCGCTGGCTGGGCGGCATGCTCACCAACTTCAAGACCATGCGCACCCGTATCGACCGTCTCAACCAGCTCAAGACCATGCAGGCCGACGGCACGTTCGATATGCTGCCCAAGAAGGAAGTCATGAAGCACCTCGGCGAGATCGAGAAGCTCGAGAAGTATCTCGGCGGCGTC
>JAZNTL010000094.1:0-7625 GCA_045591745.1 Lawsonibacter sp.
GCGCCGGCCTCAGACTGCATCTCCACGACCTTGACGGTGGTGCCAAAGATGTTCTTCTGACCCAGAGCGGCCCACTGGTCCACGTAGTCGGCCATGGGGCTGGACGGAGTGATGGGGAAAATGCCCGCCACTTCAGTAAACGCGTAGCTGACATATGCAGCGGCGTTGTTACCGTCCATGGTTTTGAACTTTCTTGCCATAGAATTCCCTGCTTTCTTTCGATTTTTGGGCGGATGCGGAACGCACCGTCCTTGTTAAAAATATGCTCTGCTCCTTACCGTACCGTGTCCTGCCCGCCCGACTCAGCCCGCGAATCAAGCTGCGGCGGGCATGACAATTCCTGAAAGGGCATGGCTTTGCCGCTCCCTCCCCCGACAGGGGCGGAAGCGGTGGTGATACAATATGGAACTTTACAG
Organism: Lawsonibacter sp.; assembly: GCA_045591745.1. Classification (GTDB taxonomy): domain Bacteria; phylum Bacillota; class Clostridia; order Oscillospirales; family Oscillospiraceae; genus Lawsonibacter. Next base: position 417 of record JAZNTL010000094.1, read on the forward strand.
GTGACAGTCTATCACTTTTTCTCCCCTTTGTAAATGTTTTCGCAGGCATTTTTTGCTGACATTTTCGGAAAATCACCCCTTTTTACATTGAATTTTCTTTTGTGCCATTGTAAAATACCTTATGGTTCATTATCCGCTCGCAAAGGAGGTGTCGTCCATGGTATGCAATATCCGTTCTCTCGGTCTGCACGGCATCACCGGCTATGAGGTGTCGGTGGAGTGTGACCTGTCCGGCGGCTTGCCGGCCTTTACCGTGGTAGGGCTGCCCGACGCGGCGGTGAACGAAGCCCGGGAACGGGTGCGCGCGGCGGTAAAAAACAACGGTTTTCCCTTCCCCGTCAGCCGCATCACCGTCAACCTTGCCCCCGCCCACGTGAAAAAAGCAGGCACCCTGTACGACCTGCCCATGCTGGTTGGCATCCTGTGCGCCGGAGGCCAGCTGAAGCTCAAAGACACAAACTGCGCCTTTATGGGCGAGCTGTCCCTGTCCGGCCAACTGCGTCCCGCGGCAGGCATGCTGCCCATGGCGCTGGCCGCCAAAGCTGCCGGTATCGATACCCTGTACGTTCCCGAGGACAATGCCCCGGAAGCCACCCTGGCCCAAGGCCCTCAAATCATCCCGGTGCGCGACGTAGCCCAACTGGTAGCACACCTGAATAGAGAAACACCCATCCCTCCTGCCCCTGTGTGGCAGCCGGGTCAGGCCAAGACCTTCTCCCCCGACTTTTCCGAGGTCAAGGGTCAGGAAAACGTTAAACGGGCGTTGGAAATCGCCGCCAGCGGCAATCATAACGTGCTTCTGGTTGGCCCGCCCGGCTCGGGCAAGTCCATGCTGGCCCGCCGTCTGCCCTCCATCCTGCCGGAAATGACCCGGCGGGAGTCGCTGGAAACCACCCAGATCCATTCCGTCATGGGCCTCACCTCCCCGGAACAACCTCTGATTGACGTACGCCCCTTCCGTTCTCCCCACCACACCGTGTCCCCCATGGGCATGGCGGGCGGCGGCAGCAACCCCCGCCCCGGCGAGATTTCCCTGGCCCACCACGGAGTGCTCTTTCTGGACGAGCTGCCCGAATTTTCTAAGGAAGTGCTGGAGGTGCTGCGCCAACCCTTGGAGGACGGCCATGTGACCATCTCCCGGGCCTCCGGCTCGGCCAGCTATCCCAGCCGCTTTATGCTGGTGTGTGCCATGAACCCCTGCAAGTGCGGCTGGTACGGCCACCCCTCCGGGCGCTGCAAGTGCTCGGAAAACGACGTGACCCGCTACCTCTCCCGTCTGTCCGGTCCCCTGCTGGACCGCATCGACCTGTTCGTAGAGGTATCGGCGCTGGAATTTGACGAACTGGCCGAGCGCAGCAAGGCGGAGCCTTCCGAAGCCGTCCGCGCCCGGGTCAATGCCGCCCGCTCCATCCAGAACGGCCGCACGGCCGCGATAAGCAATGCCTATCTGGGCCAAAAGGAACTGGATGCGCACTGTACGCTGGACGATGCCTGTCAAACCGTGATGAAAGGCGCTTTCGACCGTCTGGGCCTCACCGCCCGGGGCTATGACCGCATCCGCCGTGTAGCCCGCACCATCGCTGACTTGGACGGCAGCCAGGACATTCAGGTCCACCATTTGGCAGAGGCGTTGCAGTATCGTCCGCCGGAATATTTAAAGAAATAAAAAATCCGCAGTCCGAACGGACTCTGGATTTTTATCTTCTTTTATTACGCCTTGGGTTCCTCGGTCTCAAACACCGTCTTGGCGGTGCTGGCAAGGCCGGCAAGGCCCTGCAGCTCGCTGGGGATGATGATCTTGGTCGCCTTTCCATCGGCGGCGGCGGCAAAGGCCTCCAGTGCACGGATCTTAATGACACCCTCGCCGGGGTTGGCCTCGTTGACCAGCTTGATGGCGTCGGCGGTAGCCTGCTGGACCTTCATAATGGCCTCGGCCTCGGCTTCCGCGGCCATGATGCGGGCAGCCTTCTCCGCCTCAGCCTCCATGATCTTGGCCTGCTTGGCGGCATCGGCACGGAGAATGGCGGACTGCTTTTCGCCTTCGGCCACAAGGATCTGGGACTGCTTCTGGCCCTCGGCCTGCAGGATGGCCTCGCGGCGCTCGCGCTCTGCCTTCATCTGCTTTTCCATGGCGTCCTGGATCTCACGGGGCGGGATGATGCTCTTGAGCTCCACGCGGTTGACCTTGATGCCCCAGGGGTCGGTCGCCTCGTCCAGAATGGCCCGCATCTTGGTGTTGATGTGGTCGCGGCTGGTCAGGGCCTGGTCCAGCTCCAGATCGCCGATGATGTTGCGCAGGGTGGTGGCGGTCAGGTTTTCGATGGCGGACATGGGGTGCTCCACGCCGTAGGTATAGAGCTTGGGGTCGGTGATCTGGAAATAGACCACCGTGTCGATCTGCATGGTGACGTTATCCTTGGTGATGACGGGCTGGGGGGCAAAGTCCACCACCTGCTCCTTCAAGGACACGTTCTTGACCACCCGCTCAATAAAGGGGATCTTAAAGTGCAGGCCCACACTCCACACGGACTGGAACGCGCCCAGCCGCTCCACTACAAAGGCACGGGACTGCTGCACCACGCGGATGTTGGTGGCCAGTACGATCAGCACCAGAATAACGAGAATGATCGGAATCAAAAAGCCCATAAGTTACCTCCTGTAATTATTGTATAATGATTGTTTCTTACTGCTCCAGCGGTTTGACGAACACTTTTACACCCTCGATGCGCAGCACCGACACCAGCGTTCCCTCAGGAATGACCACATCGTTCTGACTGCGGGCGGTCCAGGTCTGTCCGGCGATGTTCACCTGACCCTGTCCGCGCAGGTTATCGACGGTCTGGGTGACCACCGCCTCTTGGCCGATGACCCGGTCGGCATTGGTGGCCGAGTAGCCGGGAGTGAGAAACCGTTTGGCCAGCGGCCGCACCAGCGCAAGGCTGATTCCGGACAGGACCACAAACACCAGGATCTGCACCCATGCGCTGCCGCCCGCAAGGGCGCACAGCAACGCGCCCAGAGCACCTACGGCAAACCACACGGAAGTCAAACCCACGGTGACGGCCTCCCCGATGCTGAACAGCAGCAGCAGGGCAAACCACAGCATCTTCATTGTCATCCGTTCTCACGCTCCTTTTCCGTTTCTTTACTGTCAGTATACCGTATTTTCCCCCGTTTGTCCATCCACTTCCCCTTCTCCCGCAAAAATTTTCCCCGGGAACAAAACATCCTCCTCCCTTGCCCCAAGCAGGAAATCGTGGTACAATGTTGTGAAAAAATTTCCCCACGCAAAGGATATGAGTCAGATGAGACGTTATCTCGCCGGACAATATGATATCGCTGTCATCGGCGCGGGTCACGCAGGCATTGAGGCGGCGCTGGCCGCCGCCCGTATGGGCCTGCGCACCCTGTGCTTCACCGTCAATCTGGATGCGGTGGGCAACATGCCCTGCAACCCGGCCATCGGCGGCACGGGCAAGGGCCATCTGGTCCGGGAGCTGGACGCCCTGGGCGGCGAGATGGGCAAGGCCGCGGACAAGGCCTGCATCCAGTACCGCATGCTCAACCGGGGCAAGGGCCCCGCAGTCTGGTCCCTGCGGGCGCAGGCCGACCGCAGAGAATACCAGAAGGTGATGAAGCACACGCTGGAACGGCAGGAAAACCTGTGGGTCAAGCAGGCCGAGGTGGTGGAGGTGCTCACCGAAAACGGCGCTGTTTCCGCCGTGGTCACCCACACCGGAGCCACTTATGAAGTCAAGGCCGCCGTCATTGCCACCGGCACCCATCTGGGCGGCCGCACCATCGTGGGCGAGGTGGTCCGGGACTCCGGACCGGACGGGCTTGCCGCCGCCCTGCCCCTGACGGACAGCCTGAAATCACTGGGTCTGTCCATCCGCCGCTTCAAAACAGGCACCCCTCCCCGGGTCAACGCCCGCAGCGTGGACTTCTCCAAAATGGAGGTACAGGAGGGAGACGCGGATGCGCTTCCTTTCTCCTTCTCCACCCCCCAGGCCCCGGAAAACCGGGCCGTGTGCTGGCTGACCGCCACCACCAAAGAGACTCACGATGTCATCCGTGCCAATCTGGACCGCTCCCCTCTGTTCTCCGGAGTCATCGAGGGGGTGGGTCCCCGGTACTGTCCCTCCATCGAGGACAAGGTGGTGCGCTTCGCCGATAAAGAGCGGCATCTGCTGTTCGTAGAGCCTATGGGCCTTGATACGCAAGAGCTTTACATTCAGGGCTTCTCCTCCTCCCTGCCCGAAGAGGTCCAGCTGAAAATGCTGCACACCATCCCCGGTCTGGAACAGGCAGAAATGACCCGGTGCGCCTATGCCATTGAGTACGACTGCGTGGACCCCACCGAGCTGTATCCCACGCTGGAATGCAAGAAAGTCCCCGGTCTGTACGGCGCGGGGCAGTTCAACGGCTCCTCCGGCTATGAGGAGGCGGCGGTACAGGGCTTTGTAGCCGGTGTCAATGCCGCGCTGAAGCTGCTGGGCCGGGACCCCTTCGTTCTGCGCCGGGACGAGGGCTATATGGGCGTACTCATTGACGACCTTGTGACCAAGGGCACTAACGAGCCCTACCGCATGATGACCTCCCGCACGGAATCCCGCCTGCTCCACCGGCAGGACAATGCCGACCGGCGCATGGCCCACCACGGCCACCGCATCGGACTGGTCAGCGACGAGCAGTTGGCCGCTGTGGAGGAAAAATATGCCGCCGCAGAGGCCGAGCGCAAGCGGCTGGAGCACACAGGAGTTGCCCCCTCTCCCGCCCTGTCCGCTTTTCTTGCCGCCCATAACGAGCCGGACGCGCCCAGCGGCGCGCGCCTTGCCGACCTTTTGCGACGGCCCACCATCACCTATGACGAGCTGGCCTCCTTCGACCCCAACCGCCCCCCGCTGTCCCTTGCGGTAACGCAGGCGGTGGAGATCGATACCAAGTATCAGGGCTACATCGACCGTCAGCTGCGTCAGGTGGCGGAAATGAAAAAGCTGGAAGAACACCTGCTGCCCGAGGATATGGATTACCATGCCATCTCCGGCCTGCGTCTGGAGGCGCGGCAAAAGCTGGACAAGGTGCGTCCCCACAGTCTGGGCCAGGCCAGCCGCATCTCCGGTGTGTCCCCGGCGGACATTTCCGTGCTCATGGTCTATTTGAGCCAACAATAAGGAGCGCTTATGAAACTGACCCAAGTCAAAGGAAACACATGGGTAGCCGAGGGCGAGGCCCTCATCCCCTTTTACCGTCTGGAGGACGGGCGGTGCATCCTGCTGGACAGCGGCTACACCACCGAGCGGCTGGCGCTGGAGCAGACCCTTCTGGACGCGGGGCTGACCCCTGCCGCCATCCTGTCCACCCACACCCACATCGACCACGCCGCCAACCACGCCTACTTTCAGAAAAAATATCACCTGCCCGTGGCCCTCACTGCAGGGGAGGCCGGTCTGTGCGCCAACCTGCTCAATTTAAAATACTATGCCGCCATCACCACCCCGGATATGACCGACCGGGAAATGTGGGACATGCCCCTGACGGCAGACATCCTCCTGCCTGACGCAGACAGCCAGCCGGAACTGCTGGGTGTTCCATTCCGTTGTCTCTATACCCCCGGCCACTCCCCCGCCCACATCTGTATCATCACCCCGGACAACGTGTGCTATGTGGGCGATACCCTGCTGTCCCGGGAGCTGCTGTATGCCAAACTGCCCTATGCCTGTGACCACGCACTGGACCTTGTGAGCAAGGAGCGCCTGCGCGGTCTGGGCTGTGACCTCTATATCGCCGCCCACCGGGGCATCTTCTCCGACATCGACAACATCATCGACGAAAACCGCGCCCTCAACCTGCGCCGGGCGCAGGAGATTTTGTCGGTGATAGACCGGCCCATGCATCTGAGCCAAATCAGCCTCAATGTCTGCCGTCTGTTCTTCCTCAACCCCGGCACCGCCCGAAGGGCGCTGAGCTTCGAGCGCAACATCCGCTTCTTTGTGGAGTTCCTGCTGGACCGGGGCGACCTTGTGCTGGAGCTTCACGACGGTGTGGCCTATTTTGCCCCCGCAAAACAATAACCCTCAAGGGAGGTTTCTCCTATGTCACAACTGCAATTTGCCGTTCCCACCCTGTTCGGGCTGGAAAGCCTTGCGGCGGACGAACTGCGCCGACTGGGCCTTGCCGATGTACGGGCGGAGAACGGACGGGTATTGTGCTCCGGCACCCCGGCAGACATTCCCCGCATCAACCTGAACCTGCGCACCGGCGAGCGCCTCCTCCTTGTGCTGGGCAGTTTCCCTGCCCGAGACTTCGAGGCTCTGTTTCAGGGCACCCGCGCCCTGCCGTGGGAGCAGTTTATCCCAAAGGGCGGTCAGTTCCCCGTGAAGGGACACAGCCTCAATTCCGCCCTGCACGCCGTCCCCGCCTGCCAATCCATTGTGAAAAAGGCGGTGGCCGCCCGCTTGGGGCAAAAGTACGGTATGGAGACCCTGCCGGAAACGGGCGCTGTCTACCAAATCCAGTTCTCTATTATGAAGGACACCGCCACCCTTATGCTGGACACCAGCGGCGCCGGCCTCCACAAGCGGGGCTACCGGGCGCAGGGTGTGGTAGCTCCCCTGCGGGAAACCCTGGCCGCCGCCATGGTGATGCTTTCCCGCTACAAGGGCCGTGACCCCCTGTGCGACCCCTTCTGCGGCTCGGGCACCATCCCCATCGAAGCCGCCCTCATCGCCAAAAACCGCGCTCCCGGCCTGAACCGCTCCTTCTCCGCCCAGAAGTGGTCGTGGCTGAACAACAAGCTGTGGCTGGAGGCGGCGGACGAGGCTATGGATAAGGAATTTGACGGTACATATGAAATTTGGGGCGGCGATCTGGACCCTGCCGCCGTGGAGCTGGCCCGTCACAACGCCCACCTTGCGGAGGTGGACGATCTGGTTTCTTTCGAAGTATCCGATGCCACCCGCTTCCATTGGGGCGGCCTGCACGGACGCATCGTCACCAACCCGCCCTATGGCGAGCGCATTATGGAGCGGCGGGAGGCGGAGGAGTTGTACCGTGCCTTCGGCAAGGCCTATGCCAAGTTCCCCGACAGCTGGAAGCTGTATCTGCTGTCCTCCCACACGGAGTTCGAGCGCACCTTCGGCAAGCAGGCCGACAAAAAGCGAAAACTTTATAATGGTATGCTGAAGTGTGATTTGTTTATGTATCTCT
>JAZNTL010000095.1:0-10459 GCA_045591745.1 Lawsonibacter sp.
CGGAATTGAATTCCGTGGGGACCCTTTGAAATTGCAATGCTCGGGCGAAATGAATTCGCCCTGCGCAAATCTTCGCCTACGGCTTCGATTTTACGCGCCATAAGGCGCGCCCCGCGTTGCGGGGTACTCGTGCGGCATTTATACCTCGATCTGCTCCATCAGGAACGCTTCAATGATATCGCCTTCCTTGATATCCTGGAACTTCTCAAAGGTGATGCCGCATTCGTAGCCGGCGGCGACCTCCTTCACGCTGTCCTTAAAGCGCTGGAGGGAGGCGATGGCACCGTCATAAATAACGATGTTGTCACGCAGCAGGCGCATCTGAGCGTTGCGCTGCATCTTGCCGTCCACCACGTAGCAGCCGGCCACCATACCCACGTTGGTGATGCGGAACACGTTGCGCACCTCGGCGCGGCCCAGCTCCACTTCCTTGAACTTGGGGGCCAGCATGCCCTTCATGGCAGCTTCGATCTCGTTGATGGCGTCGTAAATGACCCGGTACATGCGCATATCCACGTTCAGTCGGGCGGAAGTCTCCTTGGCGTTGGAGTCGGGGCGCACGTTGAAGCCCACGATGATGGCGCCGGCGGTGGCGGCCAGAGTCACATCGGACTCGTTAATGGCACCCACGGCGCAGTGGATGACGCGCACACGGACTTCTTCGTTGGTCAGTTTTTCCAGAGAAGCCTTCACCGCTTCGGCAGAGCCCTGAACGTCGGCCTTGACGATGACGTTCAGATTCTTCATCTCGCCGGCCTGGATCTGACTGAACAGGTCTTCCAGAGTGACCTTGCCCACGTTGTTGGCAGCGGCAGACTTCTGCTCATGCTTGCGCTGCTCCACCAGCTCGCGGGCCATGCGCTCGTCGGCAACGGCATGGAAGTCGTCGCCCGCGCCGGGCACCTCGCCCATACCGATGATCTCCACGGGGACGGAAGGACCGGCCTCGGTCAGCTTCTTGCCCTTGGCGTCGGTCATGGCGCGCACGTGGCCCACTGCGGTACCGGCAATGATCACATCGCCCTGCTTCAGAGTGCCGTTCTGCACCAGCAGGGTGGCAACAGGGCCGCGGCCCTTGTCCAGACGGGCCTCAATGACGGCGCCGTGGGCGGAGCGGTTGGGGTTGGCCTTCAGCTCGCGCATCTCGGCGGTGAGCACCACCATGTCCAGCAGGTTGTCGATGCCCATACCGGTCTTGGCGGAGATGGGGCAGATGATGGTCTCGCCGCCCCACTCCTCAGGCACCAGCTCGTACTCGGTGAGCTGCTGCATGATGCGGTCGGGATTGGCGGTGGGCTTATCCATCTTGTTGATGGCCACGATAATGGGGATCTCGGCGGCCTTGGCATGGTTGATGGACTCCACGGTCTGAGGCATGATGCCGTCGTCAGCAGCCACCACCAGAATGGCCACGTCGGTGATCATGGCACCGCGGGCACGCATGGCGGTAAAGGCCTCGTGGCCGGGGGTATCCAGGAAGGTAACGGGCTTGCCGCCCACATCCACCTGATAAGCACCGATATGCTGGGTGATGCCGCCGGCCTCGCCGGAGACCACGTTGGCATTGCGGATATAGTCCAGCAAAGAGGTCTTGCCGTGGTCTACGTGACCCATGACCACCACCACGGGGGCGCGGGTGACCAGATCCTCTTCCTTGTCCTCGGACACATCGATGAGCTTTTCCTCAATGGTGACGATGATTTCCTTCTCCACCTTGCAGCCCAGTTCCTCGGCCACGAAAGCGGCGGTGTCGAAGTCGATGAGCTGGCTCAGAGAGGCCATGACGCCGTTCTTCATCAGGCACTTGACCACCTCGGCGCCGGTCTTCTTCATGCGGCTGGCCAGCTCACCTACAGCGATCTCATCAGGGATCTTGACGGTGAGGGGAGTCTTCTTGGCGATCTCAAGCTGCAGGCGGCGCAGCTTCTCAGCCTCCTCCTGCTTGCGCTTGTTGCCAAAGTTGCCCTGCTGACGGTTCTTGTTGTTGCGGTTCTGGAACTTCTGCTTGCCGCCGCGGTCCTGCTGACGCTGGTCGGTGAAGTTCTCCAGACGCTCGTCGTACTTTTCCAGATTGACGTTGCCGCCCTTGCGGGTGTCCACCACCTTCTTTTCAGGCACGCGGGTGGTGGGCTTGGGCTGGGCGGGAGCGGCGCTCTGAGCCTTGGGTGTCTCCTTGGCGGTGGGCTCGGCCTTGGGAGCGTCCTGCTTGGCGGCAGACTCGGCCTTGGGGGCCTCCTGCACAGGGGCGGGCTGGGCCTTAGGCTCATGGTACACGTCGGCAAAGACGGACTCAATGGAGTCGATTTGATTGTCCTGGGTCACGCGCTCGAAGATAATGGCCAGTTCCAGATCGGTAAGCACCTGCATATGGTTTTTGGGCGTGGTGCAGTACTTGGTCATGATCTCGGCAATGTCCTTGGAGTTCAGCTTGAAGTCCTTGGCTACTTCATGCACACGGTATTTGATCAAAAGAAGCCACCTCGATTCTTAGGATTTGCTTTTGGGCTTGAAGCTGCCGGTGAGCTTGCGGCCGGTGGGGCCGGGCTTTTTGGCAGCGGGGGTCTTGGTAGTTTTGGGTGCGTCCTCCGCCTTCTTGGGGGGAGGAGCCCACGGTTTGCGCTTGCCTTCGCGCAGGTTCTTTTCGTGCTGACGCTGTTCCTTTTGACGCTGAAGGGCTTTTGCGGCCTTTGCATCCAGACTGGCGGCGGCAGCGCCGTACTTTTCCGGGTCAATTGCGGCCAGCTTTTTCACAATGGAAGCGGCGAAGCCGATGTCGGTCAATGCCAGCATGGCCACGCTGCCCCGGCCCAGGGCGAAGCCCAGTTCCTCTTTGCTCTGAGGCAGAGCCAGCCAGAGCACGTTGCCTGCTTCGCCGAAGTGGGCGGCGCGGCGGAAAGTGTTGGGGGCGGCATTGCCTGCGATGAGCACCAGCTTGGCATGCCGTGCCCGGCATGCGGCACCTACCGGCTCCTCGCCGACCTCCAGCCGGGCGGCCTTGCGGGCCAGACCAAGCAAGTGCAGGATGGGGTCATTGGCCATCTGCGGGCACCTCCTCCATCTGCTGCTCCAGAGCCTCGTAGACCTCCGGGGGCAGGGCGGTGTCAAAGGCGCGTTCCAGCGCTCTTGATTTGCGGGCCTTGGCAAGGCAGGCGGCCTGAGGGCACACGTAAGCGCCCCGGCCGGGCAGCTTGCCCTTGAAGTCCAGTGAAACGTCACCCTCGGGGGAACGTACCACCCGGATCAGTTCCTTTTTTGGTTTATGCTCCCGGCAGCCAAGACACTGGCGCATGGGGATCTTTTTGGGCACATCGGTCACCCCTTAGATGCAGATTGCGGTAGTTATTCTTCGTCAGCGGCCACGGACTCCTCCTCAGGAGCGGAGGCGGGCTTAATGTCGATCTTCCAGCCGGTGAGCTTGGCGGCCAGCCGGGCGTTCTGGCCCGCCTCCCACAAAAGGCTTGCCTTTTGTGGGACCCCAAGGGAATTGAAATGCTCGGGCGAACTGAATTCGCCCTGCGCAAATCTCAGCCGAAGGCTTCGATTTTACGCGCCAACGGCGCGCCCCGCGTTGCGGGACCCCGGATGGCCAGAACACCGGAGTGAAAAACGGCGATTATTCTTCTTCAGCTACCTCAGACTCCTCTTCAGGAGCGGAGGCGGGCTTAATGTCGATTTTCCAGCCGGTGAGCTTGGCGGCAAGACGGGCGTTCTGGCCCTCTTTGCCGATGGCCAGAGACAGCTGATCGTCGGGGACAATGACCCGGCAGCTCTTACCTTCCTCCAGCACGGTGACGCTGATCACGTCGGCAGGAGACAGGGCGGCGGCAATGTACTCAGCGGGGTCATCGGAGAACTTGATGATGTCCACCTTCTCGCCCTTGAGTTCCTCAACGATATTGTTCACGCGGGCACCACGGGGGCCGACACAGGCGCCGATGGGATCTACGTTGGGGTCTGCGGACCAGACGGCCAGCTTAGTGCGGCTGCCGGCCTCGCGGGCGATGGACTTGACCTCCACGGTGCCGTCATAAATTTCGGGCACTTCCAGCTCGAACAGGCGCTTGACCAGACCGGGGTGGGTGCGGGAGATGAGCACCTGAGGACCCTTGGTGGCCTTGCGGACCTCTACGACGTAGACCTTCAGGCGGGTGCCCTCGGAATAGGTCTCGCCCTTGACCTGCTCGTTGGCGGACAGGTAGGCATCAGTGTACTCGCCGCCGCTGGTGATGCGCAGGGAGATAGCACCGGAGCGGGGGTCGATGCGGGTGATGATGCCGGTCAGGATCTCGTGCTCCTTGGAGGTGAACTCGTCATAGACCATGCCCTGCTCGGCCTCGCGGATGCCCTGAATGATGACCTGACGGGCGGTCTGGGCGGCGATGCGGCCGAAGTTCTTGGGCTTGATCTCCATGCGGATCACGTCACCCAGCTCGGCACGGGGCAGAGACAGGCGGGCCTCGTCAAGGCTGATTTCGGTGCCGGGATTGTCCACGGTCTCCACCACGTCCTTCTTCAGGAACATGCGCACCGTGCCCTTTTCCTCGTCGGTCTCGATGGACAGATTGTCGCCCACACCCTCGTGATCACGGCGGTAGGCAGACAGCAGCGCCTGGGTGATCTTCTCCATCATGTAGCCGGGCTTGATGCCCTTTTCTTTTTCGATTTGAGCAATGGCGGCAAAAAACTCCTTGCCGTCCATCTCGGCGCTTGCAGCCTTTTTGGTCGTTCTCTTAGCCACGGTAATTTCCTCCATTAAAAGTGAACGTACAGGCGGACCTGTGCCAGTTCTTTTTTCTCAAATGTGGTGGGAGTGCCGGCCGCGTCGATGGTGACGGTGCCGTCTTCGGTATAGTCGGTAAGGATGCCCACGTGCTCCTTGCGGCCGTCCCGGGGGCGGTAGAGGCGGACCTCCACCTCGGAGCCCATGAACTGCCGGAAATGCTCCGGCTTTTTCAGTGCCCGGTCCGCCCCGGCGGAGGACACTTCCAAAGTGTAGCTTCCCTCGATGGGATCGGCTTCATCCAGCTTGTCGGACAGGGGACGGGAGACCGCCTCGCAGTCCTCGATGGAAATGCCGCCCGGCTTGTCGATATAAACGCGCAGGAACCAGGTGCCGGCCTCTTTTACATACTCTACATCCCAGATGGAACAGCCCGCAGACTCGGCAATGGGGCGGGCCAGCTGAGCGGTCAGGTCGGTGACTTTTGCCATGGGAACCCTCCTGTCGGGCCGCAAAAAGGGGGGTGCGGCCGGATTTTTTCAATCAAAAAGAGCGGAGCCGAAACCCCACTCTGACTAATACTTCCATAATTACAAGGTCACTATACCATAAAAAAAGAAACTGCGCAAGTGTTTTGCGCGATTTCATTGGAAATTTTCGCCGCAAAAAGCGACAAGGGGTGTTTTTGCGGATTTTATTTTTTGCCAACCTTGACCAAAATGGGGATTTATGATACCTTTAATTTGTATTGATTTGCGCGTTCCGGGCCACGCCCGGTGGACGACTTATTGAGGTAAAGGAGACGATAGTATGAACAAGAAAGCCCGTATCGGTTATGTCTGCTTCGGTGAGGTCAACACTCCCATCGAGCGTCTGCAGATGAAGCATGACGAGGCTCTGGCCGCCCTGAAGGCGCTGGACTATGACTTTGTAGACGGCGGTCTGGTCATTGACGACCCCGCCTATGAGACCGCGGATGCCGCTCTGGCCAAGATCCAGGGTGAGGATCTCAGCGCACTGGTGGTCTGTGTGGCCGGCTGGGTGCCCACCCATGCCGTGATCCGTGTTACCGACCACTTCCGCCACATTCCCATGGTGCTGTGGGGTCTGTGCGGCTGGAAGGAGAATGGCCGCATCATCACTACCGCCGAGCAGGCCGGCACCACCGCTCTGCGTCCCGCGTTCGAGGCGCTGGACTATACCTTTAAGTATGTCTACAACATTATCGACAAGCCCTTCCCCATGAAGAAGATCGATGCCTACCTGCGTGCTGCCGCCACCCGCCGCGCCCTGCGCGATGCCCGCGTGGGTACCATGGGCTACCGCGACATGCTGCTCTACGGTACCCAGTACGAGGGCAACTCCATGCGCAGCCAGATCGGTATCGAGGTGGAACCCTTCGAGATGCTGGAGATGGTCCAGAACATGGAGAAGCTGGATCCCGCTCAGGTGGCCGAGGGCGTGAAGTTCGTCAAGGAGAACTGGGTGTTCAAAAAGGCCTGTGACGACAGCGTCATTGAGAATGGTGTCAAGTACGCGCTGGCTATCGGCATGAAGATCGCCGAGCGGGGCTGGGATGCCATCACCCTGATCGACGTGGACGGCATGAAGAAGCTCATGGGCTTCCCTCCCGCCATGGTGTTCATGCTCATTGAGCGCTATCACAACATCCCCACCGTGCCTGAAAACGACGTGATGGGTGCTGTGACCCAGATCATCATGAAGGGCCTGTCCGGCCAGACTGTGCCTTACATGGAGTACTACGAGTTCTTTGAGAAGAGCATGCTCATCGGCGTGCCCGATTATGTGCCCGCCTGCGTTACCGACGGCGATGTGACCGTGCTGCCTGCCGCCTTCGGTCTGCTCAATGCTTCTCTGCTCAACGTGTCCAAGGTCAAGACCGGCTACGTCACCTGTGCCCGTCTGGTCTTCCTGAAGGGCAAGTACAAGATGCACGTCTACACGGCCGAGGCCAAGACTCCTCCCGCCTGGAACGAGTTTGGCTGGGACGATCCCGCTCCCCAGCTGCCCAGCCTGGAGGTCTTCCCCGACAGCTGCACCGTGGAGGAGTTTGCCCAGAACGTCTCCTGCCAGCACGTTATTCTGGCCTACGGCGATTTCGTGGAGGAGATCCGCGACTTCTGCAAGATGATGGACATCGAGCTGGTCATGTAATTACATACTGCGCAAAAAATGGAGGTCTCACATTTGTGAGACCTCCATTTTTATGGAAATAGAACGGTGTATACTGCACCGATGACCAGCGCGGGGAGCATATTGGCCACCCGGAACCGGTTGTCAAAGACCAGATTGACACCCACGCAGAAGATGAGCACGGAGCCAAGAAAGGACAGGTTGGCAATGACTGCTGGGGTGAACAGGGGAGCGACCAGTCCGGCCAGCAGGGTCACGCTGCCCTGCAGTACACCCACGGGCAGGGCGGAGAAAATGGCGCCCCGGCCATAGGTGGAGGCAAAGACCATCACAATGGTAAAGTCCAGAATGGACTTGGTATACAGGGTGGCAGGATTGCCCATGAGACCGTCCTGAATGGAGCCCACGATGGCCATGGCACCCACACACACCACCAGCGAGGCGGTGACGAAGCCCTCAATAAAGCGGGAGTCGTCGCTGCGGGCGGCCTTTTCCTTCAGCCAGCGGCCCAATCGCTCCAGCAAACCGTCAAAGTCCAGAAATTCACCGATCACCGTGCCCAATGCCAGTGCCAGCACCATGCCCAGCGTATCCTTGCCCACGAGTTGACCTTCTGCCACTTCAAGCATACCGGGCAGGGCCCCGGCAATGCCGATAAACATAGTAGTAACACCCAACGCCCGGATCAGCGCGGTCTGATAGCGTTCCTTCAGGCCACCCCGGAACAGGGTGCCCAAACAGCCGCCCACAACGATGGCGGCTACGTTGACGATGGTGCCAAGTCCGATCATAGTCATCACTCTCTTTCTTTCGTATGCCCGAGTATAGCAGTATTTTACACAAAAGGCAAGGCCGTGTTCAAAGACACGGCCTTGCGGTCACAAAAGCAACGGCTGGATCTGCCGCCCTGCAAAGGCGGCCTGAATTGTGGGAAGAATTTGCTCAAAGTCGGCGATGAGCGAGGTGGGCTTGTTGATCGCATCGTCCTGACCGAAGGGAACAAAAAAGAGGTTCTTGCGCATGAGCAACTGCCCGATGGCGGGAGCGGAGCCGGCCAATCCGTCGTTGGAGGCGATGCATACCACCATGGGGCGGCCGTTGCGCTGGTGTGCTTTGGCGGCCATGGAAATGCTGGTGTCGGTGATGCCGGCCGCCATTTTGCTCAGGGTGTTGCCGGTGCAGGGAGCAATGACCAGCAGGTCCAGCAGCTTTTTCGGACCGATAGGTTCGGCATCCAGGATGGAGCGAAGCACCTTGCGGCCACAGATGTCTTCCATTTTTTGAATCAAATCACGGGCGGTGCCAAAACGGGTATCGGTGACGGCGGTGATCTCGGATACAATGGGGATAACGTGTTCATATTGCGCGGCAACCTGCTCCAGTGCCGCCAGCGCGCGGCTGTGAGTGCAGAAGGAGCCGCAAACGGCAAAGCCGATGGTTTTCGGTTCCAAACAGATCTTCCTTTCCGGGGTTCAGATTCCTGCCTGACGCAGGATATTATATACAGTGTCACGGATGCAGGCTCCTGCCGTGATGGGGGCAACCTTGCCGGGCAGGGACAAAGCCCAGATCACTCTGCGGCCCAGTTGAGTGGCGGCATCCATGTCCACACCTCCGGGCTTAGAGGCAAGGTCGATGACCAGTGCATCGTCCTTCAACTCGGCAAGCTCATCCCGTCCCAGCATTTGAGTTGGGACAGTGTTGACGATCAGGTCATAGCCACACAGCAGGTTGGACAAGTGTCCCGTATGCTCGGTGCTCAGGCCCATGGTCTGAGCCCATGCCTGCTGCTCATAGGAGCGGGCGGCCACGGTAACTTTGGCACCCAGAGCGGCAAAACGCTGGGCGGTCAGCTTTCCTACTCGGCCAAAGCCGATGACCAGCGCCCGGGCATTGTGGATGGTGATGGGCAGTTCCTCCATGGCGATCTGGAGCGCTCCCTCGGCGGTGGGGACTGCATTGGCCACGGTCAGCTCCTCCCGCTGAAAGTAGTCGTGGACCACCAGACCACGTTGCGTAAATATACTGTGTGTGTCCGGGTCAAGGCGACCTCCGCAGAGGAGCTGGGTGGGAGAGACAGATTCCAAAATAGGGGCCAAGGTATGCTTCGTCGTGGAAAGAGGGGTGCTGAGAATGCCGGGAGCAGAGCAGACGGGCAGAGGGAAAATGACGCAGTCTGCCCGGTCAATGCCGTCCGGTGTCACTTGAGGCCGGGCATCCGGTGCAGCGTGTGCCCCTTGTTCCAACGCGTAAGTACATACGGTGTGTCCGTCCCGGGCCAGCAGCTGGGCCAGATGGACCTGACGCAAGTCGCCTCCCACCACCCAGAAGGTGCATTCCTGTTTCATGGCAAAAGCCTCCCATTCGGTTTCTGGTCTATCTTATGTTGGGGTAGGGGAAAGGTGAACCGTGCAAGGGCTATCCTTGCCCCAGGGGATATTAAACCTGTGAAATAAAGACAAAAAACCACCCCGTTTTATTAAAACGGGGTGGTTTTTATGTAAGAAGTAACCTTACTTAGCGGCCTTAGCGGCCTTAATGGCCTCGATGAGCATGGGGACGACCTTGAACAGGTCACCCTCGATGCCGTAGTCGGCAGCCTCAAAGATGGGGGCATTGCCGTTCTTGTTCACGGCGATGATGCACTCGGAGTCCTGCATACCGGCCTTGTGCTGGATGGCACCGGAGATACCCAGAGCAACGTAGATGCGGGGATGGACGGTCTTACCGGTCTGACCGACCTGATGATCGGCGGAGATCCAGCCGGAGTCAACCACGGCACGGGAAGCGCCCACGACGCCGCCCAGAACCTCAGCCAGCTCCTCGGCCAGCTTGATGCCGCCCTCAACGTCCTTGGAGATGCCGCGGCCCACGGAAACGACCACGTCGGCACCGATCAGGTCGACCAGCTTCTTGGCGGCCTTGACCACTTCGACGACCTCGGTCTTCATGTCAGCCTCGGTCAGGGAGAAGTTGGGCTTGATGATCTGGCAGGCATTGGCCTTAGCCTCGTCATAGGCGTTCTTCTTCATAACGCCGGGACGCACGGTGGCCATGGCGGGACGGAAGCGGGGGCAGATGATGGTAGCCATCAGGTGACCGCCGAAAGCGGGACGGGTCATCTTCAGGTTGCGGTCGTCCTCCTTGATGGAGTCGATCATGTTGGGAGCCAGAGTGGAGGCAGAGCGCAGGAAGTCCTTGTACTTGGGCACGTCGATGTCCAGGTGGGTGCAGTCAGCGCACAGACCGGTGTGCAGACGAGCGGCACAGCGGGGGCCCAGATCGCGGCCAATGTTGGTGGCGCCGATGAGCATGACCTCGGGCTTGTACTCCTCGATCACGTCGCAGATGACCTTGGTGTAGCCGTCGGTGGTGTAGTCCTTCAGCAGGGGGGACTCGCAGACGTAAACGCCGTCAGCGCCGTAGCCGCCCAGCTCCTTGGCGATACCCTCGACCTTGTCGCCCAGCAGGATGCCGTACAGCTTGGAGCCCAGCTCGTCGGCCAGCTTGCGGCCCTCGGAGATCAGCTCGAAAGAGGTGGGCATCATCACGCCCTGACGCTGCTCACAGAATACCCAAACGCCG
>JAZNTL010000096.1:0-11809 GCA_045591745.1 Lawsonibacter sp.
ATGGAGGGGATGTTCAGCGGTTCGATATACACATGATCGGCAATGTCCTTGTCGGTCATGATGGTGGCGGGGTTGGAGTTGACAAGAACGACCTCAAGCCCTTCTTCCTTCAGGGCGCGGCAGGCCTGGGTGCCCGCGTAGTCGAACTCGGCGGCCTGGCCGATGACGATGGGGCCGGAGCCCAGGACCAGGACCTTTTTAATACCGGGATACATAGGCATTACTTGTCACCTCCCACGATGGAAACGATGCGGTCAAATACATAGCGGGTCTCGGCAGGGCCCTTGTTGCCCTCGGGATCGTACTGCATGGTAAAGCAGTTGGGGCGAGAATACTTCAGGCCCTCGATGCTGCCGTCGTTCACATTGACATGGCTGGGCTTGGCGATAGCAGGATCCACCGAGCCGTCCTCCACCACGTAGCCGTGATTCTGGCTGGTGATATACACCTTGCCTTGCTCCAAATCACGCACGGGGATGTTGCCGCCACGGTGACCGTAAGGCAGCTTGGCGGTCTTGCCGCCCACAGCCAGAGCCAGCATCTGATGTCCCAAACCAATGCCGAACAGCGGCACATCGCTCTCGTAAAGCTTCTTCACCTGAGCGATGATCTCCACATTCTCGGCAGGGTCGCCAGGACCGGGAGAGAGCAGGATGCCGTTATAGCCGCCGGCCAGGATGTCCTCAGCCTTGGTGTGGGCGGGCAGAATGGTGACCTTGCAGCCACGCTCGGTCAAATGCTCCACAAGGCCGCAGGTGACACCAAAGTCCAGAACGGCCACATGAGCGCCGCTGCCGTCCACCGTCTTGGGAGACACGCAGGTGGTCTGAGCCACCTTGCCGGTGATCTTGTAGGCCTTGAGCTTGTCCATCACTTCGGCGATATTGAACTGCTCGGCGCAGGTGATCAGTGCATTCATACTGCCCTGATCGCGCAGGATCTTGGTCAGCGCGCGGGTGTCCACACCCTGGATACCGGTCACACCGCCGTTTCTCAAATAGGTGTTCAGATCACCCTGACAGCGGAAATTGCTGCCCCGCTCGGACAGGTGGCGCACCACAAGAGCCTCCACCCACACGCGGTCAGAGGCATTGTCCTCGTCATTGACACCGTAGTTGCCGATCAGAGGATAGGACATGACTACACCCTGACCTGCGTAGCAGGGGTCGGTCAACAGCTCCTGATAGCCCACCATGGAGGTGTTGAACACCAGCTGGCAAATCTTGTCTTCCGTGCTGCCGATGCTTGTGCCGGTAAAGACGCTTCCGTTCTCCAAAATCAAAGTTGCTTTCATACTTCTGCCATCCCGCCTTTCTCAGTTGCGCTCTTGAAAAAAGGGAGTGACCGCGCGCATCCATCATCCATACGGATGGCGCGTAGTAACTCCCTGCATTCAGACATTCTTTTACCTAAGACATTTTACTCGAAACATCGGCAAAACGCAAGGGTAATTCTCCGTTTTTTTCCTCTTTTTTCATTTCCGGCTGTTTCGCCAAAAGACACGGGCATATTTTGCCCCCACAGCGTCATAATAACCGTAAACATGCAGCAAGGAGGGCAACCTGTGGTCATTGCGCTCACACGCACCATTATCCTCTATATTCTTATCATTGCCGGTGTACGGCTCATGGGCAAGCGGCAGGTAGGTGAACTGGAGCCCAGCGAGCTTGTGGTCTCTCTGCTTATAGCAGATCTGGCCGCCGTGCCCATGCAGGACTTTGGCATTCCCCTGCTCACCGGCATCATCCCCATTTTCGCCCTGCTGTCTATGACCATGATCTTCTCGGTACTGACCATGAAGAACACCCGCTTTCGCATCCTCATGTGCGGCAAGCCCAGCATCGTGGTCCGTGACGGAACATTGGATCAGCGGGAAATGCAGCGCAATCGCTACACCGTGGACGAGCTATTTGAAGAGCTGCGCATGAAAGGCTGCACCGACCTGACCCAGATCAAATATGCCATTCTGGAAACCAACGGTCAGCTGTCCGTCCTCCCCTACGCAGCCTGTCAGCCTCCCACCACAGCCCAAATGGAAATAAAAACGCAGGAAGGTGGATTGCCCGTCATTCTGATCAGCGACGGCCGGCTGATGGAGGAAAATCTGCACGTATCCGGCCATGACCGCAATTGGTTGGATACGCAGCTCAAAAAACGAAACTGTCCCTCCCCTGCCGATGTATTTCTGATGACAGTGGATGAGTCAGGCAAGATCTATTTCTCCCCCAGACAGGAATACGGCAGCAAGGAGGCTCCCCTATGAAACGTCTTTGGATCGCGGTAGCCATCCTGCTGGCCATGCTGGGGAGCACACTGACCAACAGCTACTGTCTCAACAACATCATCGAGGGGTATACCCAACAACTGGCCGAAGCCCATAAGCAAGCCGAAGCAGATAATTGGGTTGCCGCGTCCGATCTTACGTCACAGGTAACACAGCGCTGGCACAAACACGACTTTTACTTCCACGTAGTGCTCCCCCATAGAGACATTGACGAGATCCACCTCACCTTTCAGGAGGTGGAAGAGTATCTGAAGTTGGAAGAGGCCGACCAGTACAATGCCGCCAACGCAAAGCTGATTGCACAGCTGGATCTGTTAGCGGAGATGGAGCAACTGAATTTGAAAAATATTTTATAAAAGAACGCCGCCCGTTGGGCGGCGTTCCTTTTCATTTCTTCTTGATCTCGTCCCAATACCGCTTGGCTGCCTGCTCGGTCTTGTTGTCACCGTACTTATAATACTGCTTATCCTTAATGGCATCAGGTAGATATTGCTGTTTGACCCAATGACCGGGGAAGTCGTGGGGGTAGAGATAGCCCTGCTCCCGCTCCATCCCGGCAGAATCGGCATGAACATTCTGCAGTTCCCGTGGAATATCCCCGGTGCGTCCGGCACGAATATCGGCTACCGCGTTGGCATAGCCCATATATACGCTGTTGGACTTGGGGGCGGTGGCAAGCAGCACCACCGCCTGGGCAAGGGGCAACCGTGCCTCTGGCAGGCCCAGTTGCAACGCACTGTCCACACAGGCCTTAACGATGAGTGCTGCCTGAGGATAGGCCATGCCCACATCCTCACTGGCAGAGCACAAAATGCGCCGGATGGCGGTGGGCATGTCCCCCGCCTCCAGCAACCGGGCCAGGTAGTGCAAGGCCGCGTCCGGGTCAGAGCCGCGCAGGGACTTCATAAGGGCAGAAGCAATATCAAAGTGGGCATCTCCCTCCCTGTCATAGCGCATGGCAGACTGTTGGGAGACCAGTTTTGCATCCTCAAGGGTGACAAGCAATTTTCCTTGCTCACGTCTAGCAGAAGTAAGCAAAAGCTCAATGGCATTCATGGCCTTTCGGATGTCGCCGCCACAAGAGGAGGCAATGTGTTCTTTGACCCCCTGCTCGCACTCCACCTGTGCCCCCAACCGCTCTTCCATGATGGAAATGCCCCGCTCCACGGCTGGCAGAGCATCCTGCGCTGTAATTTGCTTGAATTCAAAAACAGTAGACCGAGACAGCACCGCATTAAACACGGCGAAATAGGGATTTTCCGTGGTAGAGGCAATGAGTGTGATCTTGCCGTTTTCCATGAACTCCAGCAGAGACTGCTGCTGCTTTTTGTTAAAGTACTGGATCTCGTCCAGGTAGAGCAGCACCCCCTCCGGTGCCATGAAGGTACCAATTTGGGCAATGATCTCTTTGATATCTGAGATGGAAGCCGTGGTTGCATTGAGCCGGTGCAGGGGGCGGTTGGTCTGTTTGGCGATGATATTGGCCACGGTGGTCTTGCCCACGCCGGAAGGTCCGTAAAAAATCAGGTTGGGGATATTGCCGCTTTCAATGATGCGGCGCAGCAGACCGCCCGGGCCAAGGATGTGGGTCTGGCCCACCACTTGATCCAGGCTCTGGGGTCTAATTTCATCTGCCAGAGGGCGATAGGACATGGTAGTCTCTCCTTACTTGGCTTGGTTGTTTGCAAAGTAACTGCACCAGGGGCGCAGGGTACAGCTTTGGCACTGAGGCCGACGTGCAATGCACACCGCCCGTCCATGGAGCACCATACGGTGGCAGAAAGCATTGGACTCCTCCGGGGGAAGGACGGCGCGCAGCTGGCTTTCCACCTTGGCCGGGTCCTTTGTGCCGTCCGTCAGACCCAGAAGTCCGGTGATGCGGATACAATGGGTATCCGCCACCACCACGCCGGGGGTGTTGTAAACGTCACCCAAAATCAGATTCGCCGTCTTGCGGCCCACACCGGGCAGCTTGAGCAAATCGTCCATATTATCCGGCACTTTTCCGCCGTATTCCTCCAGCAGCATCTGAGAAGCCAGCACGATATCTCTTGCCTTTGCCCGGAAAAAGCCGGTGGAGTGGACATATTGTTCCACTTCCGAGATGTCCGCCTGCGCCAGCGACTCCAACGTAGGAAAACGCTCATAAAGCGCCGGGGTAATTTGATTGACCCGTTCGTCGGTACACTGGGCGGCCAGCCGCACGGCAAAGAGCAGTTCATAGTCCTTTGCATAGTTCAGCGAACAAATGTCATCGGGATAGAGGTTTTTCAGTTCTTCGATGATGGACAAAACGTCCTCGCGCTTTTTCATGGAATCCACCTCTTTGCTTTGGGAAATTTGTTCGTCCATTTTACCACACTTGCGCCATAAATTCGACCCCATTTTTTCTTTTCGGCAATTGTTTTTTTCGGGGTATTTGATATAATGTGCTCAACTTGATTTTAGGAGGATATTCTCATGGTGAAATCTGTCATGGAATTTCTGGCTGCCGCCGACCCCGAGCTGGGTGCGGCCGTTCGGTCGGAGTATGACCGCCAGCAGCGCAATATTGAGCTGATCGCTTCTGAAAATATTGTCAGCCCCGCCGTTCTGGCCGCGGCCGGCACGGTGCTGACCAACAAGTATGCCGAGGGCTACCCCGGCAAGCGGTACTATGGTGGCTGCCAGTGTGTTGACATCGCTGAAAATCTGGCCATTGAGCGAGCCAAGCAGCTGTTCGGCGCTCAATATGCCAACGTACAGCCCCACTCCGGCGCCTCTGCCAACTTTGCCGTATATCAGGCTTTGTGCAATGTGGGTGACACCGTGCTGGGCATGAGCCTTGATAACGGCGGTCACCTGACCCACGGCTCTCCCGTGAACTTCTCGGGCAAGAACTATAACATGGTGGCTTATGGTGTTAACGAACAAGGTTATATCGACTACGATCAGGTGCGTGATCTGGCTCGCAAGCACAAGCCCCGCATGATTCTTGCCGGCGCTTCTGCCTATCCCCGCATCATTGACTTCAAGGCCTTTTCCGACATTGCCCACGAGGTGGGTGCTTACCTGTTCGTGGACATGGCTCACATCGCCGGTCTGGTGGCCGCCGGAGTGCATCCCTCCCCCATCCCCTATGCCGATGTGGTGTCCACCACCACACACAAAACTCTGCGTGGTCCCCGCGGCGGCATGCTGCTGTGCAACGACCCCGACATCGCCAAGAAGCTCAACTCCGCCATCTTCCCCGGCTCTCAGGGCGGCCCGCTGGAGCACATCATTGCCGCCAAAGCCGTGGCTCTGGGCGAGGCGCTCAAGCCTGAGTTCAAGACTTATCAGCAGCAAATCGTCAAGAATGCCGCTGTACTGGCCGAAACCGTTATGGCCGAGGGGCTTGACCTTGTCTCCGGCGGCACGGACAACCACCTGATGCTGGTGGACCTGCGTCCCGCCAAGCTGACCGGCAAGGAGATGGAGCACCGTCTGGACGAGGTGTGCATCACCGTCAACAAGAACGCCATTCCCAACGATCCGGAAAAGCCCTTTGTCACCTCCGGCATCCGTGTAGGCACCCCCGCCGTCACCTCCCGCGGCTTCGTAGAGGAGGACATGAAGGTGGTGGGCAAGCTGATTGCTCAGACCGCCTTCCACTTCGACACCAAAGCTGACGAGATCAAGGCTGCCGCCATGGCCCTGACCGCCAAGTATCCCATCTACAACGGTTAATCTCTACCCATCGGGCACAGGAACAAAGCTGCTCCGGATAAAATATCCGGAGCAGTTTCTTGCTTTTTCTATCGTTTTGCGGCATAATCCTGTTGAGGTGAGCTCATGAACAGTCTGTTTCGCTGCCCCTTGTGTGCCGCACCGCTGACACAGGGCGACCGTACCTATACCTGCCCCAACGGCCACAGCTACGACCGCGCTGCCGAAGGCTATACCCACCTGCTGCCCGCCAATCAAAAGCACTCCAAGAATCCCGGCGATGACAAGCAGATGGTGGCCGCCCGCTGCGCCTTTCTGGGCAGGGGCTACTATGCCCCCCTGCGGGACACTATGGTACAGCTGGCCGTGCGGTTGACTGAAAACATCCCCTCTCCCGTCCTGTTTGACAGCGGCTGCGGCGAAGGCTACTACACCGCTGGTTTGTCACAAGCCCTGCCCAATGCGCAGATCGCAGGCATCGACATCTCCAAATTTGCCGTCAAACGGGCAGCCAAGCGGGTAAAGCAGGGCGAGTTTGCTGTAGCCTCCGCCTATCATCTGCCCATTCCGGATAGCAGCGTCCATCTGCTGACCAACATTTTCTCCCCCTTGAGTGTGGATGAGTTTGCACGCATCCTTGTCCCCGGCGGCCACTTCATTTATGTGGTACCCTCAGAACGGCACCTGTGGCAAATGAAGCAGGTGCTGTATGAAAGTCCTTACAAGAACCCTGTAAAGCAAGAAGCCTATACAGATTTTGTATGGCAAGAGGTTATTCCATTGCGCTATACTGTCACCTTGGACCGTCAGGACGATATTATGTCTCTGTTCTCCATGATCCCTTACGCATGGAAAACCTCACGGGAAGGTGTGGAACGACTGGCACAGTTGAACACACTAGAAACAGAGATTGGCTTTGATATCCACGTTTACCGACGCACATAAAAAGGAGTGTACCCAACAGGGTACACTCCTTTTTTACGGCTTTCTCCGTTTTTCCTTTGCGGTGATCTCGTCCATGTGTATCTTCCAGATGCCGGTGACGGCGAAGCTGCGGGCGACCTCGCTGTCAAAAGCAGGCATGTGGCCGGGTGTCAGCTTTTCGCACAGTGCTCGCAAAGCCGCTACCTTCTCCCCATCATCTGTCACTTCTACTGCTGTTCCCTTGACCATAGCACTGCGGAAATAGGTGGTGAAGTCGTCCTGCGCCGCCTTATTCTCACCCACAAAGCTGACCCAGACGGCACTGTTTCGGCGCAGCAGTTCCACCTTCTTCCCCTCCAGCGCGCAATGGAAGTACAGGTCATCCCCTATCCGCACCAGTGACAATGGCAGACAGTAGGGCTCTTCCCCCCGAATAGCCACCGTGCCGTATTCACTTTCGTCAATGACCGCAAGGCCAAACTCCCGATCACGTTCCCGGTCTTTTCTGCGCATAAAAACACCCCTTTAGTGTAAGCGCCGGAGCCTAACCGGCTCCGGCACCTCAATGATTTACTTATCTTCCAGCAGCTTGTTCAGCTCGGACATGAAGGTGTTGATGTCCTTGAACTGGCGGTAGACGGAGGCAAAGCGCACGTAGGCTACCTCGTCCACCTTCTTCAGCCGCTCCATGACCAGTTCGCCGATGCGTTCGGTGTTGGTCTCCCGCTCCAGAGAGTTCTGCAGCTCCTGCTCGATCTCATCGGCGATCTTTTCCAGCGTGTCGTAGGACACAGGACGCTTTTCACAGGCGCGGATCATGCCATTGAGCAGCTTGGTCTTGTCAAAGGTCTGGCGGTTACCATCCTTCTTAATGACCATGAGGGGCAGGCTCTCCACCGTCTCGTAAGTAGTAAAACGCTTATGGCAGGCAAGGCACTCGCGCCGACGGCGGATGCTGGCCCCCTCCTCCGCGGGACGGGAGTCCACGACCTTACTTTCCAGATGACCACAGAACGGGCACTTCATAATGATTACCTCCAACAACGGCACAGGCCGAACTTATCTCGCAATGTTGATTATACTACAATATTTTGCTTTTTGGTAGCCCTAATTGCACATTTTATGGAAAATCAAGATAATTTTGTCAGCTGAGCGGCGGCAAATTTGAGCATAAGCCGCTTAGTGCCCACATTGTCAAAGGCAATTTCGATCATCACGTCGCCCCCCACCTTCTGGGTGGAGGTGACCATTCCTTTGCCAAATGCCTTGTGGTTGACCATGTCGCCCTTACGGTATTCGGGCAGGGTGGCGGCGGAATTGGCAGACTTGATGCCGCCGGACGCCGGGCTGCTCAAAGGTTTTTTCCCCGGCAGAGGGTACTTTGCCGCCCCGGTGGATGCCGCCTTATAGGTGGTCATGCCGGAGGGGCTGCGGCTGACGCTGCCGCCCCCGGTGCGCTGGGTATAACCTGCTCGGTAGGGGTTGGAATAGCCTTCGTAGCCGGAGCTGCGGCTGGGGATACCGCCCCAGTCGTCCTCCTCCCGGCTCAGGAAGGTACGTCCGCCGCGTTCCAGATACTGAGGCGGGATTTCCTCCACAAAGCGGGACGGTCGGTTGGACATGGTGTGCCCAAACAGCATGCGCTGGCTGGCACAGGTCAGATACAGCTTTTCCTTGGCGCGGGTCATGGCCACGTAGCACAGGCGGCGCTCCTCCTCCATCTCCTCCGCTTCTCCGATGGAGCGTTGACCGGGGAACAGCCCCTCCTCAATGCCCACCACGAACACGGTAGGGAATTCCAGCCCTTTGGCAGAGTGCATGGTCATCATGACCACGCAGTCGTCTCCTGCGTCATGGCTGTCCAGATCGGTATATAGGGCAATCTCGTCCAAAAATCCAGCCAGAGAGGGTTCCTCCCCCGCGTTTTCCAGATAGCCGTTGATGGAGGTCAGCAGCTCACGCACGTTTTCAAGGCGTGTGCGGTCCTCCACCGTGTTCTTGCCTTCCAGCATCACCGCATAGCCGGTACGGGCGATCAGTTCCTCATAGAAGTCGGGCAATGCCATGGTTTTGGACAACTCACGCAGCTGCTCCATCAGGTCAGTAAATACAGCCAGCTTTGCCGCCGACTTTTGCAGTTCGGGGTATTCACGGGCATGCTTGACCACGTGATAAAGGGAGTGTCCCTGCTGCTGGGCGATCTGCTGGGCCGTGTCCAGCGTCTTGTCACCAATACCCCGGGGAGGATTATTGATGATGCGCCGCAGACGCAGATCATCGTCCGGGTTATTGAGCACGCACAGATAGGCCACCATGTCCTTGACTTCGGCACGGTCAAAGAAGCGGGTGCCGCCAATGATTTTATAAGGGATGCCGTTGCGCTTGCAGGCATTTTCCATTTGGTTGGACTGGGCATTCATGCGGTAGAGGATCGCGTGGTCCTTCCAACGCTTCCCCTGCCCATAGGCATCCAGTATCCGCATGGCTACGTACTGAGCCTCGTCGTTTTCGTTCATGGCGGTGTAGACCTCCAGCTTGACGCCCGCCCCCGCTTTGGTCCACAGTTCCTTGCCCTTGCGTCCCTGATTGTTGCGGATGACCGCATTGGCCGCCTCAAGAATATTACCGGTGGAGCGGTAATTCTGCTCCAGTCGGATGACTCGCGCTCCCTTATACTGCTGCTCAAAGGACAGGATATTCTCGATGGTGGCACCCCGGAAGCGGTAGATGGACTGGTCGTCGTCGCCCACCACGCAGAAGTTCTCGTACCCGCCTGCCAGCGTGGAGGCCAGCAGATACTGCAAATTATTGGTGTCCTGATACTCGTCAATGAGCACGTAGCGGAACTTGCGCTGATAGTAGCTGCGCACACCCTCGTCCTGCTGCAAAAGGCGCACGGTATGCAGGATAATGTCGTCAAAATCCAGTGCACTGGCATCCCACAGCCGCCGCTCGTACTCGGCATAGATCTCCGCGATTTTCTGCAGCCGGAAGTCGCCACCCTGACGGCACTGGGCCAGATAGTCGGCCGCCAGCTTCATCTCGTCCTTTGCCCGGGAAATATAGCCCAGCACAGAGCGGGGCGGAAACTGCTTATCGTCGATGTTGCGTTCCTTCAGAATGTCCTTAATGACCCGCAGTGAATCGTCAGTGTCATAGATAGTAAAGGAAGAAGAAAAGCCCAGCTTGTCAATATCCCTGCGCAAAATGCGCACGCAGGCGGAATGGAAGGTACTTGCCCAGATGTCGTTGGCCTCGGGGCCCAGCATGCGCTCCAGACGCTCCTTCAGTTCCCCGGCTGCCTTGTTGGTAAAGGTGATGGCCAGAATGGTCCACGGGGCGGCCGGATCCAGCCGGCACAGCCGCTCCATCCGCTCCTTGTCCTGTGGCTTGGGGTCAGCGGCATAGCCTTCCAGAAATAGCACGTCCTCCGGTGTGACCCCTTCGGGCACTTCCACACTGTCCGAGCCACGTCCGTATTTTATCAGATTAGCAATGCGGTTGATGAGCACGGTGGTCTTTCCGCTGCCCGCGCCGGCCAGCAGCAGCAGCGGTCCCTCAGTGGTCAAAACAGCCTGCTGCTGCTCGGTATTGAGCCGGGCAAAGTCATGGGCAATAGCCGCCCGGCGGGCCCGGCAGAATCTCAGTTCCAGTTCATGGTCCAGCATGGTTTCACTCTCATTTCATGGTTTTTCACAGTGACTTTTATTGTATTACAATCCGTCTTTTCGGTCAAGGTAAGACGGCAGCGAAAAGTTTTATTTTGGAGGACTGAATTCCCAGCATTGGACATATACTTTAGTGCGTGGACGAGCCGGCCCGTCCCTTTGTAACCAACTGTAACCAAATTTTCATCCCCGCGTAACCCTTGAACAAGAACGTAACCATTTCCAACTGCTATACTGAAAATACAAAGAGGGAAAGGAGGCCCCGCCCATGAAAAAACTCATCCCTATTTTATTGGCTGTGTGCATGCTGACCGGGCTTATGGCAGCAAAGGTATCTGCCGATGACCAGACTCATCCGGCAGCACTTCCCATCGTAGACGAAACGACCAACCCGGACGTGGTCTTCCCCGACGGCAGCGTCCCCGCTGAGTCCGAGTTGACCGAAGGCATCCAGCTGCCCATTCACGCACTGGTGCTGGCTATGTGGGAGCATGAACTGACCTATGACATTCAGTCCGCGCCCTTCGTTTGGAATGCCCTGTACTATGCTCTGAGCCTGTACGGTGAGGCCGATGACCGGGCCCAGCTGACGCAGGAGGCGCTGCTGCTCCCCTCCGAAGCGGTAAACGATTTCTCCCGCGCCTTGTTTGCCGACCTTGCCGAGCCTCCTCCCCTGCCCATCGAATTGTCCTCTTTTATCCGCTACGAGAACACAAGTGACACCTATCACCTCTCTCTGGGCGATTTCGCCTTGACCCAGCTCCAGCTTGGTCCGCTGACCGCTCAGTCGGACGGCACCTTCCTTGCCGAGGGTTCCCTGTCCGCCCTTGAAGACGGTGCTCCCCTGTGCTCCTTCCGGGCCACCCTGCTGGAAAATGACACTATGTTCGGCTTCTCCGTTGCGGAGATCGGCCTGTACTGATATTCCTTCTTCAAGACAGCGCGCCGTGGGTACTCCCACGGCGCGCTGTCTTTAGGGTTGCAAAGCCCCGTTGTCTTTGCGCTGCGCGCGGTCACGGACAACACAGTTCTCCTGCTCACCGCCCCGCTGTCCAACCTGCTGTCCATGCTCACTATCCCCCTGTGTCTTGCACTGTTGTAACGGCAATGCTTTTCGCCATAAAAAAAGTAAAAATACCCCTTGACATTCCGGAAACATCTGCTATAATAAACCCTGCGCTTGCGGCAGTGAGTGCAGTTTAGCGGGATTGTGTAAGGGTAGCACGACAGACTCTGACTCTGTTTG
>JAZNTL010000097.1:0-3436 GCA_045591745.1 Lawsonibacter sp.
GTCTTGGGGGAGGGCTTGATGACGTCGATCAGGCGCTTGTGGGTGCGGCGCTCAAACTGCTCGCGGGAGTCCTTATACTTATGGACGGCGCGCAGGATGGTGACGACTTCCTTCTTGGTGGGCAGGGGAATGGGACCGGACACGGTAGCGCCGGTGCGCTTGGCGGTCTCGACGATCTTCTCAGCGGACTGGTCGATGAGCTGATGGTCGTAGGCCTTCAGGCGAATGCGGATCATTTCTTTCTGAGCCATGGGTTGTTTCCTCCTTAATTACATACGAAGTGACTTTTATTGTCTTGCCACGCTTCGTACGGTGAAGTCCGTCTGCCCACTGTTTCGTGCGTATCACTCCAGGCCAGAATGAAAACCGGCGCAACATAAGCCGGCCGGTTCTTTCTGCTTGGCGATATACGCGTGCACAGACATTCCTCAGCCGCCCGATTCACGGACATACTCCGCGGAAGTTACCTCTTTTCAGAGCAATCTCCCGCATCATCGCAGACTACGCCCATACAGGCGCTTGGCTATCATACTACACTCACCCGTGTGTGTCAAGCATTTTTTCAAAATATTTTTCAAAAAGTTTTTCCTGCCTCTTTTGCCCACAATCCCTTGTGTTTTCAGCCAAAACAGGGCACAAGTCTTTTGTTCGCCCACCATATCGGGTACTGGTTTTTGGACTTTTATTGTGCTATACTGTGACCATAGTGCATACCTTATATATAAAGGAGGACATACCATGTCCGTTAAGGAAGAATTTATTGAGATCTTCAAGCAGCACATCACCCGCCCCGGCGCGGACGCGTTGCTGGACTATCTGGAAAACAAGAGCGACTTTTTCACCGCTCCCGCCTCCGCCCGCTATCACAGCGCTTACGAGGGCGGTCTGTGTGAACACAGCGTGAACGTGTACCACTGTCTGGTGGACTATCTGGCCCGAGCCCGGGTGCAGGAGCTTTACGGCCTTGAGTACAGCGAGGAATCCATTGCCATCGTTGCCCTGCTCCACGACCTGTGCAAGATCGGCTGTTATAAGCCGGGCACCCGCAACGTGAAGGATGCCAACGGCAAGTGGCAGACCGTACCCACCTACACCTTTGACGACCCCCTGCCTTACGGCCACGGGGAGAAGTCGGTCTACATCGCCAACGGCTTCATCCGGCTCACCCGGGAGGAGGCCATGGCCATCCGCTGGCACATGGGCTTCTCCGGACCGGAGGACAACCGCACCGTGGGTCAGGCCTTCCAGCAGTTCCCTCTTGCCTTCGCCCTGTCCACTGCGGATATGGAGGCAAGCTATTTCCTGGAAAACGAAGAAGACTGATAAAAATCCCCGCGTCACAGACGCGCGGATTTTCTTATGCCATTTTTCTTAATTTTTCCAGCACCGCTTCAAACCAGCTGGGCAGGGGACACTCCAATTCCACCGGCTCGCCGGTGGCGGGGTGGATGAATTTCAGCTTTCTTGCGTGGAGGCACTGGCCCACCAAGCCGGGATAGGGCTTTTTCGCTCCGTAGACCACGTCACCCAGCAAGGGATGGCCCACGCTTGCCATGTGCACTCTGATTTGATGGGTGCGGCCCGTCTCCAAACGGCATTCAACAAAGGTATAGCCGGGATAGCGCTCCAACACCGACCAGTGGGTCACCGCCTCCCGGCCATTTCTTGGGTCGATGGCCATTTTCTTGCGGTCAACCGGGTGGCGGCCAATGGGAGCGTTCACCGTCCCATTATCCTCTCTAAACCCGCCCACCGCAACGGCGGCATAGGCGCGGGCAAGGGTGTGGTCCTGTAACTGGGCGGCAAGGGCTATATGGGCCGCGTCGTTCTTGGCGGCGATGATCAGCCCGGAGGTGTCCCGGTCAATGCGGTGGACGATGCCGGGGCGAAGCTCTCCATTGATTCCGGACAGTGATTTTCCGCAGTGATATAACAGTGCGTTGACCAGCGTGCCGTCGGGATGGCCGGGGGCGGGATGGACCACCATGCCCACCGGCTTGTTGACTACGATCACGTGCTCGTCCTCGTACACCACGTCCAGCGGGATGTTCTGGGGCACGATATCCACTTCCACCGCCTCAGGAATGTCCACGCAGATCTCCTGTCCCACAGCAGTCTTTGCGTTCTTTTTCAGGGGCTTGTTGGCGCAGGTGACCCGCCCTTCCTCCAACAGACGCTGGGCCGCCGAGCGGGTCAGCTCCCCGCACCGGGCCAGAAACGCGTCGATGCGCTCCCCGTCCCGGTCAGCTGTCAGCTTGCGTATCATGGTCTTTCCCCTCCAGCTTGTCATAGAGGAACAGATAGTAGGCCGCCGCCGCGATGCCGCCCACCACCACGCAGATGTCCGCCACGTTGAATACGGCAAATTCCATGAACAGGGTGCGGAACATATCAATGACGTAGCCGTACAGCGCCCGGTCGATCAGGTTTCCCACCGCACCTGCCAGCAATAGGGACAGGGTGATCTTGCCCAGCGGGTGCTTAAAAAAGCCCTTTGCCAGCGCCACACCCAGCACCACGGACATGATGGCGGAAACGATGGTCAGCAACCAGGTGTGCTCCTCCAGCAAAGAGAAGGCGCACCCCGTGTTTTGCACATAGGTCAGATCCATGATGTACGGCAGAAAGGGCACACTGCCCCCCAGAGGAATGTTCGCGCTGACCAGATATTTGACCAGCTGAT
The DNA here is from genome assembly GCA_045591745.1 of Lawsonibacter sp. Taxonomy (GTDB): domain Bacteria; phylum Bacillota; class Clostridia; order Oscillospirales; family Oscillospiraceae; genus Lawsonibacter. Next base: position 2,684 of record JAZNTL010000097.1, read on the forward strand.
CCAAAGCCACCAGCGCGGCGGCCAAAACAAAGTAGAGCATAAAAAACTCCTTTGGTCGTGTTGTAAAACCTATTATAGCATGACCAAAGGTGTGTGTAAATTATGATTTATATATGAGCTTCCCCTTGGGGGGAAGCTGTCAGCCGCAGGCTGACTGATGAGGGGGCGATCTTCCGAACGCCTTGCTAAACCTGTCCCCTCATCCGTCATTTGCTACGCAAATGCCAGCTTCCCCCCAAGGGGAAGGTTTGTTCTCATAAATCATAATTTATCCCCCATAGCCAGCTGTAATTCCTCCAGCTCCTGCATGGCCTGCTCCGCCTGACGGCAAACGTCCTCCAAACGGGCAAAGGCGCGGCAATACAGCTTATGATACTGCTCCGCAGTCAGATCCAGTTCCTTGTCCATGGTTATCCCTCCTTATTTTAACACTTATAGCATACCAAAGAAGTGCAAAGACTGTCAACCACATTGCACTACAATGGGGTATGATGTTTTACAAAGGAGGGCTGAACATGGCAAAGACAGATACCCAAATCAGCATCCGTATGACATCTGATTTCAAAAAGCAATTAGAGGTGCAGGCCGAAAAAGAACGGCGCAGTGTTGCTAACCTCGTCCTCAAAGTCATGGAGGAATATCTGGAAGCACAAAAGGAAAAAGGCCCCCTTGTGTAAAGGGAGTTGTCAGCGAAGCTGACTGAGGGATCGACAACCCAACGAAAAACAGCCGCCCGAAGCGTATGCTTCGTGC
>JAZNTL010000098.1:0-21810 GCA_045591745.1 Lawsonibacter sp.
GCAGGGCCCCCCCCCCCCCTTTGTTTTTAAAACAATATAGGGGGGGGGGGGGGGAAAAAGAAGGGGCCCGGCCCTTTTGGCCCGGCCCTTTTTATGTGAGGATTACTGACGCTTGCCGACCTTCTTGAACAGGAAGCCTGCCAGAAGCACGGCGGCGAAGATGATGAGATAGAACAGCACGGGGAAGGAGAAGCTGCCTGCGGCACGGGCGTTAAGATAGGGAGTGATGCCGTGGGCATACACAGCAGCAAAGACCATGAACAGGCACGCTGCGATAGCCAGGGAAGGCAACACGAAGCGCTTGCCGATGCCCAGGTCCTTCTCCTTGGCCATCCACATGATGAACATGGGCACGTACATGGCATAGATGGTCACGATGGGCAGCTCGGAAGAGTCAAAGTTGAACAGGCCGAACCAGCCGGAGGTGAGGTTGGCACCGTAGAAGTAGACCAGCCAGATGGCACACACGAACAGGCCCCAGATGGAGGAGTTGGTGGTGGAGTTGGTGGCGGGGTCTACCTGACCGAACATGTGGGGGGAGGGGCCCTCGTTGCGGGCGGCAATGGCATACATGCCGCGGGTGGCGGCGACCATCAGACCGTTGAGGGTGCCCAGGCAGGAGATGACAATGCAGATGTTGAGCAGCGTACCGCCCACAGTGCCGAAGATGTTGGAGAAGGCGGTGGTAGCACCCTGCTCCATGAGCACCTGGTTGGTGGCACCACCGGCAACACCGATATAGTACATGATGTAGGCGACCACCACGATGAAGGCACCTACGACCAGAGCGATGGGCAGGTTGCGCTTGGGGTTCTTCAGCTCGGCATTGATGGAGGTGGCCACGATCCAGCCCTCATAGGCAAAGACGGTGGCGACCACAGCGGAGAACAGGGCAGCACCGTTGCCGCCGGAGACCTCGTTGACGATATTGTTGAAGTTGCCGGTGAGGGTGCCGTTGGCCAGACCCACCACGGTGCCCACGATAGCCATAAGGAAGATGGGGATGAGCTTGATGAAGGTGGCGCTGACCTGGAACTTGCCGGCCAGCTTGGGGGACATGGCATTCATGGTGTAGGATGCGATGAGGAAGAAGCCGGCCAGAGTCATCACGTTGGCACCGGTGATGTCCCAGCCCAGAATAACACCGAAATAACGGGCGGACACCCAGGCCAGCACGGAGGTCATGCCGGGGTAATAGATGTTGACCATGAACCAGGCCAGATAGTAGGCATAGCCCTTGCCGCAGGTGGCTTCGGCATAGTCCACTACGCCGCTGACCTTTTCATAGCGGGTGGCCATGACAGAGAACTGGGCGGAACAGATGATCATCAGCAGGCCGGTGATAGCCCAGGCCGCAATGCCCAGAGGCATGTTGCCGCCGGTGGCGATCAGCACGTTCTGTGCCTTAAAGAAGACACCGGAGCCGATGACGGTGCCGACCACCATACAGATGGCGGTGATCAGACCGTATTTGCGTTCGAGTTTGTTTTCCATGGGGATTCTCCTTTTTTATGTATAATACGGGGGTTCCCGGTTGGGACGAAGAAAGTCAGTCCACGGGCAGTGCCGCATCCTTGGGGATGGGGCGGAAAAACCTATTCGACTAATCCTATCACAGCTTAGGAGTGTTTGCAAGTTAAATAAGGCCAAATTCTGTTGTTTTAGCTGCCAAAGATGGGGTGAAAACAAAAAATGCAATTGTATTTTCCGACATAGTATGATAAAATACCCTGTAAAGTGATTTTTGCGCCCGTTGGGCGAGAGAGAGGTGCCTCATGGACAATCGGTTCAGAAGCGCGGCCTTTGGCGGATTCAACCGTCAGGATGTAATGGACTATCTGGAGCGCGCGGCGAAGGAGCACGAACAGCAGTTGGAAGAACTGCGTGCCCGGCTGGAGCAGGCACAGCAGGAGACGGCGCAGCTGCGTGATCAGCTGACCCAGGCACAGGAGCAGGCACAACAGGCCAGAGCCGAGCTGGAGCAAAACACGGCTGACCGCCAAAATGCTCAGGAGCAGTCCAGCCTGTTGGCGCAGACCCAGGAGGAACTGGCCCGGCTGCGCGGCCAGTTCGCCCGACTGGAGCCGGACGCGGTGGCTTACGCTGCTATTAAGGAGCGCACCGCGGGCATTGAGCTGGAGGCGCACCGCCGTGCACAGGCCATTGTGGACGAGGCACAGGCTCAGGTGGAGCAGCTGCGCCGGGAGCAGAGCCAGTGGCTGGAGCGGGTGGAGCGTGACTACTATGACCTGCGGGCTCAGGTGGGCACCACCGTTACTCAGGCGGCCAGTGAGCTGGAGCGGGTGCGGCAGGGACTGGACAACATTTCCCTGTGTATGAACAACCAGCACAGTGCATTGGACCGGCTCATGCAGACGGCAAAGAATGATTCGGCGGCAACAAAAGAATAACGTAGACAAGGCCCCCCCTGCATAGCAGCGGGGGCCTTGTTGCAAATTCGGTCTATACGCACAGGGGCCAGATCTTCCTCCAGCGCGGCAACAGAATTGCGCACACTGGAATGGGACACGAACAGATTTTTTGCGGCCTTGGACATGGAGCCGGAACGGTTGACTTCCAGAATATACTCCGGCTGCTGTATGGTCATGGGAGCGCCTCCTTTTGGGAAGTGCGCGTTCATTATAACAAATTCGACCGGTTACTGCAAGAAAGAAAGCTCCCCACTGCCTGAGGCAGTGGGGAGCTTTTGATTTATACCTTTCCGATGTCGGTACGCATATGCATGTCTGTCCAGGAGATGGGCTTGCAGGCGGTGTAGGCCTTTTCGATGGCATCGCTCAGGCTGCTGCCCACTGCAGTGACACCAAGCACGCGGCCGCCGGCATTGACGATCTCGCCCTTGTCGTTGCGCTTGGTGCCGGCATGGAAGACGGTGGCCAGCTTGCCGGCCTCGTCCAGTCCGGAGATGGGGTAGCCGCTCTGGTAGGAAACGGGGTAGCCGCCGGAGGCCAGCACGATGCAGCAGGCAGCGCCGTCCTTCCACTTGATGTCCACCTTGTCCAGCGTACCGTTGACGCAGGCCTGGAAAATATCCATCAGGTCGGTATCCAGCATGGACAGGATGGGCTGAGTTTCCGGGTCGCCGAAGCGGGCGTTGTACTCCACCACACGGGGACCGTCCTTGGTCAGCATCAGCCCGAAGTAGATCACACCCTTGAAGGGACGACCCTCAGCCTTCAGTGCGTCAACGGTGGGCTGGAAAATGTTTTTTGTGCAGAATTGAGCAATCTCGGGGGTATAGTTGGGGGAAGGGCAGAAAGCGCCCATACCACCGGTGTTGGGCCCCTTGTTGCCGTCGTAGGCTCGCTTATGGTCCTGGCTGGACAGCATGGGGACCAGATGCTCTCCGTCGCAGAAGGCAAGCACGGTGACCTCGGGACCTACCATACACTCCTCGATGACCACGGTGGAGCCGGAGTCGCCGAACTTTTTGTCCTCCATCATTTCTCGAACGGCCTGCTCAGCCTCGGCCACGGTGGCGGCGACCACAACACCCTTGCCAAGGGCCAGACCATCGGCCTTGACCACGATGGGAGCACCCTGCTCACGGATGTAGGATAGAGCGGCATCAAGGTCTGTAAAGGTCTCATACTTGGCAGTTGGGATGTTGTATTTCTTCATCAATTCCTTGGAAAAGGCCTTGCTTGCCTCGATGATAGCGGCATTGGCACGGGGGCCAAAGGCGGGAATACCGGCCTTTTCCAGCGCGTCCACCATACCAAGAGCCAGAGGATCATCAGGGGCCACCATGACAAAGTCCATGGCATTTTCCTTGGCCCATTTAACCATGGTGTCCACATCGGTTGCCTTAATGGGCACGCAGGAGGCCACCTGTGCGATACCGGCATTGCCGGGTGCGCAGTAGAGCTCGGTCACCTTGGGGGACTGAGCCAGCTTCCAGCAGATGGCATGCTCACGGCCGCCACCGCCAACGACTAATACTTTCATATCTGATACCTCGCCAATCAATGGTGGAAGAGTCTGATGCCGGTAAAGGCCATGACCATACCGTACTTATCGGCGGTGGCGATGACCTGGTCGTCACGGATAGAGCCGCCGGGCTGGGCAATGTACTGCACACCGGACTTGCGGGCACGCTCCACGTTGTCGCCGAAGGGGAAGAAAGCGTCGGAGCCCACGGTCACACCGGACATCTTGGCGATCCATTCCTTCTTCTCGGCCTCGGTAAGCACCTCGGGCTTGACCTTGAAGGTGTTCTGCCACACACCCTCGGCCAGCACGTCGTCATGCTCGTCGGAGATGTAGATGTCGATGGCGTTGTCTCGGTCGGGACGGCGGATGTTGTCCACAAACTGCAGGCTCAGCACCTTGGGATGCTGACGCAGCCACCAGATGTCAGCCTTGTTGCCGGCAAGCCGCGTGCAGTGGATGCGGCTCTGCTGGCCGGCGCCCACACCAACGGTCATGCCATCCTTGACGTAGCACACGGAGTTGGACTGGGTGTACTTCAGGGTGATGAGGGACAGAAGCATGTCGTTTTTAGCGTCCTGAGACAGCTGCTTGTTGGCGGTGACGATGTTTTCCAGCATCTTCTCGTCGATGGTCAGGTCGTTGTAGCCCTGCTCGAACCAGATGCCGTAGATGGTGCGGCGCTCGGCGGGATCGGGCTCGTAATCAGGGTCGATCTGTACCACGTTGTAGCCGCCCTTGCGCTTGGACTTCAGAATTTCAAGGGCCTCGTCGGTATAGCCGGGGGCGATGATGCCGTCGGACACCTCTGCGGCCAGATAACGGGCGGTGTCGGCATCGCACACGTCGGACAGCGCGGCCCAGTCACCGAAGGAGCACAGACGGTCAGCGCCGCGGGCGCGGATGTAGGCGCAGGCAATGGGGGACAGGTCGCCCTCGGGGGCAAAGTAAATCTTGCGCTCCACGTCGGTCAGAGGCTTGCCCAGAGCGGCACCGGCGGGGGAGACGTGCTTGAAGGAGGCGGCGGCGGGCAGGCCGGTGGACTTTTTCAGGGCCTTGACCAGCTGCCAGGAGTTCAGGGCATCCATGAAGTTGATGTAGCCGGGCTTACCGTTGAGCACAGTGATGGGCAGCTCGCGGCCTTCCATATAAAGACGGGCAGGCTTCTGATTGGGGTTACAGCCGTATTTTAGTTCCAGTTCGGTCATGTCAATAGCCTCCTTAATTATGTTTGTTAACGATAACGCTGTCGCGCTTGCCGCTGGCAAGGTCCAGATATTCCACGTACAGGGACACCTTGTTGTCCGCGTTCAGGTTGGACCAGATCTCCTGCGCCAGGGTAGCGGCATCGGGGGCGGTGACAGCCACCTTGCGGGGCTCACCCTCGAAGGAGGGCAGGGGGTCCAGATTTTCCTGATAGGTGTGGATAAAGTGACCGGTGCCGGCCACGGGAGCGTCGTACTCATAGAAGAAACGATGATTGCAGTCGGGATTGGCATCGGCAGACTTTAGGATGGACAGGCAATAGGAGCCGTCCTTGTTCACCACGCCGGAAATGCGGGGGGTGTAGTTGGGGGGATCGGGCTCGTAGCAGCGGGTGCGCAGGGCCTCGATATAACTCTTACCCTCCAGCAGGAAGTCGCGGATGGTGTCGGTCTGGTCGCCGTTGGTGACCACGGTGGCATCCCCCACCACGCGAACGGGGTGATAGATGATCAGAGAGGGATCTACCATCTTAGACTCGTCATAGGCCTTGGTGCGGATACCGTCCTCGGTGGTCTCGAAGATGCGGTTGCGGCTGTTCTCGCTGCGGCCCATGATGAAGTAGGCGATGACCGCCTTGGAGTTGTCGGCGGAACGGCCCAGCATGATGCCGCGTCCGGGGTAAGCGTGGTTGGCAAGGATGTTGTTAAAGTCCAGAAGCTGCATGGTTGTTTCTCCTTTCGGTTATGTTGGATGTGAAAACTGGGCACACCGATACCAAAAGGTACGATGTGCCCAGACGGTCGGCAAGTTTCATGCGATACTCCCTGTGGTCTATTCCACTTCCGTCAGTTATACCGCACACTGTTGAGTTGTTTTGCCGGATCAGAGCACGCGTACCGTGCGGCCCTCCACCTTCAGACGGTCCTGACAGAACAGGGACACGGCCTGAGGCAGCAGTTTCCATTCAGCCTGTTCCATGATGCGCCGCTGGAGCACCTCGGGGGTGTCGTCGGGCAGGACCTCCACCGCCTTTTGGCTGATGATGGGGCCGCCGTCACATTCCTCGCTGACGAAGTGGACGGTCGCGCCTGACAGCTTGACTCCGTATTCCAGCGCCTTTTCGTGGACATGAAGTCCGTAGCAGCCGGGACCGGCGAAGGAGGGAATCAGGGCGGGATGGACATTGATGATGGCATTGGGGTAGGCCTTGACCATCTCCTCGGTGACGATGACCATGAAACCGGCCAGCACCACAAGGTCGATGTTCAGCTCCTTCAGCTTATCCACCAGCGCCAGCGTCATGTCTCGGTTGGAGGCGTAGGCCTTTCTGGCGATCACGAAGCCGGGGATATCGGCCTTGGCCGCCCGTTCCAGCGCGTAGGCATCAGGAGCGGAGGAAATGACGGCAGTGATCTTGCCGCCTATGATCTCGCCCCGGCTCTGAGCGTCGATCAGCGCCTGCAGGTTGGTGCCGCCGCCGGAGACAAGGACTGCGATCTTCTTCATTCGAGGATCACCTTTTCCTCGCCCTTGATGATGGAGCCGATGAGGTAGGCATCAATGCCCTGCGCCTTCAGAACGGTCAGGGCGGTGTCAGCATCAGCGGCGGGGACCACGATGCTCATGCCCACACCCATGTTGTAGGTGTTGAACATGTCGCGCTCGGGGATATTGCCCCACTTTGCGATCATGTCGAAGATGGGCAGCACCTTGACGGCGCTCTTGTCGATCTTGGCACACAGGCCGTCGGGGATGGAGCGGGGGATGTTTTCGTAGAAGCCGCCGCCGGTGATGTGGCTGATGCCCTTCACGTCCACCTTTTCCAGCAGGGCCAGAACGGGCTTGACGTAGATCTTGGTGGGGACCAGCAGCGCCTCGGCGATGGTCTTGCCGCCCAGCTCTTCACGGGGAACGTACAGCTCGGGATTGTTGTTGTCAATATCGAACACCTTGCGGCACAGGGAGAAGCCGTTGGAGTGGATGCCGGTGGAGGGCAGAGCGATGACCACGTCGCCCTCGGCCATGCGGGTGTTGTCGATGATCTTCTTCTTGTCCACGATGCCCACAGCGAAACCGGCCAGATCGTAGTCCTCCACAGGCATCATGCCGGGATGCTCGGCAGTCTCGCCACCGATGAGGGCGGCACCGGACTGGACACAGCCCTCGGCTACACCGGAGACGATCTCGGCGATCTTCTCGGGGATGTTCTTGCCGCAGGCAATATAGTCCAGGAAGAACAGGGGCTTGGCACCCACACAGATGATGTCGTTGACGCACATGGCCACGGCATCGACACCGATGGTGTCATGCTTGTCCATGAGGATGGCCAGCTTGACCTTGGTGCCGCAGCCGTCGGTGCCAGAGACCAGAACGGGCTCCTCCATGCCGGCGATGGGCAGACCGAAGCAGCCGCCAAAGCCGCCCACGTCGTCCAGACAGCCCTCGTTACGGGTGCGGGCGACATGCTTTTTCATCAGTTCCACGGCACGGTAGCCGGCCACGATGTCCACACCGGCGGCGGCATAGCTGGCGGACTGGGAGTTCTTGTGATCCATATTCAGCAGCTCCTTTTCAGAAGTGGTTGTTATTGTTGGTTGTTGCTCACGACGGCTCAGACGATTAACACTCTTCTCCCGACCAGCAGTAGGTGCAAACCTTATCCCGGTCCAGACCGATGGCTTCCAGCACGCCGTCTAAAGACTGGTAGCCCAGAGAGTCAAAGCCGAACTTCTCGCAGATGGTCTTGAGCATGCACTGGCCGCGTTCGGTGCGGGCATCGGCATACTCGGCCAGATGCTTCTGGCCCTCGTCACCCTCCAGCTCCTGCACGGTGGTGCGGGTGAGCAGTTCCATCTCGGACTTGCTGCTGGAGAAGTTCAGATACTTACAGCCGTACATGATGGGGGGGCAGGCGGAGCGCATATGCACTTCCTTCGCGCCCGACTCGTAGAGGAATTCCACCGTCTCCTTCAGCTGGGTGCCGCGGACGATGGAGTCGTCCACGAAGAGCAGTTTTTTGCCCTGAATGAGTTCGGGGACGGGGTTCTGCTTCATCTTGGCTACCTGACTGCGCACCTTTTGATTGGTGGGGGTGAAGGAGCGGGACCAGGTGGGGGTGTATTTAACAAAGGGACGGGCGAAAGGCGCGTGGCTCTCGTTGGCATAGCCGATGGCATGAGGGATGCCCGAGTCGGGCACACCGGCCACGTAGTCCACATCCTGTGCAAGACCACGTTCACGGTCGGTGCGGGCCATGATCTCGCCGTTCTTATAGCGCATGACCTCTACGTTGCGGCCCTCGTAATTGGAGTTTGGGTAGCCGTAATAGGTCCACAGGAAGGCGCAGATCTTCATTTCCTCGCCGGGAGGGGAGAGCTGCTCAAAGCCGTCGGCGGTGAGTTTGACGATCTCCCGGGGGCCCAGCTCGTAGGCATCCTCATAGCCCAGCTTGTGATAGGCGAAGGACTCGAAGGACACGCAGCAGCCGTCCTCGCTCCGGCCGATGAGCACAGGCAGACGGCCCACCTTGTCACGGGCGGCGATGATGCACTCCGGGGTGAGGATGAGGATGGTGGCAGAGCCTTTGATCTCGTCCTGCGCATGCAGGATGCCGTCCACCAGATTTTCCTTCTGGTTAATAAGAGCGGCGATGAGCTCGGTGGCATTGACCTTTCCGGAGCTCATGGCCATGAACTGATGTCCGTGGTCGGAGAAGTACTTTTGCACTAGCTCCTCGGCGTTGTTGATGATGCCCACGGTGGAGATGGCATACAGGCCCAGATGAGAGCGTACCAGCAGAGGCTGGGGATCCGTGTCGCTGATACAGCCGATGCCGCTGCAGCCGCGGAACTCGGGCAGATCCTTTTCGAATTTGGTGCGGAAAGGGGTGTTTTCAATGTTGTGGATCTGGCGATGGAATCCGTGTTGGGCATCATAGACGATCATGCCGCCTCTCCGGGTGCCCAGATGGGAGTGGTAGTCCACTCCGAAGAAAATATCAAGGGTCACATCATGCTTGGCGATAGCCCCAAAAAAACCGCCCATAAGGGGTCCTCCTAAATGGTCAGAAAATGCAGTACCGGCGCCGGAGGGTTTTCCCTCCGGTGCCGGACAAATGTAATGAAAAAGGAATCAGGCGAAGAACAGCTTGTTCAGGGTCATGGGATCGATGTACTCACCGTTCTTATACACGCGCATGTTGCCGGAGGCCACCTCATCGATGAGCATGACCTTGCCGTCGGGAGCGTAGCCGAACTCGAACTTGATGTCGTACAGCTCCATGCCCTTCTCGGCCAGATCATCGGCCACGATCTTGGTGATCTTCTGGGTCATGTCCTTCAGGTCCTCGTACTGCTCGTCGGTCATCACACCGATGGCAACCAGAGCGTCCTTGGTGATCAGGGGATCGCCCTTTTCGTCGTCCTTCAGGGTAGTCTCCACATAGGAGGGCAGGTCGGCACCGGACTCGACCAGATCACCGTAGCGGCGGATGAAGGAGCCAACGGCCTTGTTGCGGCAGATGACCTCCAGACCCTTGCCAAACACCTTGGCGGGCAGGACCTCCATGGTGGTGTTGGCCAGATCGGCGCTGACGTAGTGGGTCTTGATGCCGGCGGCATTGATCTTCTCAAAGAAGTAGATGGACATGCGCAGGTTCACGTCGCCCACACCCTCGATGGTCAGGCCCACACTGTTCTCGCCGGGATCGAACACACCGTCCTTGCCGGTGCAGTCGTCCTTGAACTTGAGCAGGCAGTTGCCGTTGGGCAGAGCGTAAACGTTCTTGGTCTTGCCGGTGTAAATCAGTTTGTTTTCCATGTCAAATTCCTCCCAAACAATTGTAAGTGGTTTTAATGTTTTATTAAGCCTTCAGCTCGGCCTGAAGTTTGGCTTCCTTTTCCGCGATCTGGGCGGCCATGCTCTCACGGGCGGCATCCAGCTTGGCGGCCAGAGCATCGTCGGTGATGGCCAGCATCTGGGCAGCAAGCACGGCGGCATTTTTGGCACCGTTGATGGCCACGGTAGCCACGGGGATACCGCTGGGCATCTGTACGGTGGCCAGCAGGGCATCCAGACCGTCCACGGCGCCGCCCTTCATGGGAATGCCGATAACGGGCAGGGTGGAATTGCCGGCAAAGGCGCCGGCCAGATGGGCGGCCATGCCCGCGGCGCAGATCAGCACACCAAAGCCGTTGGCCCGGGCATTTTTGGCGAAGTCCGCGGCGGCGGCGGGGGTGCGGTGGGCGCTGAGGATATGTGCCTCGTAGGGGATGCCGAACTCGTCCAGCTGAGCGCAGGCACCCTTGACGACGGGCCAGTCGGAGTCGGAGCCCATAATAACAGCGACTTTCTTGTTCATAAAATACCTCCGTGACAAATAAATCAGGCCGTCCGTGGGTATGCGGACAGCCTGAACGATTATAACATTATTTTGGACGCAATGAGGCCGGAGAAACACGCGCAGTACACAGTGGAACGAATGACTGACATGTTGTTGCCTCCTCGTCCGAATTCCATTTTATTCTATCGAAAAAATAGTTTTTTTGCAAGGGGAAAAATAAAATTCGTAGGCTTGAACAATGGGGGAAAGGAAAATGAAAAGCAGATTGTGAAACTGGTTCTTACAGCAATCCCACCGTGTTCAAAATACGCAGGATATCCTCGGCCCGGCGGGACCATGCGGCCTCCTCGCCGTACTTGCGGCGGCGGTCGGCCACCCAGGAGCGGTCCTCGGCCAGCGCGCGCTCACACAGCTCGGTAAAGGACTGCTGGGTATACGCGCCGTAGATCACGTCAGGGAACTGTTCCACCTGATCGGGCCACAGCATGGACACGATGGGCTTGCCGGTGGAAAGGTACTCGTAAATGCGACTGGGAATGATGTCGCTATAAGGAGTGTCCTCTCGCAAAAGATTGATGCACACCTGACTGCGGGCCAGATAATCGGGCAGCTCCACAAGGGGACGCTCGCCTACAAGCACCACGTTGCTCATACGCTCCAGACGGGCCAGATAGGGGTTATCAGGGTCGGGGCGGCCCACCAGCAGGAAGGTCCATTCCGGATGCGCTGCCGCGGCATGGACTACCGGATCCAAGTTCAAATCAGCGTGGATGGTGCCCGTCCAGCAGAAAATGGGACCGGATATTTGGGGCAGGATCCGGTCGGTGGTGCTGCTGCCGTGGGAGAACAGGGAGTAATGCACACCGTTGGGCAGCAGGGCGATGTTGGCACTGCAGGGGGACAGCTGGTCCAGCAGTTCATGGGAGGCAGCAAATACCACGTCGGCGGTCTGGGCAAGGGTGCCCTCCCACAGATCGGACAGGTCTGCCCAATCCCGGTCACAGTCATAGACCAGTGCGTCGTAGGAGATGTGATCCAGAAGATGTACGTGCACAGGGGAGGTGGTCCACAGCAGGAAGCTGCGGAAACGGTGCTTGTCCAGCTGACGGTTGATGAACCGGGCCTGCTTGCGCTGTCCCATTCGGAACAGGGGCAGATAGCGCTCGTCCTGGGTGGAGACAGGGGGGAGGGTATACACCGTTACCTCGGGACGCACCCGGCGGCCGCCTTTGCGCCAGCTGCGGTCCCTGCGGTTGGCGGCGGGCTCAAAGAACAGCACCTGTACGCCCTTCATCCGGGTCATGAGCTGCTGGGTGCGGGAGGGAATGCTGCGCCAGGGAGTGTGAGACAGGCAGACGATCTGTTTCAAGGCGGACCTCCGGACCAGGCAAGGCAGACCTTGCCTGTTGATGAAAAAAAGTTTATAATCCTATTATAGTCGTCCCGCTTTGTATGGTCAAGTGCGGGACAGGGCCGGGAGGGAAAGTTTTGCCGGATTTTCTGCTTGAGTTGGAAGGATCTATGCTGCTGTGGATACAGGAATATCTGCGCGGCCCGGTGACGGATCCGTTTTTCACGTTTTATACCACGTTGGGCAATATGGGCCTGTGCTGGCTCGTTCTCTCGGTGGGGATGTTGTGCGCACCCAAAACCCGTAAAGCGGGGGTTGCGGGTCTGGTGGCCCTGTTGATTGGATTTTTATGCACCAACGTGATTTTAAAACCGCTGGTTTGCCGCACCCGCCCGTGGTTGGTGGTGGAAGGGCTGGTTGCCCTCGTTGCCGAGCGCGACCCACACTCCTTCCCCTCCGGACACACCTGTGCCGCCTTTGCAGCCGCCTGTGCATGGCGGCCATATCTATCTAAACGGTGGGCAAATACCGCACTGGTGTGTGCGGCGCTCATGGGCTTTTCCCGGCTATATGTGGGGGTGCATTTTCCCACGGATGTGCTGGCCGGGGTGCTGGTGGGCTGCCTGAGCGCGTGGCTTGCCTGCCATGTTGTACGTATTAAGACAAAAAGAAAATAGCTTTGGAGGAAGTGCGATGTATACACTGGAACGAACAAAAAAGATGAAAGCGATTTGGGGGTGCATGGCATCCGGCTTTTTTGGCTTGAGCGTGTGGAACTTTTTGAAAGGTGGAGGGGAACCGATCTTTTACGGTTACATGAACAGGCCGCTACCCACCATCGTGATGGTGGCCGCCTTTTTTGCATCGCTGCTCTCTCTGGTCGTGTGTCTGACGCTCCATGCGCTGGAAAAGGACGTGGCAGATCACCTGCGTTACTTAAAACATCAAGAAGCCGCTTCTCAATTCTGAGAAGCGGCTTTTTTTACAGATGGAGCACCACCCGGTACATGTTGATATAGTGGCACAGGCTGCCCAGCAGGATGAATACGTGAAAGATCTCGTGGCAGCCGAAGCGCGGATTGTTTCTGCCCGGCCACTTCAGCGCGTACAACACCCCGCCCACAGAGTAGAGCACACCACCTGCCACCAGCCAACCTATCCCCTCCAATGGCAGAGTGGCACTCAGGGGCTTCAGGGCGAACACAACCAGCCAGCCCATGCACAGGTAGACTCCTGCGGACAGCCAGCGGGGGGCGGTGATCCACAGCAGGGACAGCAGGATGCCCGCAAGGGCAAAAAGCCATACCCCCACCAGCAGAGCAGGGCCGCAGCCATCACCCAAAGCCAGTACGCAGATGGGAGTATAGCTGCCGGCGATGAGCAGACAGATGGAGCAGTGGTCCAGTTTGCGCAGCCGCCGCCGTCCCACAATGCCGGTGCGCAGACAATGGTAAAGTGCGCTGGCAGAATAGAGCAGGATCATAGATGTTCCATATATTGTAAAGGAAATATACTGTGCAGTATATTGTGAGCACAGCAGGAGCAGGATCGTACCCAATACAGCCAGAACAGCCCCTGTGCCGTGGGTGATGGCCGACCATGGGCGCAGAGCGTCGTAGGGGTCGCGCCCCCGCTCACCGTGGCGGGTGCGCACGGCACTTTTTCGGGTGGTATGAGTGGGGGTGGTGGTGGTCAACGTGCGTTCCATAGGCAACTCCTTTTTCGTTAGAACAGATGTCTGTGGATATAGTATACGCTTTGTGATCACCAAATATCAATATGCAAAATTACTAAATATGATAATTGAAATTACATCACATCGTCGAAAATATTGCGAATGGGCGACGCCAGCTGTTGCAAACCAACTCCAAGGGACAGCAGGGCGCAGCAGGTTTGGGTACAGTTTCGGTACATGTCAAAGCGGGCTTGAGCGGTGCGGACATCTCCATATACCTTCCAGCATCCGGATAGTTTATAGGCGGCGGGATCGCGGATGAAGCCGCACACGTCTTCCGGTGGGTAGCCCAGAAACAGTCCGATCTCATGGGGGAAAACGGGGGAGTGGTTCAGCCTGTGCATCAGATGGGCGAGGCAATGCTCGAGGCAGGAGAGAGGGTAGCCCAGCTCGGTCAGCAGCTGTGCGGTTTTCCGGTTTGCCAGATCGTGCAACAGGGCGCGGGGGTGGTAGATATAAATGAGCGTTCGTTCTGCGTGACGGAGCACGGGCAGGACGTGGATGTCCTGTTTTGACAAAAGCCTGTTCCATCGGCGCAGGCAGATGCACATTTTTTCCTTTTGTTCAAAAGCACAGGAGAACAGGCTGCCGGTTTTCAGACCGGCCAGAGTGGGGGCGCAGTGTCGCACCAGCAAAGTATCGTACATAGACAAAACTCCTTTGGGTTAGTATGTCTTCCCAAAGTAAAAAAACAAGGAGCAGTTCCGAAGAACTGCTCCTTGTAAGAGATGAAATTAAGCCAGGGCCTTCTTGGCGGTCTCCACCAGCTGGGTGAAGGCGGCCTTGTCGTTAACGGCCAGCTCAGCCAGCATCTTGCGGTTGATGGCGATGCCGGCCTTCTTCAGACCGTTCATGAAGGTGGAATAGTTCATGCCGTTCATCTTGGCGCCGGCATTGATGCGGGTGATCCACAGCTGACGGAAGTCGCGCTTCTTCAGCTTACGGCCGGTGTAGGCGTAGGTCAGAGACTTCATGACCGCCTGGTTGGCCATCTTGTAGTGCTTGGACTTGGAGCCCCAGTAGCCCTTGGCCAGCTTCAGGATCTTATTTCTTCTCTTGCGCGTCATCATCGCGCCCTTAACTCTTGCCATTGTTGTCTACCTCCCTTTCCTTACTTGTACAGGATCATGCGCTTGACGGCTGCCTCGTTGGTCTTGTCGGCGTAGGCGGTGCCGCGCAGGTGGCGCTTGAGCTTGGTGGTCTTGCCGTGGCCATTGAGCAGGTGACGCTTCTTGGTCATGGCACGCTTGACTTTGCCGCTCTTGGTGAGGGAGAAGCGCTTCTTAGCGCCGCTGTGAGTCTTGATCTTCGGCATAACAGAAAACTCCTTTTCTTATTTTTTGCTTTCTTTTGCAGACTTGGGGGACAGGAAGATGGACATATGTCTGCCTTCCAGTTTGGGGGCCTTGTCCAGGACAGCGATGTCATTGCACTCGTCGGCGAACTTGACCAGCAAGTCCTGACCGATTTCGGTGTGAGCCATCTCGCGGCCGCGGAAGCGGACGGTGACCTTGACGCGGTTACCCTCGCCCAGGAACTTCTGGGCATTGCGCAGCTTGACGTTGAAGTCGTTTACGTCGATGCTGGGGGACATGCGGACTTCTTTGATCTCTACCACGCGCTGATTCTTGCGGGCTTCCTTCTCACGCTTGGTCTGTTCGAAGCGGAACTTGCCGTAGTCCATGACCTTGCACACAGGGGGGACGGCATTGGGAGAGATCTTGACCAGGTCGAGACCCTGTTCCTCAGCCAGATTTAGGGCCTCCTGCGCGGACATGATGCCCAGCTGCTCGCCGGATTCGGAGATCAGGCGAACCTCTTTGTCACGGATGTCTTCATTGATCTGATGACCTGTGTTAGCGATGGGAAAGCACCTCCAGACAAAAATAAATGTGCGGTAAGCCGAAAAGGCACCCGCACACACGTCAAGACAACGCCGGTAAACCGACGAAGTGTTTTCCATGTTGACCCTTGAGCTCGAAGCCTGGGGTGAGGACGGGAACCGTTCCTGCTTTGTTTTGCTTGGACAGTATATCAGCAATGAAAGCAACTGTCAAGAGAAATTTTGAAATCTATCTACATTATTATATAAGACTTGCAAGGGTGGGGGAAATCATGTAAAATAAAGTGATTGTTTATGCCCACAAAACCAAAGACGAAAGAGGCATGTCCATGAGTGAACAACGGGACAATTCCACAAAGACCATCAGCGTGGTCATGATCATCACCCTGCTGGGCAAGGTGCTTGGACTGGTACGCGACCGGATGCTGGCGGTGCACTACGGTACGGGGATGGAGGCCAACGCCTTCTATACCGCAAGCCGGATTCCGCGGGTGTTTTTTGACGCGGTGTTCGCCTCGGCCATTGCGGCCTGCTTCATCCCGGTATTCAGCCAGTACCTGACCAAAGAGGGCAGGGAAAAAGCGTTCCGCTTTGCCGGCACGTTCCTCACGGTGATGGCGGCGCTGACGGCAGTGCTGTCGGTGGCGGGTATGGGCTTTGCCGGGCCACTGGTAGAGCTGTTTGCCGACGGTTATGACGAGGCTACGGCCCAGCTTGCCGTCCGACTGACCCGTATCATGTTCCCCACAGTGCTCTTTACCGGTGTGGCCTTCTCTTTTGTGGGCATACTCCAGTCACTGGATGAATTTAACATTCCGGCGCTGATCAGCACCGTGTCCAATCTGGTCATCATCGGCTACTACTTTACATGCAATGAGCGGTTTGGCATTTACGGACTGGCGGTGGCCTTCCTGCTTGGCTGGCTGCTGCAGGCAGTGGTGCAGGTGCCTGCTCTGAAGAAAAAAGGGTATCGTTACTATCCCAGCCTTGACTGGCACAGTGAGGGGATGAAGCAGGTTTTCACCCTGATGCTGCCGGTGATGGTGTCTACATGGGTACAGCCCATCAACCTGACCATCAATTCAAAGTTCGGCTCCCGACTCTACGGCGGCGCCGGTGTGTCGGCCATCGAGATCTCCACCAACCTGTATCTGATCATCGCGGGTGTCTTCGTGCTGTCCGTAACTAACGTGATTTTCCCCAAGCTTTCCCGTCAAAGCGCGCAGGGGGAGGGGGAGGCATTTCGGGATACCCTGCGCCAAACGGTGCATTCCACCCTGTTTTTTGTACTTCCCATGTGCGCAGGGCTGATGGTGCTGTCCCGTCCGCTGGTGTCTTTCATTTACGGTGGAGGCCTGTTCGATGCCTTTTCCGTGGACATCACAGCCCGGGGGCTTGTGTGGGTATCCTTGGGCATGGTGGGCTACGCGGTGCAGAACATTCTCAGTCGGGCCTACTTTGCCAAACAGGACGGACGCACCCCGCTGCTGGCGGGTGCGGTGTCCATTGGAATCAACATTGTGCTGTGCATGGTGCTCACCGACCGATTGCAGGTGGCAGGTCTGGCCATTGCCTCGGCGGTGTCCTCCACAGTGTATGCGCTGCTGCTGCTCCTGCCGCTGGAGCGGCAGGGAGAGCGGGTATTTACTGCCGGATTCTGGTTGGATATGGCCAAAACGCTGGCTGCCGCTGCAATGATGGCGCTGGGTGTATATTTGGTGATGAATCTGCTGGGTACGGCGCTGCCTGACGGAAAAGCGGGCGAGCTGGTGCTGCTGGGCGCGAGCGCCTGCTCTGGCATGCTGATTTACTTTACAGTGGCTGTACTGCTGCGCATACCGGAGGCACAAATGGTGGTCGATATGGCGAAGCGCATTGCGAAACGAGGTGGATGATATGCAGAGGATCATGAATATTCTCCATGCCAGCATCCTGTGCCGGTGGCTGTTTTCCATGGCCGACTGGCTGGGAGTGCAGTGGAACAACAGCCGTGTGGTGCAATGGTTCCTCAACCCGTCCCTGCGGGCGCGGGGCGCATCGGAACACAGCGTGTTTGCACACATCTGGAATTGGGTGCGGGGCGGCTTGTGTCGTTTGTATGAGCTGCTGAAGCTGGAAAAGCTGCTGGGTGACAGCGTGTTTACCCAGCTGTGGTTCTGGTGCATGCTGCCGGTGGCCTTTGGCGCGCTGCTGCCCACCATGGTGGTGGCGGCACTGGGCGTGGTGGCTGTGTGCTCGCTGGCATTGCGTCTGCTGCGTGACCGGAAGCGTCAGCTCACCTTCTCGCCCATCAACAAATACGTCATGCTGTATGCTGCGGTGTACGCGGTGGGAACGGTGGCCTCAGTAGCACCTAGGGCCAGTTTGCCTGTGGGCCTGCTTACCGTATTTTTCGTCCTGTTTACTTTGGTGCCCCTGAATAGCGTAGATACCCGCGGACAGCTGGAACGCATGGTCAAGCTCATGGTGCTGGGCGGAACGCTGGTGGCGGCATATGGTGTTG
This sequence comes from Lawsonibacter sp., assembly GCA_045591745.1. Classification (GTDB taxonomy): domain Bacteria; phylum Bacillota; class Clostridia; order Oscillospirales; family Oscillospiraceae; genus Lawsonibacter. Next base: position 17,931 of record JAZNTL010000098.1, read on the forward strand.
TGCAGTATGTGTTCGGCAGCGGCTACCAGTCTGCGGCATGGGTGGACAGTGCCATGTTCTCCGGCATCAGCTTCCGGGTAGGCTCCACCATGGAGAATCCCAACATGCTGGGCCAGTATCTGGTGCTGATGATCCCTCTGGGCGGCGCGTGCCTGCTCAATGCAACGCAGAGAAAAGAACGGCTGTTTTGGCTGGGCTGCTGCGGTGTGCTGTGTTTGTGTCTGGTACTCACCTTCTCCCGCGGAGCGTGGCTGGCTGTGCTGCTGGCGGGCCTTGTGTTTGTGGTGATGCTCAATCCCCGGCTGCTGATGCTGGCGCCCTTTGCGCTGATCGTGCTCTATTTCGTGCTTCCGGAAACCATTATCCAGCGCTTCACCAGCATCGGAGATCTGGCGGACCGTTCCACCTCCTACCGGGTGTCCATCTGGTTCGGCACTGTGCGCATGCTGGCCGACTATTGGCTGTGCGGTGTGGGTCCGGGCGATGTGGCCTTTAATACCGTCTATCCCGCTTACAGCTATGACGAGATCGTTGCCCCCCACAGCCACAATCTGCTGCTGCAGATCACGGTGGATGCCGGTATCTGCGCGCTGGTGGTGTTCTGCGTGATCCTGATTTGCTATTTCCGGTGGCTGTGCGCTGCTGTGCACCGGGAAAGGAAGGGCAAGGGCCGCATGCTGCAGATCGCGTTCCTGTCCGGAGCGGCCGGCTTTATGGTGCAGGCCATGACGGACTATTCCTTCTATAATTACCGGGTCATGTTCGTGTTCTGGGCCTATCTGGCCCTGGGCATGGTTGCGGCCCGATGGAGTGAACTGACCCAGGAGGTGGAAGGATGATCAAGGTACTCAACATCATCAGCGACACCAATATTGGTGGTGCTGGCCGGGTATTGCTCAACTACATGAGCCGGACGGACCGGGAACACTTTGACGTGTCCGTGGCCGTGCCCAAGGGCAGCCTGCTTAAAGCACCGCTGGAAGAGCTGGGCACTACGGTGTATGAGGTGGACGGTCTGGCAGACCGCTCCTATCACAAGGACGACGTAAAGCAGCTTATGGACTTGATCCGCCGGGAGGACCCGGATATCGTCCACACCCACGGAGCGCTGTCCGGACGCATCGCCGGCCGACGCTGCGGCAAGAAGGTCATCTATACCCGCCATTCCGCCTTTCCCGTTCCCGCCAAGCTGAAGTATCCTCCCGGCCGCTGGGTGAACAAGTGGGTCAACGAATACTATTCCGACCACATCATCGCCGTCAGTCCGGCAACGGCGGAGAATTTGACCGACGCGGGCATTTCGGACAAAAACATTACCGTAATGATGAACGGTGTGACCCCGGTGGCACGAAAGACTCCGGAGGAATGCGATGCCCTGCGTGCGCGCTGGGGCATTGAGCCGGACGACTTCGTGCTGGGCATTCTGGCCCGTATCGAGCCGTATAAGGGCCATATGTACATTCTGGAGGCCATGAAGCTGTTGGGCGAACAGGGGAAAAAGGTTCGCCTGCTGGTGGCAGGCACCGGAGCTTTTGAGGAAGAACTGAAGGCAAAGACGCAGGAGATGGGCCTTTCCGACCGGGTGGTTTACTTGGGCTTCCAAAGCGATGTTGCCGCGGTGCTGTCTGTGCTGGACCTGCAGCTCAATGCTTCCTACGGCACGGAGGCTTGCAGCATGTCTCTCTTGGAAGGCCTGAGCATGGGGCTGCCTGCTGTGGTCAGTACGTATGGCGGAAACCCCTGGCTCATCGATGACGGAGAGGTTGGCTTGCTGTTTGAAAACCGCAACAGTGCGGCACTGGCCGCCTGTATTGCACGGCTTATGGACGAGCCGCAGACACTGGAGCGCATGAAGAGTCGTGCCATCGAAGTGTTCTCCCAACGGTTTACCGCGGAGATTTTTGCCCAGAATACAGAAAACGTTTATTACAAAGTGCTGGAGGGGAAAAACCATGAGTGAGAAAAAGAGAATCAAGTGGAAGCTGAACCTTTTTGACATCGGACTGCTGGTGGTGGTATTGGTTGCCGCAGCAGGTCTGCTGGCCTGGAAATTTGTGGGCAGCCATCAGACCGAGGTGGACCCCAACAGCGGGGTGACCGTACCCAAGGGAACCCATGTGGTGCGCTATGTAGTGGAGCTGGAGCAGGTACACAAGCAGACTGCAGACATGATCGCCGTAGGTGATGAGAGCTATGAGCGCACCAAAAAGGAACTGATGGGCACTGTTGAGACGGTGGAGGTGTCTCCCGCCAAAACCCTGACCAAGAACGAGCTGCAGGGCACCTTCCAGTTTGTAGAAGTGCCGGAGCGCTACAATGTAGTTATGAACGTCACCGCCCAGGCAGTGGACAACGAGGAGGGCATCGTACTGGAAAGCGGCCTTGAGGTCCGGGCGGGCACTTCCGTTCGCGTGCTGGGTCCCGGCTACTACGGCGCGGGCTATATCTTGTCTGTGGAGAGAGGGTGAGCACCATGAAAAAGCTCATTGATGAAAACGGCCGTCTGTTCGGCCTGGTCAGCGTGATCGATGTGGCGGTCATTGCGGTGGTGGCGGTGCTCGCGGTGGCTCTGTATACCAAGGACAGCGCCATGCCCATTGCCAGTGCGGCAGACCCCATGCAGACCATCCGTTACGAGGTGACCATCACCAACATGCCGGAAGGCCGTCTGGAAAGCCTGCGGGTAGAGGACCGGATCTACGACAAAGAGACGGGCAACCCCATGGGTATCATCAAGGATATTCAGAGGGAAGACTGTGTCATCTCTATGCTCAAGGCAGACGGCACCTATGTTATGGCCCCTGTTGAGAACCGGTACAATGTGAAGCTGACGGTGGAAGCACAGGCCAGAGTGGACGAACGCGGCCATTATTATGTCAACCGCGCCAACATTCTGGGTGTGGGCTGGGCGCTGGATCTCTATACCAAAACCAGCCTCTTTGGCGGCACGGTCACGGGGTTGGAGTAATGGCCTGTAAAATTCTGATGGTCACCATGGGCCTTGACATCGGCGGTGCGGAGACTCACATTGTGGAGCTGTCCAAGCAGCTGAAAGTCATGGGAAATGATGTGGCTGTGGTATCCAACGGTGGTGTCTATGTTCCGGAGATCGAGAAAGCCGGTATCCGCCACTATCAGGCGCCGCTGAACCGGCGCAGTGCCGGGTGCATGCTGCGCTCTTTGCGTATTCTCAAGCAGGTCATCCGGCAGGAGCGGCCCGACGTGGTCCATGCACATGCCCGTATCCCGGGCTTTCTGTGTGGACTTTTGCACAAGCGCATGGGGTTCCCCTTTGTTACCACCGCTCACTGGGTGTTTCAAACCTCCGGTGGTCTGCGCTATCTGACCAACTGGGGTCAGCGCACCATCGCCGTTTCCGATGACATCAAGGCATACCTGATTCGGGAGTATGGGATTCCCGCAGAGCATATTTCCATCACCATCAACGGCGTTGATACGGACAAATTTTCCCCTGAGGTGTCGGGGGAACGGGTGCTGGCCGAGTTCGGACTGGATCCGGAAAGAGCCATCGTGTCCTATGTCAGCCGTATGGATGAGGACCGGGCGCTGGTGGCCCGACAGCTGATCGAGATCGCACCGGCGCTGGAACAGCGCGTGCCCGGTGTGCAGCTGCTCATCGCCGGCGGCGGCAATGTGTTTGACGAGCTGAACGCAAAGGCGGCTCAGGTCAATGAGCAGCTGGGCCGCAAGGTGATCACCATGACCGGCCCCCGTACCGATATCAACGAGATCGTGGCGGCGGGAGATGTGTTTGTAGGTGTGTCTCGGGCGGCGCTGGAAGCCATGGCGGCGGCCAAGCCTGTCATCGTGGCAGGCAACGAAGGCTATCAGGGACTGTTTGGTCCGGATAAGCTGGAGG
>JAZNTL010000099.1:0-6720 GCA_045591745.1 Lawsonibacter sp.
ACCGAGGCCATTTGGAGGACCCCTACCCCGCCGGTCACGCCGACGGGCTGCTGGCTATGTTTGAAGGGGAGGACACCGTGCAGGTCTTTGACCCCATGGGCACGCCGGTGTACGACACCGACTATGCCCCCGACCTGTCCCAGACCGACTGGTCGAAGGAGACCGAAGCGCTGTACGAGAAGCTCAACGACTTTTCCGCCCCCATGGATTGGGGCATCTTTATGCAGGACTTCTACGTCAACGGCTTCGACAATGAGCTGACCGCCATGGAGGATAAACTGGACTACACCTTCCCCGTCATCCTCTACTACCGCCACTTCCCCACCCACGAATTCCCCACGGACGTGATGCAGGAGAACTATGAGGCGGGGCGGCTGGTGGAGCTGACCCTGCAGTTGACGGACAACAACAACACGGATATGTTCGCCAAGTCCCCCCTGCTTGAAATCTACCGGGGCAATATGGACGAGCAGCTTCGGGTGTGGGCACGCGCCGCCGCCGACTTCGGCCACCCATTCCTGTTCCGGCTGAACAACGAAATGAATTCCGACTGGACCAGCTACGGCGGCGTGGTCAATCTTGCCGACCCGGCCATCTTCACCGCCGTGTGGCAGCGTATCTACCGCATCTTTGAGGAGGAAGGCGTGGACAACTGCATCTGGATCTATAATCCCAACGACCGGCAGGCGCCCCCCTCCAACTGGAACAACTCTCTGGCCTATTACCCGGGCAATGAATATGCCCAGATGATCGGTGTGACCGGCTACAACAACGGCACTTATTACACCAAGTGGGCAGAGGAATGGCGGGAGTTCGATGTGATCTACGACCTGATCTGGGACGAGTATCATCCCCGCTTCGCCGCATTCCCCTGGATCATCACGGAATTTGCCTCCAGCGGCATCGGCGGCGACAAGGCAGCCTGGATCAACAACATGTTCGAGCACATCGGCGACTATCCCAACATCCGCATGGCCGTCTGGTTCAGCTTCGCCGACTTTGATGATGCCAACGGCGGTGTGCCCGCCCGCACCTATTGGCTGGACGAGACCCCCGAAACGCTGGAAGCCTTCCGTCAGGGCCTGAAAAAGCAGTTTTCCACCCCTTGACAAGCCTTTTCTCCTGTGTTACTATCTCCCTGCCTTTATCCGGGTACCGCTCAGCTGGGCGGTACCCGTTTTTCACTAGAAAATCAAAAAAGGATGGATCGTTTTGCTGTACATTCTCCTCATGGCTGTAAGCCTTGCTCTGGACGCCTTTGCCGTATCCACCTCCACCGCCATCGCCACCCCCGGCTTCCGCAAGCGGGACGCGCTGAAAATGGGTATTTGGTTCGGTTGCTTTCAGGCCGCCATGCCGCTGGCCGGCTGGCTGCTTGCCACCGGTCTGAGCCAGTATATCGTGGCCTTCGACCACTTCATCGCCTTCGGCCTTTTGGCCTTTATTGGCGGCAAGATGGTGTGGGGCTCCTTTGACAAGGACTGCTCGGAGTGTGCCCAATCCCAGTCCGACACCTGCGACCTGTCCCCCCGCCGTCTGTGCCTGCTGGCCATCGCCACCTCCATCGACGCTATGGCCGCCGGTGTGTCCATGGCCTTCATGCCCGACATGAACATCGCCCTGGCCTGCGCCGTCATCGGCATCGTGGCCTTCGCTCTGTCCGCCGCGGGCGGCATCCTGGGCAAGGGTCTGGGCTGCCTGTTCCAGAAGCGGGCAGAGCTGGTGGGCGGTCTTGTCCTCATCGCCATCGGCACCAAGATCCTCATTGAGCATCTGTGCGCAGGAACCTGATTAGAGCAAAAATGCCCCACACCAAAGGTGTGGGGCATTTTTATACTTAGAAGGGGAAGTTGAAAAAGCTGCCGAAGTTACCAAAAGGCCACTGGTAGTAGTAGCGGTCGTTGCCGCCGTACTGCTGGCCTCCGGAAGGCCGCTGTTGCTGCTGGTCGGACTGGGCCGGCTGGCTCTGCTCCTGCTCGGCCGCAGGCTGCTTCTCCGCCAGCGTCAGCTTCAGTTCCATCTCCTTCTGGTCGCGCAGGATCTTCAGCGTGACGGTGTCCCCCGCCCGATAGGTGGCAACGGTAGCAACCAGTGCGGAGTGGGTGTTGATTTCGGTCTCATCAATGGCGATGATGATATCGCCCACCTTCAGTCCGGCCTTTTCGGCGCTGGAGTTCTCCTCCACCACCTCAACGTAAGCGCCCACCTTCAGACCGTAGCGCTTGGCATCCAGCTCAGAAACGCTGGAGATCTGCACACCCATATAGGGCTTTCCGGTTACATAGCCGTGCTCGATCAGGTCCTTGATAATGTCCTTTACGTCGTTGACAGGAACGGCAAAGCCAAGTCCCTCCACAGAGGCGGAAGATCCGGTGCTGGACATTTTGGCGGTGGTGATGCCGATGACTTCACCATAGGCATTGAACAGCGGGCCGCCGGAGTTGCCGGAGTTGATGGCACAGTTGGTCTGCAGCATGTTCAGGCTGGTGGCATTGTCTCCGCTGCCGGTGGTAATGACCCGGTCCAGCGCGGACACCAGTCCGTCGGTGAGGGAGTAGGTCAGCTCGCCCAGCGGGTTGCCGATGGCATAAACCGCCTCGCCAATCACCAGCTTGTCCGAGTCGCCCAGCACCACGGGTGTCAGTTCTTGCGCCTCTATCTTCAGCACGGCCACATCGTTGTCCGCCTCGCTGCCCACCAGCTTGGCTTCATAGCTCTCCCCATTCTGGAACGAGACGGTAATAGGCACAGTCTTGTCCTTAACGGCCTCTTCGATCACGTGATGATTGGTCACGATATAGCCGTCCCGGGTGATGACAAAGCCGGAGCCGGTGGCTGCAGCAGTGGTAGTGTAGCCAAAGACGTTGGTGGTGGTGGTCACGGTGATGCCCACGCAGGCATCCACGTTGGCGGCATATACCTGCGCCGGAGTCAGCGCCGTGGCCGAGGGCACGTTAGCCACCGTCACCGCCACAGGGGTGTGCTCTCCGTGATAGACAGTGGTCTCGCCCTGATAGCCAAATCGGTCCACAAGGGCGCCAGCGCCCACACCGGCAATGCCACCCAGCAGGGCGCAGCACAGACACAGGGCCGTGAGCTTCACTCCGGAACGTTTTTTCTTCGCCGGCTGCTCCACATCGCCCACCATGCGGTAGGTGGTGTGGATGGGCCGCTCAGTCTCCTCCCGTCGATCAAAATTATTATAAGGATCGTACATAGTATTACCTCCTCGTAGGCTAAAATGCTCCGTTTACTCCGCAAGCATACAGGCAATTTGTGTCCAAAACATGAAGAAACTGAAACGATTTTTTAAATTGCAACAAAATCCGGTTTTTATTTTCCGTTTGTGCTGCCCCGCAGAATGGCCGCCGTATCCTCCGCTACAAGGCGCAGGTCGGCCTTTACTCCGTCCAGCAGGCCCAGTCCCAGCAGGTTGAGCGCCACCAGCGTCAAAATGGGTCCCAAGACCATACCGGCCACACCGCCCACGCGCATACCTACGTAGATGCTGACCAGTGAGAGGATGGAGGACAGTCCCGTCTGGTTGCCCAAAAACTTCGGCTCCGCCACCCGGCGAAACACCACTACCACACCCCAAATCAGCATAATAGCGATAGCCCGGTCATAGCGAGCGGTAAACAGGTCGACCAACGCCCACGGCACCATAATGGTGCCTGAGCCCACGATGGGGATAAAGTCCAGCACCGCCAGCCCCAGCGCCAGCAGCAGGGCATAACTCTGCCCCGTAAGCAGGAAGCCACCCAGCAGGATAAAGAATACACCCACCGTCAGCAGCAGTTGCGCTTTGAGATAGCCGCCGAAGGCGGCCAGCGCCGCCGTCTTCACCTGCCGCACGAAGCGGAGCGATCCGTCATCCAGACGCTGAATGACCCGGGTGCGCAGGTAGGGAAAATCCGCACACAGGAAATAGGAAGCAATCAAAAACACGACGGCTGCCAGTGCAAATCCGGCCACATCCTTGGCCTTGTCCGTGGCAAACTGGGTCAGGTATCCCAAGTCGGGAGCCGCCGTCTGCATCCAGTCCTGCAGCCAGAGCGCCACCCGCTCCAGCACCGTCTGGTCCGGGGCGGTGATGGCAAAGGGCAACTTTTCCGCCACCCCCTGCAAAAACAGGTCCAGCTCCAGCACACTCTGTTCCACGGTGTGCAGAATACTCTGCCAGTTTTCCGCCAGTGAAATCATCTCCATCACCGCCGCACGCACCACCAGGGACAGCGCCGTGCCCGCCGCGCCGAAAACCACCAGCAGGACCAACAGGCTCAGCACCCCTCTGGACCAGCCCAATCGCTTTTGCAGAGTGCGCACCACAGGATTGAGCAGGGCCGCCGCTCCAAGCGCCAGAAGAAAGGGCATAAACAGAGACAGCAGGGGCCGGCCCAATGTCCATATAAACAGCACCACCAGTACCGTTATCCAAAATCGGATGCCGATGCGCAGCCAAAGCCGCCCACGTTCCGGCCAGCTGAGTTGTTCGCGATACATGTTATCGCCCCCTTGTTCTTGCTGTTTTTCATTATACGCATTCTTTTGGGAAAAGAAAGGGATATTTGTAAACTTTTTCGCCCCAGCCCATTTCCCTCACATATCCTTGTCCTCCTTTTCATAGACTGTACCAACCGAAAAGGAGTGTGAACGCAAATGAAAGGAACTGCCGGACAAGTCATGCGGGTGCTGCGGCGCAGCACTGCGTTGGCACTGGCCGCCACCGCGGCATGGGTGACCATACGCACGGCAGACACCACACACGCGCAGGAAGCAATGCAGGCTCTGTCTCAGGACACTGCCCTTGCCATCTCTCTGCTCCGCTCCCAGCTTCCCGCCGCCTCCGCTCCGGACGGTCCAACGGGCTGGCAGCGGCTGGTGCTGGCTCAATCCCCTGTACTGCGGGCCTCCTTCGGAGATGCTCCAGCCATTTTACAGGCCGCAGAGCCGTCCTCCCAGCCTTCAACCGATCCGGTAGACGAGGACTTGTCCGAGCCTGCCATCCCCAACACGGACGCGGAGAACACCAATATCATCCCCCGCACCATGGTCCCCTCCGCTACTCAAAGCTACCTGCGCACCGGGGACATCTACATCGCCAACCGGGCAGACAAGCAGCCCGACGTTTCCGCGCTGGCCTGCGCCCCGGTACACATCACCCTGTCCGATGGCCCGCAGGTGCTCATCCTCCATTCCCACGGAAGCGAAGCCTATACCCCCTCCGGCAGCGACCGATACGAAGAAAGCGACCCCTACCGCACCACCGACTGTAATTATAATGTAGTGCGGGTGGGCGAGGAAATGGCCCGGGTGCTCCGGGAACAGGGCTTTGAGGTCCTGCATGACACCACCCTGTACGACTATCCATCCTATAACGAGGCCTATGACCGTTCCCTTGCCGCCGCAAAGCGGTGGCTGGACCAGTACCCATCCATTCAGGTGGTGCTGGACGTGCATCGGGACGCTCTGGCGGCAGAAGACGGCACCATTTATAAGGCCGTGTCCGCCGAAGGCGGAGAACAGGCGGCGCAGGTCATGCTGGTGGTGGGTACTGACGGCACAGGCAAGCACCCGCTCTGGCAGGAAAACCTCACCTTTGCCATGCGTGTCCAGCAGCAGCTGCTGGACGACCACGATACCCTTGCCCGTCCCATGGTGCTGCGCGCCTCCCGGTTTAACCAGCACCTGTCCGTCGGCTCAGTGCTGGTGGAGGTGGGCACCCACGGCAACACCCTGCAGGAGGCCCTGCTGGGAGCAAAACTCTTTGCCCAAAGCACCGCAAAGGTGCTGGAGAGCTTGAAATAAGGCTCCCCTGTGCAAGGGGAGCTGTCAGTGAAGCTGACTGAGGGGTTGACAGTCGACCCTTCCGACCTCGCTTCGCTCGGCCACCTCCCCTTACGCAGGGAAGGCTTTTTACTGCGGCAAGATTATTTGGACATAAAAACACGCCCCTTTTCTCAACGAAAAGGGACGTGTTTCTTGTCTTTTGGGGAATCCACCGAGTTTCACAACTCGGCGAATCGTTGTTCCAACAACCACATGGTTGTTCCATCAGACCGTTTTTCTTCCGATGGGTTTCATCGGAAAAAATTCCGTAATTTGAGGTTTTCGCCTAAATTACTTGTGGTCGACGGAGTACATGTGCTTGATCAGCTCCAGAACCTTGTTGGAGTAGCCGATCTCGTTGTCGTACCAGGAAACGACCTTCACGAAGGTGTCGGTCAGAGCGATACCGGCATCGGCATCGAAGATGGAGGTGCGGGTGTCGCCCAGGAAGTCGGAGGACACGACGGCCTCGTCGGTGTAACCCAGAACACCCTTCAGCTCACCCTCGGAAGCGGCCTTCATGGCGGCGCAGATCTCCTCGTACTTGGCGGGCTTGGCCAGGTTGACAGTCAGGTCGACCACGGACACGTCCAGGGTGGGAACGCGCATGGACATACCGGTCAGCTTGCCGTTCAGCTCGGGGATGACCTTGCCCACGGCCTTGGCGGCGCCGGTGGAGGAGGGGATGATGTTGCCGCAGGCGGCGCGGCCACCGCGCCAGTCCTTCAGAGAGGGACCGTCAACGGTCTTCTGGGTGGCGGTGACGGAGTGCACGGTGGTCATCAGACCCTCGGTGATGCCCCAGTTATCGTTCAGGACCTTGGCAATGGGAGCCAGGCAGTTGGTGGTGCAGGAAGCGTTGGACACGAAGTTCATGTCGGTGGTGTACTT
>JAZNTL010000100.1:0-6145 GCA_045591745.1 Lawsonibacter sp.
GTACCTGAACGGCCTGTTCCCTTGGAATGGGAGGAACAGGGGCAATAACCTGCTGTTTGCCGTGGGAGCGAAGCGACCCGCGCAACGCGCGTCCCGCAGGGCGAATTCACTTCGCCCGAGGATTTCAAATCACCGGGGCCCCACGGGATGCAAGCATCCCGTGGGAAAAACAGCAGGTGATCTATAAGCACGCGATTTCCACCATCGTACCTGAACGGCCTGTTCCCTTGGAATGGGAGGAACAGCAGACGTAACCGGGGCTTTGCGCCCAGCAAGAAAGAGAGAGGTTCCATGAAGGAAGGCACTACCGTTACAAAACTGGTCATGCTTTTTCTGGCCCTGTGTCTTGGGGTCTATTTCACCGTGTATCTGTTCCGGGGCATGACCGATCCGCTGACCACCGCCGTGGCCTATGCCTACACCGTCAATGACAGCGTGGAGGCGGAGGCTCTGCTGGTGCGGCAGGAGCAGGTGCTCCCCGCCGGAGCGGGCATTGCCGACGTGATCCCCGGCGAGGGGGAACGGATCGGCGCGGGACAGACGGTGGCGGTGCTCTATCGGGACAGCGAGGCCCTGGAGCGCAAGAAGCAGATCCAACAGCTGACGCTGGAGGCGGAGCTTTTGCAGTATGCCACCACACAGACCGAAACCGGCGGCGGAGTGGCTCAGCTGGAGAACGATGTGGTCCGGGCGGCAGTTGCCTTGCGCGCGGACAGCGCCGCGGGCGAGTTTGGCCGGCTGGAGGATCAGGTGCTGGACCTGAAGCGGGCGGTGCTGAAGCGGGACTACACCTATGGCGCAGGTGTGGACAACACACATCTGGCTCAAATTTCTGCCCAGCTTCGCGCCCTGCAAACCCGCTCGGCGCAGGATACCAGCCGAGTGTATGCCAAGGAGGAGGGCACCTTCTCGGCACAGGTGGATGGCTATGAAGGAGTAACGCCCCAGACTGCGGCACAACTTACCCCCGCCGGACTGAACGAACTGCTGAAGCGGGGCGGAAAGTCGGATGAGAACGCGCTGGGCAAAATCATCACCGCAAACCGCTGGTGTGTGGCGGCCAATCTGCCTGTGGACGCGGCGGAGCGGCTGAGCATAGGCGGCAAGGCTGTGGTGCGCTTTACCGGTGACTTTGTCCGGGACGTGACCATGCGCGTGGATGCCATCAGCCAGCCGGAGGAGGGCCGGTGCATGGTGCTGTTTTCCTCCGACCGCTATCTGGCCAACACCACCCTTCTGCGCCGGCAGACGGTGGAGGTCATTTTTGAAAGTGATCAAGGTCTGCGCGTGCCCAAAGACGCGGTACATATCCTGACCAAAACGGTAACGGACAAAGAGACGGGCGAGCAGAAAAAGGTAAGCACCACCGGCGTGTACGCGCTGGTCAACGGACAGGCAGAGTTCAAGACCGTGAGGACCATGGCGGAGGGCACCCAGTTCTATGTGGTGCAGTCGCTGGACACCGGCAAGCGTGTTCTGCGTCCGGGCACTCAGGTCATCGTTCGGGCCAGAGACCTGTACGATGGCAAGGTCGTGCAGGAATAAGGGGGTGCTGACGTGGAACTGGAACACAACCTTAGAACAATAAAGGCGCGCATTGCCGCCGCCGCCATCGCCGCCGGGCGCGACCCGCAGGCGATTACCCTGTGTGCGGCCACCAAGGTGCAGTCTGACGAAACCATCCGCGCTGCCATTGCCGCGGGGCTGACCGTGTGCGGGGAGAACCGGGTGCAGGAGCTGTGTGCCCACCTGGAGGCGGATGCCTATGCCGGGGCACAGCAGGTGCACTTCATCGGCCATCTGCAGACCAACAAGGTCAACAAGGTGGTTGGCCGGGTGGAGCTGATCCAGTCGGTGGACTCCCTGCATTTGTTGCAGGCCATTGACAAGCAGGCCGGGAAGCTGGGCATCGTGCAGGACGTCCTGCTTCAGGTGAACGTGGGCGGCGAGCAGAGCAAGGGCGGCATCGCCCCGGAGGAGCTGGACGAACTGGCCCGGCAGACGCAGGAAATGCCCAATGTGCGTCTGCGGGGGTTGATGGCAATACCACCCATTGCGCTTGCACCGGGGGACAATACACATTATTTTGTGAAGATGCGTCAGCTTTTTGTTGACATGAAGGAAAAAATAGACCATAATAAAAATGATATAAACTGTCTGTCCATGGGTATGAGCAGAGATTTTGAAGATGCCATCGCACAGGGGGCTACTCTGGTGCGGGTTGGCACGGCTTTGTTCGGACCCAGACCGGCGCGCGAAGTGTGATTTTACTTAAGAAATGAGGGTATCATAATGGGATTTATGGATGAACTCAAGCGACTGGCCCGCCCCTACGAGGATGAGGACGAGGATGATTTCGATGACTTCGATCAGGTGAATACCCGCGCTCAGGCCGAGCCTCCCGCCCGTCGTGAGCGCCGCAGTGCGCCCAGCGAGGCCGCCGGCTACGCCATGGAGCAGGAGCGCCGCAGCAACAAGGTGGTCAACATCCACACCACCACCCAGCTTCAGGTGGTGCTGGTCAAGCCCGACCGCTATGAAAATGCCAGTGAGGTGGCCGACCACCTGCGTGAAAAGCGCACCGTGGTGCTGAATCTGGAGTCCACCAACAAGGATGTGGCCCGCCGTCTGCTGGACTTCCTGTCCGGCGTGACCTATGCCCACGGCGGCAAGATCAAGAAGGTCGCCATCTCCACCTACATCATCACCCCCTATAACGTGGACATTTTGGGTGATCTGATCGACGAACTGGAAAATAACGGCCTGTACTTCTGACAGAAACATACGACCCGTCTATGAGACGGTTTGGAGGGAATAGATATGCTGACTCCTCAGGAAGTTTCCGAGCGCGCATTTGCCAAAGCGTCCTTTGGCGGCTATAACATGGCCATGGTGGACGAGTTTCTGGATCTGCTGACGGCGGATTACTCTGCCCTGTATAACGAAAACGCTGTGCTCAAGAGCAAGATGAAGGTGCTGGTGGACAAGGTGGAGGAATACCGTTCCACCGAAGAGGCCATGCGCAAGGCCCTCATGACCGCTCAGCGCATGGCGGACGATCTGGTGCGCGAGGCGGAGCAGAAGAAGGAAACCATGCTTCAGGACGCTCAGCTGGAGGTGGCCGCCAAGGTAGCCGGCCTGCGCAAGGAGATCTCTGAGGAGGAGTTCCGTCTGGCCGCGGCACAGAAGGCCACCGCCGACTACGTGGCCAAGGTGCAGTTCCTCCACAAACAGACTCAGGAATATCTGGACCAGCTGGACCAGATCACCCCCACTCCCGCCCCCCATAGCGTCAGCATTGTGGACGAGGCCGCTCAGGAGATCGACGACAATGTCCAGCGCCTGCTGGCCGCGGCGCAGGCCGATGTGAAGGCGGAGCTTGCCCGGGAAGAGCTGGAGAACACCACGGAATTTTCCGTGGATCTGGAGCCGGCGAACTTCGAGCCGGAGCAGGATGTGCCGGAGCAGGAGGACGAGCCTGATCTGGACAAGACCGCCGTCCATCACGTGGATTTCGGCGAACTGCAGTTTGGCAGGGATTACGAAATTAAGTAAAAAGCATCCGGGAGGAACGAAAAACCGTTTCTCCCGGATTTTTTGCTTGACAGAACGGGAAAAAGCGGATAAGATAGCGGATGTATATTGGAATGATGCGCGGATGAGGACAAGTAACCCCTCCCACACCCGTACAGAGAGCCGCCGGATGGTGCAAGGCGGTCGGGACGAGGAGCGAACATCACCTCGGAGCAGAGGGCCGAACTCCTTTTGGAAAGTAAGTACCTCCGGCACGCCCCCGTTACCGGGCGAACCTTGAGTGGCCGGCATTGCCGGCAATAAGAGTGGTACCGCAGAGGATATTCGCGCCTTTGTCTCTTGATTGAGACGAGGCGCGTTTTGTTTTCGAGTACGCAAAAACAGGATAGGTAATAATTTGCTATATAGGAGGAATCGAGACATGGACTACAACAAGACCATCAATCTCCCCCAGACCGAATTTCCCATGCGCGCGGGCCTGCCCAACCGGGAGCCCGGCATGCTGGAAAAGTGGAACGAGATGGACCTTTACAACGAGCTTCTGAAGAAGAACGAGGGCAAGCCCCGCTTCTCCCTGCACGACGGCCCTCCCTTCTCCAACGGCAATCCCCACATGGGTCATGCCATGAACCGCTCCCTGAAGGACTTTATTATCCGTATGCACGCCATGCGCGGCTACTGGACCCCCTTCATCCCCGGCTGGGACAACCACGGTATGCCCATTGAGTCTGCCATCATCAAGGAGCAGAAGCTCAACCACAAGGCCATGTCCGTGCCCGAGTTCCGCACCGCCTGCCACAACTATGCCCAGAAGTATATCGACATCCAGCGCGAGGGCTTTCGCCGTCTGGGCGCTCTGGGTGACTGGGAGCATCCCTACATGACCATGGACCCCGGCTTTGAGGCTGAGGAGGTCAAGATCTTCGGCGAGATGTATAAGAAGGGTTACATCTACAAGGGACTCAAGCCCGTGTACTGGTGCGCCAAGGACGAGACCGCTCTGGCCGAGGCGGAGATCGAGTACAAGGACGATCCCTGTACCACCGTTTACGTCAAATTCGCCGTCAAGGACGATCAGGGCAAGCTGGCCAAGTACGGCGACCTGTCCAAGATGTACTTCGTCATCTGGACCACCACCATCTGGACCCTGCCCGGCAACCTTGCCATCGCCGTCCATCCCCGTGAGAGCTATGTGCTGGTCAAGGCGGACAACGGCGAAATGTATATTGTGGCCGAGGCCCTGTGCAATAAAGTCATGGCCGTGGGCGGCATCGAGAAGTTCGAGATCGTGGAGCGCTTCGCCGGTCAGGACTTTGAGTATATGCTGGCCCAGCACCCCTTCCTGGACAAGACCAGCCAGCTGTGCACCGCCGAGTACGTTACCATGGACTCCGGTACCGGCTGCGTCCACACCGCTCCCGGCTTCGGCGCGGACGACTACGAGACCTGCAAGCGCTATAAGATCGAGATGGTGGTGCCCGTGGACGACCGGGGCCGCCACACCGACTATGCCGGTAAGTATGCGGGCATGAAGACGGAGGAGTCCAACCCCGTCATTCTGGAGGATATGAAGCAGTCCGGCGCCCTGTTCGCCAGCGAGGAGATCATCCACTCCTATCCCCACTGCTGGCGCTGCAAGAGCCCCATCATCTTCCGTGCCACTCCCCAGTGGTTCTGCTCCGTGGACGCCTTTAAGGATGCCGCCTGCGATGCCTGTGACGAGGTGCGCTGGCTGCCCGCATGGGGCATTGACCGCATGAAGGCCATGATCCGCGAGCGCGCCGACTGGTGTATCAGCCGTCAGCCCCGCTGGGGTCTGCCCATCCCCGTGTTCTACTGCGAGGACTGCAAGAAGCCCGTGTGCGACGATGAGACCATCGCCGCCGTGTCCGCACTGTTCGCTGAGAAGGGTTCCAACGCATGGTATGAGATGGATGCCGCCGACATTCTGCCCAAGAGCTACAAGTGCCCCCACTGCGGCGGCACCCACTTCTTCAAGGAGGAGGACACTCTGCACGGCTGGTTCGACTCCGGTTCCACCCACTTCGCCTCTATGAAGAAGACCCAGAACTTCTGGCCCGCCGATATGTATATCGAGGGTCTTGACCAGTACCGCGGCTGGTTCCAGGCCTCCCTGCTTACCGCCGTGGGCGCGCTGGGTCAGGGCGCTCCCTTCAAGCAGTGCCTGACCCACGGCTGGACCGTGGACGGCGACGGCCGCGCCATGCACAAGTCTCTGGGCAACGGCGTTGACCCGGCAGACATCGTGAAGAAGTACGGCGCTGACCTGCTGCGCCTGTGGGCCGGTTCCGCCGACTATCACGTGGACGTGCGCTGCTCCGACGCCATCTTCAAGCAGCTGTCCCAGAGCTATCTGAAGTTCCGCAACACCGCCCGCTACTGTTTGGGCAACCTGGCCGGCTTCGATGCCGACAAGCTGGTGGCTCCCAACCACATGCTGGAGCTGGACCGCTGGGCGGTGACCAAGCTCAACGCCCTGATGGAAAAGTGCTTTGCCGCCTATGACGAGTACGAGTTCCACTCCGTGTCCCACGCCATCAACGACTTCTGCGTGGTGGAGCTGTCCTCCTTCTATCTGGACATCATCAAG
>JAZNTL010000101.1:0-6596 GCA_045591745.1 Lawsonibacter sp.
GGCCGCGCAAATGCCCTCCCCCCCTGTTAGTTTTGTTATATTGGGCTGTAAAAGAACCACCCTGTAACCGGTTCGGAAACAGGGTGTTTGGCGGTTTATGGTAGGCGGCACCACCGGACAGAGTTTACACGTCCAGGTCGGACTGGGAGCGCAGCTCCATGTAATTGAGGATCTCGTTCATGGTGCCCTCAAAGCCCAACACACCGCTGTTCAGGGATAGGTCGTAATTTCTGGCATCGTACCAGTCCTTGCCGGTGTGGTACTTATAGTACTTGGCATGGTACTCGTCCACTTCGGCGATCTTTTTCTTTACGGCGGAGGCGCTCAGGGAGTTGACCAGCATGGCCTGCTCCAGACAGAAGTCGTCATCAGCATGGACAAAGACCCGCACCACATCCTTGCGGCCCTTGAGCACAAAGTCGGCGCAGCGGCCCACGATGACGCAGGGGCCCTCATCTGCCAGACGGCGGATGACCTTGGTCTGATGCTGGAACAGGGCATTGTCGGTGAGATAGCTCTCGCGGCTGTCATTGAGCACGGCGGTGTCGGAACCGCGATTGCGAAGCCGCTCGATCAGGTTGGGCTTGAGTCGCTCGTCGGAGAAGTATACGGGGTTGATGCCGCTCTCCTCAGAGGCCATGGTTACGATCTCGCGATTATAAAAGGGGATGTTCAGCTTTTTGGCCAGCATTTTGCCGACTGTCTTGCCGCCGGAACCATACTGGCGCTCGATGGTAATGATATACGGCTTCATTTGCGTCACTCCTTTTATTCACCCAGATAGGCCTTTTTGATGGCGTCGTCGTTGAGCAGATCGGCGGCGGCGCCCTCCTTGATGATATTGCCGGTTTCCAGCACATAGGCCCGGTTGGCGATGGACAGGGCCTTCTTTGCGTTCTGCTCCACCAACAGCACGGTGGTGCCGGCAGCGGAGACCTTTTCAATGATTTTGAAGATCTCACCCACGAACAGGGGGGACAGGCCCATGGAGGGCTCGTCCAGCAGCAGGATGCGGGGCTTGGACATCATGGCCCGCCCCATGGCCAACATCTGCTGCTCGCCGCCAGACAGGGTGCCCGCCGGCTGGTTCTTACGCTCCTCCAGACGGGGGAACCACTCGTACACCTCGCTTAGGGACGCGGCGATCTCGCCCTTGGGGCGGGTAAAGGCGCCCATGCGCAGGTTCTCTGCCACGGTCAGGCCGGGGAACACACGACGGCCCTCGGGCACGTGGCCCATGCCCAGCTTCACGATGGAGTGGCCGGGCTTTTTGGTGATATCCTTACCCTCAAACACCACGCTGCCGCTCTTTGCGTTGAGCAGACCGGACACGGTGTGCAGGATGGTGGTCTTACCCGCGCCGTTGGCACCAATGAGAGCGACTACCTCGCCCTCGTTGACGTGGAAGGAAACATCGTGCAGCGCGTGGATCAGACCGTAATAGACGTTCAAACTATTTACTTCCAGCATTGCCATATTGGTTTCCCTCCTTAATCGCCCAGATAGGCGGTGATGACTTCGGGATTACTCAGCACGGCAGAGGGGGTACCCTCCGCCAGCAGTCGGCCGAAGTTCAGTACGTACAGGTATTCGCAAATGCCGGACACCAGCTTCATATCGTGCTCAATGAGCAGGATGGTCACGTCGAACTGCTTGCGCACCAGCTCGATGGTCTGCATCAGTTCGGCGGTTTCGTTGGGATTCATGCCGGCGGCAGGTTCGTCCAGCAGAAGCAGCTTGGGCTCGGTGGCCAAAGCGCGGGCGATCTCCAGCTTGCGCTGCTTGCCGTAAGGCAGGTTGGAGGCCTTGTAGTTCCACTGGCCGTCCAGATCAAAGACCTTCAGGATCTCCATGGCCTTTTCGGTCATCAGCTTTTCCTTTTTGCGGTAGGAGCCAAGATGGATCAGGCTTTCGGGCAGGGCATAGGTCACATCGTTGTGAAAGCCCAGCTTTACGTTGTCCAGCACGGACAGCTTTCCGAACAGGCGGATATTTTGGAACGTGCGGGCGATGCCCATTTTGTTGATTTCAAAGGGCTTTTTGCCCACAACGTTCTCGCCGTCCAGCCGGATACCGCCATCAGTGGGGCGGTAGACACCGGTAAGCATGTTGAACACGGTGGTCTTACCGGCACCGTTGGGGCCGATCAGACCCACCAGCGAACCCTTTTCGATTTTCATATTCACTTCATCCACGGCGCGCAGACCGCCGAAGGAGATGCCCAGATCTCTCACTTCCAACAGTGCCATTTATGCCACCTCGCCTTTCGTCTTGGCCGCTTTTTTGCCGCCACGCCGCTCCAGAAGCATCTGCTTGAGCTTGGAGTTGTTGAATAGCATCAGCGCGATAAGCAAAATTGCGTAGATGAGCATGCGGTAGTCGTTGAAGTTCAGCTTACGCAGCAGCTCCGGCAGTACGGTGAGCAGAGCGGCGGCGATCACGCTGCCCCAAATGTTGCCCAAACCGCCCAGCACCACGAACACCAGAACCAGAATGGACAGGTTGAAGTCGAACTTGGCGGCGGTAACGGTGGAATAATTCATGGCATACAAGGTGCCGGCCATACCCGCAAAGGCGGCGGAAATCACAAAGGCCAGCAGCTTGTAGCGGGTGGTGGAGATGCCGATGGAGTCGGCGGCGATCTTGTTGTCGCGCACAGCCATAATAGCCCGGCCATGGCGGCTGTTGATCAGATTCAAAATAACGAACAGAGTGATCAGGATCAGCACGAAACCGGCGGTGAAGGTGGAGATCTTATTGATTCCGGACACGCCGATGGGACCGTTGATGATCATTTTGCCGCCATCTTCCAGGGTGAAGCTCTGCTTGACGATGGAAAGGTGCAGGCCCTTGCTGTCCATGCCGACATAGAGCACGTTGACGATGCTTTTGATGATCTCGCAGGCGGCCAGAGTGACGATGGCCAGATAGTCACCGCTCAAACGCAGTACGGGCACACCCACGATCACACCTACCACAGCAGCGGCAGCAGCGGCCACAACCATGGCGATGGCCAGACGCAGCCCATCGGAGGGAACAGCGTCAGCTAGAACGGTGGTCACTACGATGCCGGTAAAAGCGCCCACGGACATGAAACCCGCATGACCCAGAGAAAGCTCGCCCAAAATGCCTACTGTCAGGTTCAGGGAGACGGCCATGACCACATAGGCACAGATGGGGACCAGCATGCCCTTGAGAGAGTAGCTGATACTGCCGGTCATGGACATGATCTGAACGATGATATAGGCCGCGATCACGATGCCGAAGGCGATAACGGAGTCCCGGCGGATGGTCCAAAGATTCTTGATTTTGTTCATTCCCGCCACCTCACACTTTCTCTCGGGTCTGCTTGCCCAGAAGACCGGCGGGCTTGACCAGCAGAACCAGGATCAGCACACCGAAGACGATGCCGTCGGACAGCTCCATGGAGATGTAAGCACGGCAGAAGGTCTCGATAATGCCCAGCAGAATGCCGCCCAGCATGGCACCGGGGATGGAGCCGATGCCGCCGAACACGGCGGCGGTAAATGCTTTGATACCGGGCATAGAGCCGGTGGTGGGCACCAGCATGGGGTAGGCCGAGCACAGCAGCACACCGGCGATGGCGGCCAGCGCCGAGCCAATGGCAAAGGCCATGGAGATGGTGGTATTCACGTTGATACCCATAAGCTGAGCAGCACCCTTATCCTCGGACACCGCGCGCATGGCGGTACCCAGCTTGGTCTTGCCGGTGAACAGGGTCAGGGCGGCCATGATGACCACACAGGCAACGATGGTCACCAGTGTGACATGGGTGATCTGCAGGTCGCCAAGCTGTACGGAGCCTCGGCCCACAATGGGGGAAAAGCTCTTGGGGTTGGAGGTCCAGATCAGCAGGGCTGCGTTCTGCAGGAAATAGGACACGCCGATGGCGGTGATCAGCACGGCCAGAGAGGGCGCGCTGCGCAGCGGCTTATAGGCCAACCGCTCGATCACGATGCCCAGCATAGTGCACACCGCCATGGCCAGCAGGACACCCAGCGCGGGATGCCAGCCCATGTAAGTAGTGGCACAAAAGCACATGTAGCCGCCCACCATGATCACGTCACCGTGAGCGAAGTTGAGCATCTTGGCGATGCCGTAGACCATGGTGTAGCCCAGAGCAATGATCGCGTAGATACTGCCCAGGCTGATACCGGTGATCAGATAATTAAGCATAGATCACACCTCGGATCTTCTGTTTTCTGTCTAAATTGGTTGCTCGGAAAAACGAAGCGTGGGGAGGAACCGCCCAAAGGGCGGTTGCCTCCCCGATACGCAAAACAGGTTTAACTTGGTGAGCTTACATACCCACGTAAGCGCCGTTCTCGATGACCATGCCCTTGGGGCTCTTGGACACCAGACCGTTGGTCCAGGTCATGCCCTCACCGGTCAGACCGTCGAAGCTCATGGTGGAGAACTGCTCCATCATCAGATCGCACAGCTGCTGGGCGGTCATGTCGGGGGTGGCGTTGGCATTGGTCAGAGCCTGATAGTAAGCGTAGACGCAGTCATAGGCGTCGGCAGCGAACTGGTTGGGAATCTGACCGAACTGCTCCTGATACTTCTTGACGAAGGCCTGGGTCTTCTCGTCCTGAGCGTCGGCGTTGAAGGGGGTCAGCAGCATAACACCCTCAGCCAGAGAGGTGTCGAAGTTCTCCACGGTCAGGATGCCGTCCATGCCGTCCACACCGAAGAACTTGGGCTCGTAGCCCATGGAGTCGGCCTGGCTCAGGATCAGGGAGGCGGGAGTGTAGTACATGGGCAGGAACAGCAGGTCAGCACCGGCGTTCTTGGCCTCGGTCAGCTGCACGTTGAAGTCGTTCTCGGAAGCGGAGGTGAAGGTGGTGGTGGACACCACGTTCAGGCCGCGGGCCTGAGCCTGAGCGATGAAGGTCTCGTAGATGCCGGTGGAGTACACGTCGTCGTTCTTATAGATGACGGCGATCTTCTCGCCCAGATTCTGGTCGGCGATGTAGTCGGCGGAAGCAGTGCCCTGGTTGGGGTCGCTGAAGCAGACCTGGTACACGTTGTCCTTGCCCTCGGCAACGGCGGGAGCGGAAGCAGAGGGAGTCAGACCGAACACACGGTCCTCAAAGTGGTTGGCGGAAATGGCCTCGCCGGGCTTGGAGGTGACGGCCAGCAGGGACACCTGCATGCCCCAGTCCATCAGGTTGCTGTAAGCGTTGACGGCCTTCTCGGGGTCGTGCTCGTCGTCCTGAATGTTCAGTTCGAACTGCATGCCGCCCAAAGCGTTGATCTCGTCCACGGCGATCTGAGCGCCGTTCTTGACCGCGTTGCCGTAAATGGCAGCGCCGCCGGTCAGAGGGCCGGTGCCGCCGATCTTGAAAGCGGCGGTGGTGCCGGCATCGTTGTTGCCGCAGCCGGCCAGCAGGCCGACCATCATGGCGCCGGCCATGATCATGCTGAACAGTTTCTTCATTGTTTTCGTCTCCTTTACGGTGTTTGCCTGCACCGAAGGGAGCAGACAATGTTTTTTTCGCGCAGCTGGATGAACAGTGCAGCGATATTAGCACCTATTATAAACGGTAATCCCCCTGTTTGACCAGCACTTTTTTGTGATAAAGCGCAAAATCGGAGATTTGACCGCCCAAAGAGGGTGGCTGAAAAGGATTTTGTGATTTTTCACAAAAGGGTGGTTGTGAACTTTCATCCAAAGTTGCACGCAGACGTGCAACTTTAGCCACGATCCTTCCATATATAGAAGAACTTTTTATACCGTAAGGGAGGAGACAAACTATGAGCAAAGAAGCTGTTGGGCAAATGAATGCCAAAATCGGCAGCAGTGAGTATTGGTCAAAAGTGAGCCGCAATACGATCCTTGGCGGTCTGATGGGGGCAAAGACCAATTATCGGGCCACCCTGCGGGAACTGGGCCAGCAGGCACGTGCGGTTATTGAGGAAATTTGCGCAGATCTGTCGAGTCTTGGCAGCCGAATCCGCAATAGTGGGTTTTGCTGTTCCGCAACATAAGAATTCATGTGTCATGATCTAGAGGGAGACATAGTATGTAACAGGTACGTCACTTTGTAATCTTTTAGGGGGATCAGCATGAGTAAGCAAAACCCTTTTAACGATAACAACTATAAGCACTATTATGGTAGCCGGTTCTGCCGTGATGACCATTCGTCAAAGTCCTGCAGAGAGGAAAAAAGCACTTGTTCCTGCTGCGTAAAGTGTCCTCCGGGTCCTGTTGGCCCGCAGGGGCCTATGGGGGAAACTGGTCCTATGGGTCCTCGGGGGCCTGCTGGGGCCACTGGACCTATCGGTCCTCGAGGTCCTGTTGGTGAGGCTGGATCTATCGGCCCACAAGGGCCTGCCGGTATGACCGGGCCTATGGGTCCCCAAGGACCTGTCGGTGAGACCGGAGCTGTCGGTCCCCAGGGACCTGCTGGTGAGGCTGGCCCCACTGGCCCACAAGGACCTGCTGGTGAGACCGGAGCTGTCGGCCCACAAGGGCCTGCTGGTATGACCGGGCCTATCGGTCCCCAAGGACCTGTCGGTGTGACCGGAGCTGTCGGTCCCCAGGGTCCTGCTGGTGTGACCGGCCCCGTTGG
>JAZNTL010000102.1:0-18042 GCA_045591745.1 Lawsonibacter sp.
TGACCTCGGGGGTCACGGGAGTGGGCTGCTCGGGAGTTTCCGGCTGTTCGGGTTCCTCTGGCTGAGAAGAAATGGCAGGGTCAGGAGTCTCAACGCTCTCATCAGGAAGCTGAGAAACCGAACCCGAACCGGAGGACTGGACTCCGGAGGGGGATTGATTCTTGCCGCATCCTGTCAGACTGGTCAGCAGTAAAGCTGCAATCAGCAGGATGACGGCTGGCAGAGAACGCAAAGATTTCTTGATGTATTCCATATGGTGATCGCTCCTTTGTGTAATTTCTATTCTATTATTATACAAGGGGCAGAAAAAGGCAAGAGAATTGTGGAAACCGATGGCTTTTTATAAGGATGTAACAAGAGGGATGGACAAGAGCCCACCCCTCTTAAAACAATTACTTATTCAGGTAATTCATCAGCATCTGTGCTGTTTGTGCGCGGGTAGCAGTCTCGATGGCGTTGGTAAAGGGGACGGCATTCAAAACGCCGTTGGTCAAAGCCCACTGCAGGGCATTAGCGGCCCAGTCGTCATACTTGCCTACACCGGACAGATCACCCTCAGCGGCGGGCTTGCCCGTGTAGTTATGCAGGATAACGGCTACCTCCTCGATGGTCACCTCGTTGTCCGGAGCAAACCGACCATCTCCGTAGCCCGAGACGATACCATTGCCTGCGGCCCAGAGCACCGCATTAGAGTACCACTGTCCGGAAGGAACATCGGGGAACTTATTTTCGGCGGTGACGGCAGGTTTGCTCTCCTTGTTGTAGAGCATTTGCACCAACATGGCGCGGGACAGGTTGTCATCCGGGCCGAATTTCTCGGCGCTATAGCCGCTCATGATACCGTTGGTCAGCACATAGTCCACGGCCTCATGATACCATTTGAAAGCACTCACATCGCTCATCTTCTGAGAGGGGCATGTGTTGATATAGTTTGCTTCGATGGTCACGTCTTCGTTGGGCATGATGAAGGTGGTGACGGGGCTGTTGGGATCGGCCAACGTGACGTTGCCGCTGACCACCTCCCAGCCTTCAAAGACAAAATCCTTGCTGGGAACGGAGTAGGTCAGGGTCACTTCTGAGTCCTTTACGGCAGTGGTCACCGTCTGGCCGTCCACCGAGGCGACGGCGCAGGTCAGGTTCAGGGCGCGGGGATCCAGCCGCTCGGGATGGGCAGAGGGGGTGATGACGTAGGGATTGGCTACGGCGTTGTTTACGGCTTCCATGACCACCAGTTCGTCCGTGTCGGTCATAGAGACAAAGGGCTTCGGGATGGACTCAAGGCGTTTACCGGTCAGGCAGGAGTACCAGGTATAGCCGGCGATCACCTTGCCCAAATCGTTCAGATGATAGGTGTCCCGATTCAGGCTGTCGCCAAAATAGCTGGAGCGTGCGTTTTGGATGGCGGTACCGGCGGGGATCATGTCGACGAATTGTTTGTTCCGCATAACCTTTTCCTGAACGGTGGAGGAGATGGCTTCGAACATGGTCACATCGCTGGCATGGAACAGGTCGGAGAACTGCTTGGAGTAGGTATAGCCCATTTTGGCGTACTCCGGCGAGTAGGACCAGGTCATGTGCCAGCCAAACTTGGAATCCGGATTGGTTCTGTGCTGCTTCACATAGTTCATCAGGTCGTTCAGATGGCCGGTGTACTTGTCGGGCATGCCGGCATGCAGGGGGGCCTGCTGCAGGTAGATGATGTCCCAGTCCTCGTCCTGCAGGGCGTGCAGCAAGGTGGTGTCGGTGATTTTTTGGGCGTTCGTGGAGGATTCGAGCTTGTAGTAATCATACACAGGAGAATTCTGCTGTGCGTATTTTACGTGCATGGACAGGGAACAGCCGGGATAATACAGCCAGCCCACCGTGAACTCTTTCACCGTTTCGTCGGCCTCCAGGAGGTATCTGAGATAGGTCATCACGTCAATAGAGTAGCTGTGGCCGATGAGCAGCAGCTTGGGGATTTTCGTTTCTGCGGCGGTCTCCAGCTGCTCCGCGGCACAAACGGAAACAGGCTGCACCAGAAGCATCAGGCTCAGCAGCAGACAGAACAGTTGTTTTGCAAATCGCTTCATGACAAATATCTCCTTTGTGTGAGTTTGCTTTATATACATAATAAATTATAGCAGTTGAAAATGCAACAGGAGTATTTCATATGAAAGAAAACGGTGTAACAGTTTTTGAATATCCCGCCTGTAATAAAGAATATAGAAAGAAAAACAAAAAAGTGCTTGACAGGGGAGGGGATGTCTACTATAATAGCACTTACCTGTGAAAAGGGGCTTTTTTGTCCTGCGCATTTTTACGGTGTTATGCGCAGGTCCCCCTCACCCAATGGGACACAGGGAGGCAATTGCCGGATCTCACCGTAACTTCATGGCGTCCTTGTGCGCTTTGTGTTGCTGGATCCGGCCCAAACGAGCCGCATCCAGCTTTTTTGTTGTTGGCTCAAAAGCGGTGATACCGCTAATATTAAAGGAGGTGCCGAACGTATGGCAAAGGCCGGCGCACGCGTGAAGATCACCCTGCGGTGTTCTGAGTGCAAGCAGAGAAACTACAACACCAACAAGAACAAGAAGAACGACCCCGACCGTCTGGAAATGAACAAGTACTGCCCCTTCTGCAGAAAGCACACCGTTCATAACGAGACGAAGTAATCAGCACCGCTGATAAGAAAGAAGGGTGTACCAAATGGCTGAAAATGAAAAGAAGACCAAGGTCGGCTTCTTCGGCCGCATCTCCAAGTGGATGCGCGAGCTGAAGAGCGAGCTGAAGAAGGTCCAGTGGCCCAGCAGCAAGCAGACGGTGAACAACACGGTTATCGTGATCGTTTGCGTCGTGATCGTGGGCGCTTTCATCTGGATCTTTGACGCGCTGGCCAGCGGCGTCATTGGCGCCATCCTGGCTCTGTTCAAGGGCTGAGGAGACACATCATGGCTGAAAGTGCAAAATGGTATGTAGTGCATACCTACTCCGGCTATGAAAACACCGTTAAGACCACCATCGAAAAGCACGTGGCAGGCCGCGGCATGCAGGATCTGATCCTTGAGATCAGCATTCCTCTGGAGACCGTGACCGAGATCACCGACAACGGCCCCAAGGAGGTCGAGCGCAAGGTGTTCCCCGGCTATGTGCTGGTCAAGATGGTCATGACGGACGAGACATGGCACGTCATCCGCAACATTCGCGGTGTCACCGGTTTCCTGGGCGAGGGCAACAAGGCCATCCCCCTGTCCGAGAGCGACATTGCCGCCCTCGGCGTGGAGAAGCGGGAGATCATCGTCAGCTACGCGGTGGGCGACAGTGTCCGTATCACCGACGGCGCTCTGGAATCTTTTCTGGGCACCGTGGAAGAGATCGATCTGGAGCGCGGCAAGGTGCGCGTGGTGGTGTCCATGTTCGGACGCGAGACCCCCGTGGAGCTGGAGCTGGACCAGGTCGAAGTCAACGCTTAACATTTCCGCGGCCTGAGGGCCGCACCCAAGTGGGAGGAACGCAAGGACGTTCCGCCATCAAACCACATTTCAATTATGGAGGTGCTCTTTCGTGGCACAGAAAATTACTGGTTACGTAAAACTGCAGATTCCCGCCGGCAAGGCGACTCCGGCCCCCCCTGTTGGCCCCGCTCTGGGTCAGCACGGCATCAACATCGCCGCTTTCACCAAGGAGTTCAACGAGCGTACCAAGAACGACGTGGGCATGATCATCCCCGTCATCATCACCGTGTATGCCGACCGTTCCTTCTCCTTCATCACCAAGACTCCCCCTGCTGCCGTTCTGATCAAGAAGGCCTGCAACCTTGAGACCGCTTCCGGCGTGCCCAACAAGACCAAGGTGGCTACCATCAGCAAGGAAGACGTGCGCAAGATCGCTGAGATCAAGATGCCCGACCTGAACGCTGCCAGCATCGAGTCTGCTATGAGCATGATCGCCGGTACCGCCCGCTCCATGGGCGTCGTCGTGGGCGAGTAAGGAGGGGAATGAACTATGTTTAGAGGCAAGAAGTATCAGGAGAGCGCCAAGCAGATCGACAAGGCCGCTCTGTATGAAGTGAGCGAGGCCATGGATCTGGTGGTCAAGACCGCTCCCGCCAAGTTCGACGAGACCGTTGAACTGCATGTCAAGCTGGGTGTTGACTCCCGTCACGCTGACCAGCAGGTCCGCGGCGCCATCGTCCTGCCCCACGGTACCGGCAAGACCCAGCGCGTGCTGGTGTTCGCCAAGGGTGCCAAGGCTGACGAGGCCAAGGCTGCCGGCGCCGACTTTGTTGGCGAGCTGGACATGGTGGACAAGATCCAGAAGGAAAACTGGTTCGAGTTCGACGTGGTCGTTGCCACTCCCGACATGATGGGCGTGGTTGGCCGTCTGGGTAAGGTTCTGGGCCCCAAGGGTCTGATGCCCTCTCCCAAGGCCGGCACCGTCACCATGGACGTGACCAAGGCTGTCAACGAGATCAAGGCCGGTAAGGTGGAGTATCGTCTGGACAAGACCAACATCATCCACTGCCCCATTGGCAAGGTGTCTTTCGGCGCCGAAAAGCTGGCTGACAACTTTAACGCCATCATGGGCGCTATCATCAAGGCCAAGCCCGCCGCCGCCAAGGGCACTTATGTCAAGAGCTGCACCGTGGTTTCCACCATGGGCCCCGGCGTGAAGATCAACGGCGCCAAGCTGGTGTAATTTCACACAAACCGATTCCGGAGGAAGGTGTCCCTTCCTCCGGAATTTTTGTATAACGAAAAAGACCGGTGCCGCCTTGTGCGGTACCGGTCCTTTTTTGGCAGCAAAAAAACTGCGGTCCCCCCAAAGACTTTTTCAGAAAAAGCATACCCAAAGCATTGGAATTGTGGTATGATGTTAGTTGAATTAGTATGACATCATGGGCGGAGTATATCCAACGGGAAAGGAGCGGTCGAATATGCGCAAAAAAACGGTTCTGGTCACGCTGTCGGCGATGCTGTGCGTACTGCTGAGCGGCTGCCTTCCCTGGTCCGCAGAGGATTCCTATAAGCTGCCCAGACCACCCAAGAATTATGAAAATCTGATGCAAGTGGTGGCACAGAGCAAGCGGGAACTCGCTCAAGTGCACTCCACCACGGTGGAGGATGTGCCGCCCTCTGCCGGTGATAATACTTCCACTGTCCAGCTGTTGGATATGGATGATGACGGCACACAGGAAACTGCAGTGACCTTTTTCCGCGTCGTAGGTGCGGAGCAGCCCATTCGACTCTATTTCTACACCCTGTTGGAGAACGGCAGTTATCTGCTCAGCAACGTGCTTCAGGGAGAGGGAAGCGGTGTTTATGCCGTTCACTATGCGGACATGGACGGTGCCATAGATCCTATAACGGGGACAACCCAAAAGGAAGTGGTAGTCAGCTGGCAGATGGGCGCTGACGCAAACTATCTGGGGGTCTATGCACTGGAGGCTGCTCAGTATGAGGCACAGACCCTGCTCATGACCACCTATGCCTCCTATCGGCTGGCCGATCTGGATCGAGACGGTCTGATGGAATTGGCGGTAGGGCGTATCGATCCGGAATTGGGCGGCGAAGTGGAGGTGCACAACTGGGACACCTCCGGTGTTGATAAAATGGAGCGGGTAGCATTGAGCAAGGGCATCAGCAGCATCACTGCCATGCGCGCAAACTACCTGACCGAATTCGTGCCGGCACTGTATGTTTCCGGGCAGCTGTCCGATGACAGCCGGGTAACCGATGTGGTGGCGCTGCGCAGCGGGCTTCTGACAAATCTGTCTCTGGACCCGGAGACAGGGGTGAGCAAAGAGCAGGTCAGCCTCTACCGCGAACTGGCAGCCAGCGATGTAAACAGTGACAATATTCTGGAGATTGCCCGTCCCCATGAAATGGAGTTGTCTGTGGGCGCAACCAAGCCGTGGTTGGCAGATTGGGTGCAGTACACCAGCGGCGGACGGGCAAGGAATATCTGTACTACCTATCATAATTCCGCAGATGGCTGGTATCTGGTCATCCCGGAGCATTGGCAGGACAAACTGGTCATCTACCGCAACGACAGCGTCAGCGGTCAGCGTGCTGTGATCTTTGCCCGCTGGCAGGGAGAGGATAAGGAGCCGCTGCCGTTTTTAAGCATCTATAAGCTGACCGGAGCCAGCCGCAGCCTGCGGGCCACCAGTGGAAACCGATTCATTCTGGCAGAGGACAGCAGTACCATCTATGCTGCCACCTTTTACAACACGTGGGACTGCGGTCTGGACCAAAGTGGCCTTTTGGAAAACTTCCGGCTGATCGTCAGAAGCTGGTCCGGCGACTGAGCCTGAGAGAAAGGAGAACAACATGAAAAAAGTGCTTGTTCTGGAGGATGAGGAAAATATCCGCAGCTTCGTTGTCATCAATCTGAAGCGGGCGGGCTATGAGACCATCGAGGCAGCTACCGGGGAAGAGGCGCTGGAGCAGCTGAAGAATAATCCGGGAATCAAGGTGGCGCTGCTGGATGTGATGCTGCCTGATATTGACGGGTTTGAAGTGTGCCGCCGCATCCGGGTGACCAACAATAAGATCGGAATCATTATGCTCACCGCACGGACGCAGGAGATGGATAAGGTCACGGGTCTGATGACCGGAGCAGATGACTATGTGACAAAACCCTTCTCTCCTGCTGAACTGACCGCCCGGGTGGATGCCCTGTTCCGCCGAACTGGCAGTGAACCTGCGCTGGAGCCGGGGGAGTTGTATCAGCCTCCTTTCCTGCTCAACACCCGCAACCGGACCCTGGAGAAGAACGGCCAGCGGGTCAAGCTGACCCAGGTGGAATATAGTATCGTCAAGCTGTTCATGGAAAACTCGGGCAAGGCTATGTCCCGAGAGGAGATTTTGGATGCGGTTTGGGGCAAAGACTATTTTGGTGAACTGAAGATCGTGGATGTGAATATCCGCCGCCTGCGCATCAAAATCGAGGATGACGCGCAGAACCCTGCCTTTATCACCACTGTGTGGGGATATGGGTATAAATGGGGCGTATAGTAAAACCAAACCGAAGCCCAACGTAGTGGGTTCGGTTTGGAGAGAACGAGCAACGTAATGATTGAGCTTTCGCCTTCAGGTGAAAGCGAATGATATGGAGTTTGCAAGGACGAAGGAGGGGAGACCATGGCCGGAAAACAGAAAAAGCAGGACAGCGCACGCATACGCGGTATTCGCCAGCGCTGGATCGCCAACAGTGTCAGTGTGGTGCTGTTTATGGTGGTGCTGGCCGTGGTTTCTTTCTCACTGGCAATGGCCGGGTACTATTACGACTCCATGGAGGAGGGACTGAAAGCCCGCGCGGGCAGCGCGGCATCCTTTTTCCGCAACTATACGGAAACGGAATATCGCAGAACGGCGAAGAACTACGTAGATAACTTCAGTGAAAAGAGCAAGCTGGAACTGCAGTTCATCGAGCCGGACGGAGCGATCCTCTATTCCAGCTACGGCCTGACTACCGGTACAATGCCCGGCACACCGGACATTGAGCAGGCATTTGAAAATGCTGTCATGACCCCGTGGCGAGGGAAAGACCCCGCTACGGACGAACGCATCATGGCCGCCACCGCCCCGGTCATCTATCAGGGAAATCTGGTGGGTGCGGTGCGGGTGGTCACTTCCATGATGGAGGTGGACCGCCAGCTGCTGCTGGCAACGGGGATGGTGGCTCTGATCGGCATCGCCCTGCTGGCTATGCTGTATATTTCCAACCTGTTCTTCGTGCGCTCTATTATTGATCCGCTGGCCGGTATTATTCAGACTACCCGCCGCATTGCAGACGGAAGCTACGGCATTCAGCTGGAAAAGACCTACGACGACGAGATCGGAGAGCTGACCGATGCCATCAACGACATGTCGTTAAAAATCCGGCAGGCGGAGAAGGTGCAGACGGAATTTATCTCCTCCGTCTCTCACGAACTGCGCACCCCCCTTACGGCCATCAACGGCTGGGCGGAGACCATTATGAACGGGGAGCTGCAGGAACCTGAGGCCATAAAGAAGGGTATGAGCATTATTGTCAGTGAGGCCCGCCGCCTGACCAACATGGTGGAGGAACTGCTGGAATTTTCCCGCATTTCCGATGGCCGCTTCACTCTGTCTGTGGAGCCGCTGGACCTGAAAGCGGAGCTGGAGGACGCGGTGTATACCTATCGTGAGTTCTTCCGTCGAGACGGGATTGCTTTGAATTACAGCGACTGCCCGGAGGAGGAAATGGACATCATCGGCGACCCGGAGCGGCTGCGTCAGGTGTTCTGTAATCTGCTGGACAATGCCGCCAAGCACGGCGGTGCGGGTAAACGCATCGACGTTGCCATTCGGCAGGAGGAACAGACCGCCATCGTTACCATCCGGGACTACGGCCCCGGCATCCCGGAAGAAGAATTGCCTTTTGTCAAAAACAAATTTTACAAGGGCAGCTCCAAAGCCCGTGGCAGTGGCATCGGCCTTGCCGTGTGTCAGGAGATCATCGACCGGCACGAAGGTGAGCTGGAACTGAGTAATGCCGAAGGCGGCGGCTGTGTGGCAGAGATTCGAATTCCGATTGGAACATAAGTTCTAAAAAAGCTTGCAATCCAGCCTGAGGGCTGGTAAAATATCTTTATGTTAATGGGGTGCGATTGCACCGAAGGAGTACCCATGAGCAAGGAACAAAACAAGTCCTGCTGTCCCGGCGGGTTCAAGACCACCTGCGGGGGACAGGCATTGATCGAAGGAATTATGATGCGCGGCCCAAAGAAACAGGCTGCGGTGGTCCGCCGTCCAGACGGCGAACTGGAGATCCGCGAGGAAGAGTTGAAATTTGTCAAGGACCGCTATCCCATTCTGGGTGTGCCCCTGATTCGTGGTACAGTCAATTTTTTGGATGCCATGGTCAACGGCGTCAAGGCGCTGATGTGGTCGGCGGAATTCTTCCCGGAGGATGGGGAAGAGTCTGCGGAACCCTCCAAGTTCGAGAAGTGGCTGGAGCGTAAGCTGGGCAGCGAAAAGCTCAGTTCTCTCATCATCACCCTTGCGGTGGTGCTGGGCATCGGCCTGTCCATCGTGCTGTTTTTCCTGCTGCCCACCCTGCTGGGCGGACTGGTGGCGCTGGTCACCCCGTCCATGGTGGTGCGCAACGTGGCCGAGAGTCTGCTGAAGATCGTCATTTTCCTGCTCTATCTGGGCCTGTGCTCCCGGACCAAGGACATTCGCCGGGTGTTCCAGTACCACGGTGCGGAGCATAAGACCATCTTCTGCTACGAGGCGGGTCTGCCCCTGACGGTGGAAAACGTGCGCAAGCAGCCCCGACACCACCCCCGCTGCGGGACAAGCTTTCTGTTTGTGGTCATTATCGTGTCCATTCTGGTGTCTACGGTGGTTTTTGCGATCTGGCCCATTCACAATGCGCTGCTGCGTTTTCTGGCCCATCTGGTGATGCTGCCCTTGATCGTGGGTGTCAGCTATGAGTTCAACCGCTGGTGTGGACGCAACGACAACGCCCTGACCCAGGTGCTTACCGCCCCCGGCCTGTGGATGCAGAATTTCACTACCTTTGAGCCTGACGATTCCATGATTGAGGTGGGCATCAAGGCGCTGGAGCTGGTGCTGCCTGAAAAGCAGGGTGAAGATCAGTGGTAAGAGAAACGTGCAGGGAAAGCGCCCCGCCCATGCGCCCAACCCGGAGCGTGACAAGAAAGACTATACCAAACAATTGAGGTGTTTTTATGGCAACCACCTACAATAATTTGTATCTGGATACCCGCAACCGTCTGCGCCGGGCGGGGGTTACTCAGGCCCAGACCGAGGCCCGGGAACTGGTGTGCTACGCGGCTGACAAGACCAAGGAGCAGCTCTACCGTGACATGTCCCTGTACGCGTCCAGCGATCTGGAGCGGCGGGTGGAGGAACTGGTCCAGCGCCGTCTTGACGGTGAGCCGGTGGCCTACATCGTAGGCGAGTGGGAGTTTTACGGCCTGCCGCTGGACATTTCCCGGGATGTGCTGATTCCCCGCGCCGACACTGAGGTGCTGGCAGCGCGTGCTATCGAAAAGGCACAGGCCGCCGGAGAGGGCGGTCGGGTGCTGGACTTGTGCGCGGGCAGCGGCTGTGTGGGACTGGCCATCGCCGCCAACGCACCCAACTGCCGGGTGGTGCTGGCCGACCTGTCCGAGGGGGCGCTTCGCCTGTGCAAGCAAAACGTGCGCCGCAACGGGCTCAACGCTCGGGTCACCTGTATCAGCGCCAACGCGCTGGAGGCCCCGTCCTCCATGCTGTGGGACTTTGACGTGATCGCCTGCAACCCACCCTACATACCCACCGGTGACATTGAAGGGCTGGATATCTCTGTAAAGGAGTACGAGCCCCTCATGGCACTGGACGGCGGTGTGGACGGCCTTGACTTTTACCGCTTTATCGCCTCCAAATGGAAATCCGCCATCCGACTGGGCGGCAGCCTTGTGTTCGAGGTAGGCATCGATCAGGCGGAAGCAGTGGCTCAGATCATGGCGGACAACGGCTTTGAGAACATCGTTACCACCGAGGATACCGGCGGTATCCTGCGCGTGGTGGAGGGCACCATCAACAACTGAAAGTCCTGTTTAACGGACTTGTGAGCTGCGATAATGGTACTGTGAATAAGAGAAAGACTGGCGATGTGCCGGCCTGAAAGGATGAAGAATATGGCAACCAAAAAGCCCATGGTAGAAAGCGCATCTCCCGCTTCCGATAAGAAAAAGGCCCTTGAGACCGCTATGGCCCAGATCGAGCGGACCTACGGTAAGGGCTCCATCATGCGTCTGGGTGAAAACGTGGACGTGATGGTAGAGGCTGTGCCTACCGGATCTCTGTCTCTGGACCTGTCGCTGGGCATCGGCGGCCTGCCCAAGGGCCGTATCATTGAGATCTACGGGCCTGAATCTTCCGGTAAGACCACGCTGGCCCTGCATGTGGTGGCCGAGGCCCAGAAGCTGGGCGGTGAGGTGGCCTTCATCGATGCGGAACACGCGCTGGATCCCACCTATGCCCGTGCACTGGGTGTGGATATCGACTCCATGCTGATCGCTCAGCCCGATACCGGCGAGCAGGGGCTGGAGATCTGCGAGGCGCTGGTGCGCTCCGGCGCTATTGACGTGGTGGTGGTGGACTCCGTGGCCGCGTTGACCCCCAGGGCCGAGATCGAGGGCGACATGGGCGACAGCCACGTGGGCCTGCTGGCCCGCCTGATGAGTCAGGCTCTGCGCAAGCTGGCCGGATCCATTGCCAAGACCAACTGTATCGTCATCTTTATCAACCAGCTGCGTGAAAAGGTGGGTGTCATGTACGGCAACCCCGAAGTGACTACCGGCGGCCGGGCGCTGAAGTTCTATTCCTCCGTGCGCATTGACGTGCGCCGTGTGGAGGCACTGAAGAACGGCTCTGAGATCATCGGCAACCGTACCCGCGCCAAGATCGTCAAGAATAAGGTGGGGCCTCCCTTCCGTGAGGCGGAGTTCGACATTATGTACGGCGAAGGCATCTCAAAGATCGGCGAGTTGCTGGACATCGGCGTCAAGCTGGATCTGGTGCAGAAGTCCGGCTCCTGGTTTGCTATGGGCGAAATGCGTCTGGGCCAGGGCAGAGATGCAGCCAAGGAATTTTTGAAAGAAAACCCCGACATTGCCGAAGAGTTGGAAGCCAAGATCCGTGCCAACGCTTACAAGCTTATGAGCAAGCAGTCTCAGGCAGCCGCCCGCGCCGCGGGCCGTGCCGTGGACGTGTCGGCGGAAGATTTCGAGGATAAGGACAACTGACCATGCGCATTGAGGAGCTGAAACCATCCAAACGGGTACAGGGCCGTTGGCTTGTGGTGCTGGAGGATGGAAGCATTCTGCGTGTGGGAGAGGGCGAGGTCATTGACTTCGCCCTCTATGCCGGTAAAGAGTTGACGGACGAGGAAGGGCAATCCCTTGCCGACTCCGCCCGGCGCACCGGACTGAAGGAAAAGGCGCTGGATCTGCTGAGCCGCAAGCCCATGTCCCGCAAGGAGCTGGAACGCAAACTGGGAGAGTGGGAAGCGGGGGAGGAGGAAACTGCTGCCATCTGCGCGCGGATGGAGGAACTGGGTTTTCTCAACGATGCCGCCTACGCGGTGCAGGTGGTGCGGCATTACAGCGCCAAGGGCTGCGGCGAGCATAAGCTGCGGGACGAGCTGTACCGTCGTGGTGTGCCCCGTGACCTGTGGGACGACGCGCTGGCCCAGGCCGGCGACCCTGCCCAGGCCATTGATGCCTTCGTGCAAAAGAAGCTGGCCGGAAAAGCGCCCGACCGCAAGGAACTGAAAAAGGTATCCGACGCACTGATGCGCCGGGGCTACGGCTGGGAGGATATCTCCGCCGCCCTGCGCCGCTTTGGGGCGGATACAGAGGATTAAATCCTGAATTGGAGCGATTCTATGTCTTTTAAAGTAGCGTTCATCTCTCTTGGTTGTGCCAAGAATCTGGTGAACACTGAGCAGATGATGGCCTTGTGCCGTGACGCGGGCTTTGCCGTTACCGGAGAGCCGGAGGGGGCCGACGTGGCTGTGCTCAACACCTGTGGTTTCATCGACGCGGCCAAGAGCGAAGCCATCCAGAACATTCTGGAGCTGGGCCAGCTCAAGGAGCAGGGAAAACTGAAAAAGCTGCTGGTAGCGGGCTGTCTGTCCCAGCGGTATCCCGGGGATATTCTGGCCGAACTGCCCGAGGTGGATGGTATTCTGGGCACCGGAAGCTATACAGATGTGGTCCACGCGGTGGAAAGCGTGATGGAGGGTGACCAGCCCACCTTCTTTGGTGACATTCACAACACCATCGAGGATGGCGCTCGCATGGTGACCACTCCGCCCTACACCGCTTATCTGAAGATTGCCGAGGGCTGCAGCAACGGCTGTGCCTTCTGTATCATTCCTAAGCTGCGCGGTCGCTACCGCAGCCGTGCCATGGACGCTGTGCTGGCGGAGGCCGAGGAACTGGCAGATGCCGGAGTCAAGGAGCTGATCGTCATTGCCCAGGACATTACCCGGTACGGATTGGATAAAAAGGACGGCACCACGCTGGCGGCGCTGCTGAGAGAGCTGTGCAAGCTGCCCTTCCGCTGGATCCGGCTGCACTACCTCTATCCCGAGGCGGTGACAGACGAACTGATCGAGGTGATCGCATCTCAGCCCAAGATCCTGCACTATCTGGACATTCCCATCCAGCATTGCAGCGACCGGGTGCTCAAGGCCATGAACCGCCGCAGCACCAAGGAGCAGATCACAGCCCTGTTCGACAAGCTGCGCGCCGCCATGCCCGATGTGGTCATTCGCACCTCCATCATCTGCGGCTTCCCCGGGGAGACGCAGGAGGAGTTTGAGGAATTGAGCGAATTCCTGAAGGAGCAGCGGCTTCAGCGTGCGGGTGTGTTCCAGTTCTCCAGTCAGGAGGGGACCAAGGCCGCCACCATGGACGATCAAGTGGACGAGGACGTGGCTGCCCGGCGGGTGGAGCTGCTGGTGGAGCTGCAGTCCCGGGTCATGGACGAGTACAACGAGGAACGCTTGGGTACGGTGATGGAAGTTCTGTGCGAG
Organism: Lawsonibacter sp.; assembly: GCA_045591745.1. Lineage (GTDB taxonomy): Bacteria > Bacillota > Clostridia > Oscillospirales > Oscillospiraceae > Lawsonibacter. The sequence goes on from JAZNTL010000102.1 coordinate 13,564, forward strand.
GGCTTTGATGGCCAGATGGGCTGTTATGTGGGCCGCACCTATGCCGATTCGGTGGACATTGACGGCCACGTGTACTTTACCGCGGCAGGTCAGATCCCTGCGGGCGAATTTGTCAATGTGTGCATTACCGGGATCGAGGACGGCGACCTGACCGGTGAGATCGAGGATTAAGGAGAGAAAGACAATGAATACTGCCAACAAACTGACTATGCTCCGGGTGTTCATGATCCCGGCCTTCCTGCTGGTGCTCTATTGGGGCATCCCCTTTGCCAACTATATCGCATTGGCCATTTTCATCGTGGCCAGCCTGACCGATTGGCTGGACGGCTATATTGCCCGCAACTGTAATCAGACCACCGACTTCGGAAAGTTTATGGACCCGCTGGCCGATAAGTGTCTGGTCATTGCAGCTATGCTGTGGTTTGTGGAGATCGGCCAGATGCCCGCCTGGGCCCTGCTGATCGTGGTGGTGCGTGAGTTTGCCGTCAGCGGCATTCGCATGCAGGCGGCCAATCTGGGCCGGGTCATTGCCGCCGGCTGGTCCGGCAAGGTCAAGACCGCGTCCACCATGGTGTGCATCTGCCTGATGCTGCTGCCCATCCCCCCGGTGGTCAACACTGTGTGCGTGGCCGTGATCGTGGCCACCACCCTCTATTCCGGTGCGGAGTATCTGATCCAGAACAAAGACGTGTTCTCCAACATGAAGTAAGCAATCAAGCAGAAAAAGACCGGGCATCCGTTGGATGCCCGGTCTTTTGAGTTTGATTCGGATCACTTAGCCAGAGCAGCGGTGTCCAGAGCGATCATCAGTTCCTCGTTGGTGGGAATGTTCCCAAACGCATCGTCTCGATGCGTTTGGGGCCCCGAAGAGATTGAACTGCTCGGGCGAAGTGAATTCGCCCTGCGCAAATCTCAGCCTGCGGCTTCGATTTTGTTGGTCATCCCCACCAAAAAGGCAGGCACCGTTGGGTGCCTGCCTTTGAAAGTCGGAAGATGAAATTTACTTAGCCAGAGCAGCGGTGTCCAGAGCGATCATCAGTTCCTCGTTGGTGGGAATGACCAGCGTACGGACAGTGGCGCCCTCGGCGGAGATGTCGACCTCCTCGCCGCGGATCTTGTTCTTCTCGGCATCGATCTTGATGCCCATAAACTCCAGACCGGCGGTGATGCTGGCGCGGTTTCCACCGCCGTTCTCGCCCACACCGGCGGTGAAGATGACGGCGTCCACGCCGCCCATAGCGGCAGCGTAAGAGCCGATGAGCTTCTTCACACCGTACTCGAAGACCTCAACAGCCAGAGCGGCACGCTTGTTGCCTTCCTTGCCGGCAGCTTCCAGATCACGGAAGTCGGAGGACACGCCGGACACACCCAGTACACCGGACTTCTTGTTCATCACGTTCAGCATTTCCTTAATGTCCATGCCGTACTTGTTCATCAGGTACTCCATGATACCGGCATCGATGTCGCCGCAGCGGGTGCCCATGGGCAGACCGGCCAGAGGAGTGAAGCCCATGGAGGTGTCCACGCTCTTGCCGCAGTCCACGGCGGTGACGGAGGAGCCGTTGCCCAGATGGCAGGAGATCAGCTTCAGCTGCTCGATGGGCTTGCCCAGCATGGCGGCGGCGCGCTGGGCCACGTACTTGTGGCTGGTGCCGTGGAAGCCGTAGCGGCGGACCTTGTCATTCTCGTAGTACTCGTAGGGCAGGGCATAGGTGTAGGCCACGGGGGGCATGGTCTGATGGAAAGCGGTGTCAAACACAGCTACCATGGGGGTAGAGGGCATCAGAGACTGGCAGGCCTTGATACCGATGATGTTGGCGGGGTTGTGCAGGGGGGCTAGAGGATTGCACTCCTCGATGGCGGCCATGACCTCGTCAGTGATGAGCACGGACTTGGCGAACTTCTCGCCGCCGTGGACCACGCGGTGACCCACAGCGTCGATCTCCTTCATGGAGCCGATGACGCCGTTGTCCTTGTCCACCAGAGCATTCAGCACGGCCTGAGTGGGGTCGGAATGGGGGGGCATAGCCACGTCAGATTCCTTAATGGCCTGCTTGCCATCGGGCTTGTAGGTGAACTTGCCGTCGATGCCAATGCGCTCGCACAGGCCCTTGGCCAGTACCTGCTGGGTCTCGGGGTTGAGCAGCTGATACTTCAGGGAAGAGCTGCCGGCGTTGATGACCAGAATATACATGGTAGTTTTCTCTCCTTCAAAGCGATGTTTTTGTTGCCTCAACGTGAGGAATATATTAAACTAATTCCATACCATTTTAATCCTTTTGTGCCAAAAGAACAAGCCCATAACGCTGTGTTTTGCAAAGAAATTTTCCGCAGGAGGCATTTTGTATGAAAATTGCCGGCATCGTAGCTGAATATAACCCCTTCCACACGGGCCATGCCTACCAAATTGCCCAAACAAGGGCGCGGCTGGGGGAGGATTGCGCCGTCATTGCCGTGATGAGCGGCAACTGGGTGCAGCAGGCCGACTGCGCCATTGCTGACAAGTGGACCCGTGCCCGCCTTACCCTGATGGGTGGAGTGGACCTTGTTATGGAACTGCCCACAGTTTGGGCGGTCTCTACGGCGGAGTCTTTTGCCAGGGGAGCAGTGGGGATTTTAATTGCCTGCGGTGTGGCAGATGCTTTGTCCTTCGGCAGCGAGTGTGGAGATGTTGAGGGCTTGAAACAGGTAGCGCAATGTTTGGACAGTGCCCAGTACCAAGACAGAGTCCGTGAACTGATAAAAGAAGGGATGACCTTTGCCGCCTGCCGCCAGCGGGCAGTGGAAGAACTGTTGGGTGCAGAAACAGGAAATCTGCTGTCCAAACCCAACAACAATTTGGGTGTGGAGTATATCCGTGCTCTGAATGCGCTGGGCAGCTCCATTGAGCCCATGACCGTTTTGCGGGAGGGCGCAGGACACAATACCACCGGGCAGACCGCTTCATTTGTTTCCGCCACCCAGATCCGCATGGAGCTGGCAGAGGGAAACTGGACAGCCGCAGAGCCTTATCTGACGCAAGGGGGAAGGGCTGTGCTGGAGGGATATACTGTGTCTGCCCGCGGACTGGAGCAGGTCAGCCGGGCTATTCTGGCCCGCCTGCGGGCCATGACGGCAGCAGACTGGGAAAAGCTGCCCGACTGTGGGGCGGCGGAGGGGCTGCGTCAGCGTCTGGAGCGGGCAGGGAAGAGTTGTACCGGGCTGGAGGATTTCTTTCAGCAGGCCAAGACCAAGCGCTACACCCACGCGCGGCTGAGCCGTCTGGTGCTGTGGGCATTTCTTGGACTGACTGCCGCAGATGTGCCCCCGCAGCCGCCCTATCTTCGGGTGCTTGGATTCAACGAACGGGGCAGAGCCGTGCTGCGGAAAATCAAGGACAATACCTGCCTGCCCATCATTACCAAGCCTGCCCATGCACGGGAACTGGACGAAACGGGGCGAAAACTCTTTGAACTGGAAGCCAGATGTACCGACCTGTACGACCTGTGCTTTGAAACGGTGCCCGTTCCGGGCCGCGAGTGGACCACCGGGCCAATCATCCTCTAAATAGAACGGAAAAAAAGTAGCGCCTTGGTTGCTTTTTGGGGAGAATTGGTATAAAATACTGTGTTAGTTCAGTTCCGGCAAGGAGGCTTGCTATGAAAAAAGAAATATTACTGCCTGCCGCTGCATGGTTGGGCGGAATCGGCGGCTTTGTCCTGCGCCGGTGGGAGCTGGCCGAGGCCTATGACCCGCAGCTGCGGCTGATGCAGACGGTCCCGGCCACATGGCTGCTTTGGGCCCTGAGCGGGGCGCTTCTGGTGTTGTTTGCCCTTTGTTGTCGTGGGATGCGCAAGGACCTGTATCCGAAGCAGTGGTTTTACGCACCTGTTACCGGTTACGTTATGCTGATGGTGATTTCCGGCTTTGTGCTCATGGCAAGCGGGTTTGTGGGCCTGTGGCAGCAGAGAGTTCTGTTTACAAAGGACAAAATGCTCCTGCTGACCGGAGTTTTGTGTCTGCTGGGCGGCACGTGTGTTCTGATAGCAGGACGAAGCGTGTATCGCGGCCTATGGAGCAAAAATACCCCCCTGCTGCTTATGGGACCGTCCTTTGCCACACTGGTGTGGCTGATCGCGGCTTACCAGAGATGCGCCCGCCAGCCGGAGACAAGCCTGTATGTTTGGCAGATGCTTTCGGGTGTGGCCGTGGTACTGGCGGTATATGGCATGGTCACTCTGTCTGTTGGAAAGGGCGGCGCGGGCCGCGCGTGCCTGTTCAGCCTGATGGGGATCAGCCTGACACTGACCACACTGGCGGACGGCTATGACCTGCCCTTTGTGCTGATGTACCTGTTTGCTTTGCTCTATCTGACCGCTCAGAGCTGGATGCTGCTGTGCGTGGCATCCGGACGAATGCCCCAAGGGGCTGACAAGGACGAACAGGAGCAAACCGAAGAATAAGAGAGTATTGGGAGGGAAGTCGGAGGCCAAGCGGTCT
>JAZNTL010000103.1:0-17351 GCA_045591745.1 Lawsonibacter sp.
TTTCCTCTTTACTTTTCCTCATACCCCTGTTATAATGATGTGGCGCGAAAAAGCGCCCCTTTGCGTCCGTAGTTCAATGGATAGAGCGTCAGATTCCGGTTCTGAAAGTTGGGGGTTCGAGTCCCTTCGGGCGTGCCAAAATACCAGTATCCCTTAGGGGATACTGGTATTTTGTTTCGTTCTCCCCGAAGGGACTCGAACCCTGTGAGGGTGAGCGGCGATCACAAGACATGCCGGTGGCATGTCTTGCGCCGCGAAGTCCGCAGCGGCTATGCCGCAAGGACGGCAGACGCGTAAGCGGCTGCGTCCCTTCGGGCGTGCCAAAAGAGATGGTTGGTGTTCTTGTCGACCATCTTTTTTGTTTTTCTCTCTGCATTGTATGCCAAACAGGCTTCGCGTTCTGCTTGCCTGTTTGGGAAGGGACCCGCAATGATGAAATGTGCCACCGGCACATTTCACTTCATCGCGGCTTCGGGCGTGCCAAAAGAGATGGTTGGTGTTCTTGCCGACCATCTTTTTTGTTTTTCTCTCTGCATTGTATGCCAAACAGGCTTCGCGTTCTGCTTGCCTGTTTGGGAAGGGACCCGCAATGATGAAATGTGCCACCGGCACATTTCACTTCATCGCGGCTTCGGGCGTGCCAAAACAGCCGTCACCTATTGGAGGTCGGCTGTTTTATTCCGCAAAAAGGGATTCAACTCCTGAAAAACTGTACAGCCGCTGCCCAGTCCGGGCAACGGCTGTACAAAACAAGCTCAATATAATTTTTAGCGCCGTACAAACGGAAACAGTGACAGCAGCAGCTTTCGTTTACACTGGATATAGTATCTGCGTTCCTCCCCGTCCGTCCGGGCAATCTCACTGTTCAGATACCGCAATTCTTTCAGAAATCCGGCAACAAACCGCGCCACCCCGAATACCAGAAGCACAAGGATAAACCCTGCCATTACCACCGCGATAAGCTCAACAGTCGCTCCCATGCCAAATTCAATTGTTGCCTGCGTCTGGCCCACGGGTCTTGCCTCCCGAAAATTCTTTGATGCTTATCGCATCCGTGGATTTCAACAGGGCACAGACTACCACAGAAGCCTTTGAAAATCAATGGGTTGCGGCAAAATACGGCATTGTGTCAGAAAAAGTTTGAATTAAAAAATATTTTTTGTTTGAAATGAATCCAAACATCATTTGTTCCGGATGTTTTTACATCCGCTTGTCATCCGTAGCAGGATTGTCAATCAGCTCTCCGTTCCGGCTAAAGCGTGATCCATGGCAAGGGCAATCCCAAGAGTGTTCCTCCCTGTTATACTTCAGCACACAGCCCATGTGCGGACAGCGTGGTCCGGGGGTAAGCAGTCCCACGGCCGTTTGAGCAACATTTGCGGCCAGCTGAGGGTGCAGAACACTTCTGGACGGAGAGAACAGCTGCTCATAGGGGCTCTGCTTTCCCTGCATCAGATCCGTCAACACCTGTGCCGCTACCATGGATGATGTCATCCCCCATTTGTTGAAGCCTGTGGCCACGTACAGTCCGTGAGTGCGTGACGAATACCGCCCGATATAGGGCATTTCGTCCAGCGTGATGCAATCCTGCGTCGCCCAGCGAGACACCTCTTTGGCCTGTGGCCAGTGACGGTGGGCAAACTGTTCCAGTTCCCGCCAGCCGCCCCCCTGTTTTCCCGTTCGGTGGCCGCCGCCGCCCAGCAACAGCAATTCGCCATAGCGTCGAAAAGATAAACCGGTCTGCTCATCATCCACGTACATTCCCTCAAACACAGGTGCATTCTTCAGTGCCAGCACATAGGAGCGGTGCTGATGCAGCTTGAGAAAATAACTGCCGTGCTTATTGAGCATGGGAAAGTGGGTGGCCACAATGATTTTATTGGCCTGTATCCTTCCACCGGCTGTCACCGCCTCCCCCGGCTTCAGCTCCAGCACCTTTGTATGCTCATAAACACGCAGCCCCGGGGCCAATCCGGCCACAAACTTCAGGGGATGAAACTGCCCCTGTCCCTCAAAACGCACCGCCCCGGCCACCGGAAAGGGCAGCGGAGTGCTGTGCACAAGGGCGGCAGGTGCGCCCAGCTGCTTCAACGTCTGCATTTCCTGCTCCAGCTTGTTGGGGTCGCGGCTATAGACATAGTTGTCCTGCCGCTGAAAATCACATTCTATTTCCGCGCACAGCCGCTCATATTGCCCCACCGCCCATTGATTGGCCTGCAAATAAAGCCGTGCACCCTGCGGCCCAAACCGTTTCAGCAGCTTATGATATATCAACCCGTGCTGGGCTGTGATTTTCGCCGTAGTTCCCTTGGTCACTCCACTGCAAAGGGTGTCTGCCTCTACCAGCACATAGTCCATCCTGGCCTGCCCCAGCATATAGGCACATAAAACACCCGCCATTCCGCCGCCGATGACGAGCACATCCGTTTTCATGTCCTGCTCCAGCGGCCCAAATTCGGGCATTTGCGCCGTTTTCTGCCACAAGAAGTCCATTCGACCACCTCCGTGGCTTTAGTATGCTCGTTCCACCCGCAAAAAACCGGACCGGCCAAGGGCCGATCCGGTTTTTCCCATTATAGTTTTCCCGCGAAGTCGCTGAGTGCTTCGGAAATTTTGATATTTTGAGGGCAAACCGCTTCGCAGCTGCGGCAGCCCAGACAGTCGGAGGGCTGCTTGCCCTTGCCCATGACCTTTAAGCGCATGGGGACCAGAAAGCCGTTTCCGCCGAAGGACTGCTCATTATAAAGCTCCAGCATTCCGGGAATATCCAGTCCCTGGGGACAATGGGTGGTGCAGTAGCGGCAGGCCGTGCAAGGCACGCCCCGGGTCATCTCTTTGGCAATGCTTTGCAAAGCATCCCACTCCCGGACATTCAGAGGCTGATGCGTTTCAAAGGTACGGATGTTCTCCCGCAACTGCTGTAAAGTAGACATCCCTGACAGGGTTACGACCACCTGATCCAACGTCTGCAGGAAGCGGAAGGCCCAGCCGGGCACTGTTTCCTCGGGCCGCAGGGCTTGCAGCGCCGCGGTATTCTCTGGCGAAAGGCTGGCCAGCTTGCCGCCCCGCACCGGCTCCATGACCCAAACCGGGATGTTCCATTTGCGCAGCAGCTCTACTTTTTCCTTGGCTTTCTGGAACTCCCAGTCCACCCAGTTGATTTGCAGCTGGCAGAACTCCATGTCCTTGCCATAAGCGGCCAAAAAGCGCCCCAGAACAGGCAGGTCACCATGGGCGGAAAAGCCGAGATGCCGGATGCGGCCGTTAGCCTTCTGCTCCATCAGATAAGTATAGATACCGTACTTCTCATCATCCAGATAACAGTCGATATTCAGCTCATTCACATTGTGGAATAGGTAAAAGTCAAAGTATTCCATGCCTGTTCTGTTCAGCTGCTCGGGAAAGATGCTTTCCACCTTGTCCATGTTGCGCAGGTCATAGCCGGGGAACTTGTCGGCGATATAATAGTTCTCCCGTGGATGGCGGCGCAGGGCCGCGCCCAGTGCCGTCTCCGACTGGCCGTTGTGATAGCCCCAAGCGGTGTCATAGTAGTTGATGCCCCCCGCCATGGCACAGTCCACCATCTTATTCACGGCAGACTGATCAACGTTTTTGTCCTCCTGCACCGGCAAACGCATGCCGCCCATGCCCAGCGCGGACAGCTTCATGTCCTGAAATGCACGATATACCATGGGTTTCCCTCCTTGCACATTGTCTGTTTATATTAGTATAGCATGAAAGCACCTCCGTGGAAAGATTATTTACGCGCATGCCACAATTCAGTTTACATCCGCTTGTTTTTCTGGATTTTTGGTGCTATGATATGGGTATATGCTTATGCAAATTTTTACATATAAGGGGATATGTATTTATGGATTATTTTAAGAAGCTTCAAAACGGCAGCGACATCCGCGGTGTGGCGCTGGAAGGCATTGAGGGTCAGCACGTCAACCTGACCGAGATGGTCTGCCGCAGCATTGGCCGGGGCTTTGCCCTGTGGCTGCGTGAGCGGCTGGGCAAGGACGAGCTGCGCGTGTGCGTGGGTCGCGACTCCCGCCTGTCCGGTCCCACTCTGGCTGCATGGATCTGCGATGCCATGGCATCTCAGGGTGTGCATGTGACCGATATCGGCATGGCCTCCACCCCCGCTATGTTTATGAGCACCGTCACCGGTGACAAGCCCTACGACGCCTCCGTAATGATCACCGCCAGCCACCTGCCCTTCAACCGCAACGGCTTTAAGTTCTTTACCAAGGACGGCGGTCTGGAGAAGCAGGACATCACCGCCATTCTGGAAAATGCCGCCAGCCGCAAGATCACCGAGCTGCCTCAGGCCGAAGTGAGCACCGGCACCTTCATGGACGACTATGCCGCCATTCTGGTAGACAAAGTCCGCTCCGCCACCGGTGAGCAGCGTCCTCTGGACGGCTTCAAAATCGTGGTGGATGCCGGCAACGGCGCAGGCGGCTTCTATGTGGAAAAGGTGTTGCAGCCTCTGGGTGCGGACACCACCGGCAGTCAGTTCCTCGAGCCCGACGGCTCCTTCCCCAACCACATTCCCAACCCCGAGGATGCCACCGCCATGCAGGCCATTATGGACGCTGTTGCCGCCCAGAAGGCCGATTTGGGCATCATCTTCGATACCGACGTGGACCGGGCCGGTGCCGTGCTGTCCGACGGCAGCGAGCTCAACCGCAACCGCATCATCGCCATGCTGGCCGCCATCCTGCTACGGGAACATCCCGGCACTACCATCGTCACCGACTCCATCACCTCCACCGGCCTTGCTAAGTTCATCGCGGACAAGGGCGGTGTGCACCATCGCTTCAAGCGCGGCTACCGCAACGTCATCAACGAGTCTATTCGTCTGAACGAGGCCGGTCAGGACAGCCAGCTGGCCATCGAGACCTCCGGCCACGGCGCACTGAAGGAAAACTACTTCCTGGATGACGGTGCGTATCTGGTGACCAAGCTGCTCATCGAGCTGGCCCGAGGCAAGAAGGAGGGCTACAAGCTGGAGTCCCTCATCGCTGATCTGGCCGAGCCCGCCGAGAGCCGTGAGTTCCGCCTGAACATCATCCCCGAAGACTTCAAGGCCTATGGTCAGAGCGTGCTGGACGCTCTGCAGGAGTATGCCGCCAAGCAGCCCGGCTGGTCCATCGCCCCCAACAACTTCGAGGGTGTGCGCGTCAATCTGGATGCCGGCCACGGCAACGGCTGGTTCCTGCTGCGCCTGTCCCTGCACGATCCCCTGCTGCCTCTGAACATCGAGTCCGACGTTCCCGGCGGCGTGCTGACCATCGCCAAGGAACTGGCCCGTTTCCTGCTGACCTGCGACGGTCTGGACACCGGCAAGCTGGCCGAGTTTGTGGGCTGATCACCTCCCGGTTTATACACACTCCCCACAGCGCAAAGCGCTGTGGGGAGTGATTTTTTGCCTGTTTTGACAAGATAAAAATTTTTTCGTTTTTTCGCAAAAAAGCGGTTGACATCCGGGGTGGCCTGTGGTAATATACATCTTGCGCTGAACAACAGCGCTCCACTACCAAATGCGCGAGTGGTGGAATTGGTAGACTCGCTGGCTTCAGGTGCCAGTGCTCGCAAGGGCGTGTGGGTTCGACTCCCACCTCGCGCACCAAAAACACGGTTGTCCGTTTGGACAGCCGTGTTTTTTCATCCAGCGAGAACAGCGGCGCTGCTCATGCAGCGCCGCTGTTTCTTATCGGCCCAAGGCCAGATCATACAATTCATTTTTGGACAGGTCCAGCTCCCGGGCGGCCTGCTTTACCGCATCTTTCAGAGAAGCACCCTGCTCACGCAGTACCGCTACCCGGGCAAGACCATCTTCCAAGGTGGCTTCCTGCTCCGGTACAGGCTCCGCCCCGCGGATGACCAGAACGAACTCGCCCTTGGGGGGATTTTCCTTGTACCAGTTGACCGCTTCGCCCAGAGTGGTGCGGCGCACCTCCTCGTGGAGCTTGGACAACTCCCGGCACAGGGAAATGGGCCGCTCCGCTCCAAAGGTATCCACCATATCCCCGAGGGTGGCGGTCAGCTTGTGGGGAGCTTCGTAGAATACCATGGTGCGTTCCTCACCCTTCAGGCTGTCCAGATGGGCCTTACGGTTCTTCTTGTTCATGGGCAGAAAGCCCTCAAAGGTAAACCGGTCGGTGGGCTGACCGGACACCGCCAACGCCGTGACCAGCGCACAGGGACCGGGAATGGCCACCACCTCTATGTCATGGACGGCACACAGGGCCACCAGATCCTGCCCGGGGTCGGAGATGGCGGGAGTACCCGCATCGGTGACAAGGGCACAGCTCTCCCCCGCCAGCAGCCGCTCCAGCACCGCCTGCCCGCCCGCCTCAGTGTTGTGGCGGTGGTAGGAGATCAGGGGCTTTTTCAGTCCCAGATGGTTAAGCAGCTTCAAAGATACCCGGGTATCCTCCGCGGCGATGAAGTCCGCCTGTGCCATGGTGTCCGCCATGCGGGGCGAAATGTCACCCAGATTACCGATAGGGGTAGGCACAAGATAGAGTATTCCGGCCACAAGGACCACTCCTTTGTTATCAGATGATCTTCAGCAGCACCAGCGCAAACAGCACGAAGGTAATGAGCAGAGCCACTGTAAAGAGAAGGAAGCCGCCGCTGAACTTTTTGCTCTGTCCGCTTTGGGAGGGAGGCACAAGACCTGTCCGGCGCAGGGCGGTAACCACCGGCTTGTAGAGCAGCAGGGTGGCCGCCATGTTCAGGCCGCCCTTGACCAGATTAAAGGGCATGAACAGGGGCAGCAGCATGCCCGCAATGGCCTCGCGGGGTGTGCCCTGATACAGGGGAGTGATGAGATAGTTCCACAGCACCATTACCACCGTCATGACCACGGTAGCCGCCGCAAGGCCGATCACCGCGCCCCGCTTGGAGTGGTGGCGCTTATAGATATAGCAGGCGGTGCAGCAGAAGCTGGCGGTGGAAGCGATGTTCATGATAAGTCCAAAGGGGCCGGTGCCGCTGTAAGTAAAGAATTCTACCACCGGCACAAGGACAGACAGAATGGTGGCCGCGGCAGGGCCGAGGGTGAAGCCACCGATGCAGATGACCACGCTTTTGAACTCGAAGTCCAGAAATCCGTTGACGCTGGGAATAACCTTGCACAGATAGGTAACCACCCACGCCACGGCAGTAAGCATGGCCATCGTGACCATAGTACGGGGGTTGAGCCACGTTTGACTGCGGTTTTGAGACATAAAAAACACTCCTTCATTTCGTTTCGACACCCAAAAGCCAAAATGCCTTCCAGGTGTTAAAACTCATGAGGAGGTGCGGATCGTTTCTAACACACATCTTCTTCCATCCGGACTATACCGTTGGTCCCGGAGTTGCACCGGGTCAGCGAGCACACATGGTGCCCGGTCGCGGACTTTACCGCCAGTGGGGAATTGCACCCCGCCCTGAAGACATTTGATTCAGTTGTCGTGAACATTATACGATATGTCCGCGCAGAATGCAACCCCCGGGAGGAATTTCCGGGGGCTGCGTTTATCTTACACAGATCTGCTCCAAAACCTGTCCTACCGCGCCTTCAATGAGCAGGTCAGCCTTATGGTCATAGGGGGTGGGCGACTTGTTGATGAGCACCAGACGATTGCCTGTATAGTAGTTCACCAGTCCCGCCGCCGGGTAAACGGTCAGGGAAGTCCCGGCCACGATGAGCATATCCGCCCTGCTGATGTCCCGCACCGCCCCGGCCACGGTGTCCCCGTTGAGCTGTTCCTCATAGAGCACCACATCGGGCTTGAAGGTGCCACCGCAGGAGCATTTGGGCACACCTGTACTATTCAAGATATCCCGTGCCGTACAGGATGCCCCGCAGGACGTGCAGTAGTTGCGCAGCACACTGCCGTGCAGTTCCCACACTTTTCGGCTTCCCGCCGCCTGATGCAGTCCGTCAATATTTTGGGTCACCACACTGCACAGCTTGCGCGCCTTTTCCAGCCGGGCCAGCTTTGCGTGGGCGGCGTTGGGCTGTGCGTCCAGACAGAGCATCTTGTCCCTGTAAAAGCGGTAAAACTCCTCTGGATGGCGGCGAAAAAAGGTGTGGCTCAAAATTTGCTCCGGCGGCCATTTATAGCTCTGGTTATACAGTCCGTCCACGCTGCGAAAGTCTGGAATTCCCGACTCGGTACTGACTCCCGCTCCGCCGAAAAAGACGATCCGTTCGCTTTCATCCACCCACTGCTGTAGTTTTTTGATGGCTTCGGTCATGGTCAGCCCCCCTTTTTTTGAGTATAGCACGAAATTTAGGGATTTCACAAGGGGTTCGACTATGCTATAATCAACTGGTAAAGGGGGCTATTCCATGAAAATCGTCATTGTAGACGGACAGGGCGGCAAGCTGGGCAAGCTGCTGGTAGAGCAGCTCAAGCAGGCCTGTCCTCAGGTACAGCTGTATGCCATCGGCACCAACTCCATCGCCACCGCCACCATGCTCAAGGCCGGAGCGGACTTTGGTGCCACCGGGGAAAATCCCGTGGTCCGGGCCGTCATGGACGCGGATTTGGTGCTTGGCCCCATGGGCATTGTGGTCGCCCACGCCATTCTGGGCGAGGTCACCCCCAAAATGGCCGAGGCCGTAGGCGGCTGCCGGGCCAAAAAGCTGCTCATCCCCATGAACAGCTGCGGAGTGTCCGTGGCCGGTGTGCAGGAGCTGCCTCTAAACAGCTACGTATCCCAGATCGTGGCGCAGGTCTGTGCCATGCTCCCATAACCCACCAAACGGCAGGAGGAGAACTCCTGCCGTTTCTTTGATTGCATTTTTTACCGTTTTGGGGTATGATACATTCAGAAAATTATGGAGGCGTATGCCATGAAAGACGGATTTGTCAAAGTTGCCGCCGGTACTCCGAAAATTCGGGTCGCCGACTGCCGTTTCAATGCCGAGCAGATCTTCACCCTGATGCGGGAAGCATCCAAGCAGGGTGTGCGGGTGCTGTGCCTGCCCGAGCTGTGTCTGACGGGCGCCACCTGCGGCGATCTGTTCCTCCACGACACCCTGCTGGCCGGGGCACAAGATGCCCTTGCCACCGTGCTGGAGGCCACAAAAAATCTGGATATGGTAACCGCTCTGGGTCTGCCTGTACGTGGTGATGACAGCCGGGTATACAACTGTGCCGCCGTCATCCACAAGGGCCAGCTGCTGGGTCTTGTGGCCAAGACTTACATTCCAAACGGCCAGAGCCGGTGGTTTACCTCCCCCAAGGGCCGCACCAGCGTGTGCTCCCTGTTCGGTGAGCCCCGCGTGGTGAACAACGGTGCCGTCTTTTCCTGCGTCGGACTGCCGGAGCTTGCCTTGAGCGTGGAGATTGGCGAAGATGCGTGGGCCGTTCAGTCCCCCGCCTGTGCCTTGACCACCTGCGGCAATGCCACGGTGATGCTCCATCTTTCCGCCTCCTGTGAGGTGGTTGGTCAGTCCGATTTCCGCCGCTCCTTGCTGACCGCCCAATCTGCCCGGCTGGTGTGCGCCTATGTCAGCGCCGAAGCGGGCGAGGGCGAGTCCACCACCGACATGGTCTTTGCCGGCCATAATCTGATTGCAGAAAACGGTACGTTACTGGCTGAGCGGCGCTTTGCCTGCGGACTGACTGTTTCCGAGGTGGATGTTTCCCGCCTTGCCTATCAGCGCCGTCTCTCACCCGTCTCCCCCTGTGCGTGCGACACAGAGCATTGGCGCACGCTCTTTGACATGAAGCTGGCCGACACTGTACTCACCCGGCACATTAACCCCATGCCCTTCGTGCCCGAGGACGAACAGGAACGCAAGCAACGGTGCAACGAGATTCTGTGCATTGCGGCTATGGGCCTGAAAAAGCGGCTGGAGCACACCGGCGCGAAAACCGCTGTTGTGGGTCTGTCCGGTGGACTGGACTCCACGCTGGCCATTCTCACCACCGCCCTTGCCATGAAGATGCTGGGCCGCCCCGCCACCGACATTATCGCTGTGACCATGCCCTGCTTCGGCACCACCGACCGCACCCGGGACAATGGCGTGGAACTGGCCGGACGACTGGGCACCACCCTGCTGCGCATCGACATCGGCGAGGCGGTGAAGCAGCACTTCAAGGACATCGGCCAGTCCATGGACGACCACAGCGTCACCTTTGAAAACGGTCAGGCCCGGGAACGCACCCAGGTGCTCATGGACATCGCCAACCGCAACGGCGGTTTGGTTGTGGGCACCGGTGACCTGTCTGAGCTGGCTCTCGGCTGGGCCACCTATAATGGCGACCACATGTCCATGTACGGTGTCAATGCCTCCATCCCCAAGACGCTGGTGCGCCATCTGGTCTGCTTCGTAGCCGGGGACAAAGCTCACGAGGATCAGCGCCTGTCCGCCGTGTTGGAGGACATTCTGGACACCCCCGTCTCCCCCGAGCTGCTGCCCGCCGTACAGGGCAAGATCAGCCAAAAGACCGAGGATCTGGTGGGTCCCTACGAGCTGCACGACTTTTTCCTCTACTATACCATTCGCTGGGCTTTCCCGCCCAAAAAGGTCTACCGTCTGGCCCTGCACGCACTGGGCCGTCACTATGACAAGGCCACCATCCTGAAGTGGCTGAAAAACTTTTACCGCCGCTTCTTCACTCAGCAATTCAAGCGGTCCTGCCTGCCCGACGGTCCCAAGGTGGGCAGTGTGTCCCTCTCCCCCAGAGGAGACTGGTCCATGCCCAGCGACGCAGTGGCCGCCCTGTGGATGGAAGAACTGGAAGAACTGAACTGAGGACGTGACGCTTTGAATATTTATCTGGACCTGTTTGTTACCTTTGCCAAGGTTGGGGTATGCACCTTCGGCGGCGGCTATGCCATGCTTCCCATGCTCCAGCGTGAGGTAGTAGAGAAAAAGGGCTGGGCCACCAACGAAGAGCTTACCGACTACTTCGCCATCGGCCAGTGTACCCCCGGTGTGATCGCGGTCAACACCGCCACCTTTATCGGCTATAAGTTTAAAGGCTATCTGGGCGGTGTGGCTGCCACGCTGGGCGTGGTCTTTCCCTCCATCATCATCATCACCGCCATTGCCGCCTTCCTGACCAATTTTGCTGACATCCCCGTGGTGCAGCATGCCATCGGCGGTGTCAGCGCCGGTGTGGTGGCCATGATCGCCGCCAGCGCCCTCAAGCTGGGCAAAACAGCGGTCAAGGATACGCTGACCACCGTTATTTTCCTAGCGGTACTGGCGCTGGCTTTCTTGCTGAAGCTGTCCCCCGTGGTGCTGGTCATCGCCGCCGGCCTTGCCGGACTGCTGTCCGGTCTCGGAAAAGGAGGGCAGAAGAAATGATCCTGCTGCGTTTATTCTTCGAATTTGCCAAGGTGGGACTGTTCTCCGTGGGCGGTGGCCTTGCTACCATCCCCTTCCTGCAGCGTTTGGGCGAGTCCTCCGGCTGGTTCACCAATGAACAGCTGACCACCATGGTTGCTGTGGGTGAGTCCACCCCCGGCCCCATCGGTGTGAATATGGCCACCTACGTGGGCTTTGAGACGGCAGGTGCTTTGGGCGCGGTCATCGCCACGCTGGGCCTGATCACCCCCTCCGTCATTGTCATTATCATCATCGCGGGCTTTTTGCAGAAGTTCCGCGACTCCAAGTCGGTGGTCAATACCTTCTACGGTCTGCGTCCCGCCTCCACCGCCCTGATCGTTTCCGCCGGTCTGAGCGTGGCCCTGAGCATCTTCGTGATCGTGGGCGGCACAACGGAGCACACCTTCGCCCTGAACTGGCCCGCTATCCTGCTTGCGGTGGCCGTCTTTCTAACCATGAAGTTCACCCCGCTGAAAAAACTGCACCCCATTGCCTTTATCGGTATCTCTGCCCTGGTGGGCATCCTTCTGAAGATGTAATTGGAGCAGGGCCGTGAAAACGGCCCTGTTTTCACACAAAGGAGTCATTTGCGTGATAAAAGCGATTTTCTTCGATGTGGACGGCACATTGGTGAGCATGACCACCCACACCATCCCAAAAAGCACATTGGATTGCCTGCACGCACTTCGATGTAAAGGTATTAAACTATACACCGCTACCGGGCGGCACATGTCCATGATGGACGATGTTCGCGCTCAGTTTGAGTTCGACGGCTATGTCAGCGTCAGCGGCCAGTACTGTCTGTGCGGTGATACCGTGGTGCACAGCAACCCCATCTCCCAACAGGGTATGGCAGAGATGGTTTCTGCCATGGAAGAGCACGGCTTTTCCGGCATGTTTCTGGAGGGCGAGGAATGCTGGCTCAACCTCCGCGACGAGGCCGCCCGTCAGTATATAGAAGAATTCCAATTAAAAACCCCACCCGTTCGCCCCTTAAGCCGTGCTTTGGACCATGATGTTTATCAGGTCATCACCCTGCTTACCCGGGAGCAGGAGCATCTGCTGCTGGACCGGGCTGACCACCTCAAGGCCGTGCGCTGGCATCCTTCCTTTCTGGATGCCATGCCGACGGACGGTGGTAAGGACACCGGCATCCGGGCCGTGCTGGACCGGACGGGTATCGCCCCGGAGGAGGCTGTGGCCTTTGGGGACGGAGAAAACGATCTGACCATGTTTGCCTGTGTGGGCACGGCAATCGCCATGGGCAATGCCGATCAAACGGTAAAACGGGCCGCTCACTACGTCACCGCCCACGTGGACGAAGATGGGATACGGCAGGCGCTGCTCCACCTTGACTTACTGTAATGGATTTATTTACAAAATTTTATAGATTATTTTGCACGCAGCGTGTAAAATAAAGTTGGAAGAATTCACCGCAACGAAAGGAGGACGAACCATGAAACTGACCTTTTTTGGCGCTGCCCACGCAGTTACCGGCAGCTGTTACTGTCTGGAGGCCAACGGGAAGAAAATCCTGATCGACTGCGGCCTGCAGCAGGGTCGGGACGAGCACGATGACAATGCGCTGGACTTCGCCCCCAGCTATATCGACCATGTAATCGTCACCCATGCCCACATTGACCACTCCGGCCGCATCCCCCTGCTGGTCAAGCAGGGTTTTCAGGGCCAGATCTGTGCCACCCGGCTCACCGCCCGACTCATGAACATCATGCTTCGGGACTCTGCCCACATTCAGGAAAGTGACGCGGAATGGCAGACCCGCAAAAACCAGCGTGCCGGCAAGGGTGCAGTAGAACCCCTTTACACCCTCGCCGATGCGGAGCAGGCTCTGCAGCAGCTGGCTGTTTTTGAATATGGCCAGACCTTTGACCTGTGCGAAGGGGTACAGGTACGCTTTACCGATGCCGGTCACCTGCTGGGCTCCGCCAGTGTGGAGCTGTGGGTCACCGAGGCAGGTGTGACTAAAAAAATCGTCTTTTCCGGCGACATCGGCAACGTGGATCAGCCGGTCATCCGCGATCCCCAGCCGGTGGAGCAGGCGGATTATGTGGTCATGGAGTCCACCTACGGCGACCGCAGCCACGAGCCGCCGGAAAGCTATACGGAAGCGCTGGCCCAGCTCATTGACGAGACCTTTGCCCGGGGCGGCAACGTCATCATCCCCTCCTTCGCCGTGGGCCGCACACAGGAGCTTTTGTATTTCATCCGGGAGATCAAGGCCAAGGGCATGGTGAAAAGCGCGCCCGAATTCACCGTGTGCGTGGACAGCCCGCTGGCTGCCGAGGCTACCAAGATCTATGCCGGTGACCTGCGCGGCTATCTGGACGAGGAGGCCATTGCGCTGGTACAGGGCGGCGAGGATCTGTTCACCTTCCCGGGACTGAAGCTGGTGCAGACCAGCGAGGAGTCCAAGCTGCTGAATATGGACAAGACCTCCAAGGTCATCATTTCCGCCTCCGGCATGTGCGATGCCGGACGCATCCGCCACCACCTGAAGCACAATCTGTGGCGGCCGGAATGTGCCGTGGTCTTTGTGGGCTATCAGGCGGAGGGCACTCTGGGCCGCCGCCTGCTGGAGGGTGCCAAGAGCGTCAAGCTCTTTGGTGAGGAAATCTCTGTCAACGCACGCATCGTCAACTTCAAGGGTCTTTCCTCCCACGCCGACCGGGAACACCTGATTGCATGGGCTCAGCAGTTCCAGCCCAAGCCCGAGCACATTTTCGTGACCCACGGCGACAGCGAAGTAACGGAGATCTTTGCCCAGACCCTGAACGATCTGGGTCTGTCCGCCCACGCTCCTCTGTACGAGGAGGTATATGACCTTGCCACCAACACCATGCTGGCCAAGGGCATCGTTCTGGAACGCAAGAAGGTATCCGGCGGCGCCTCCGCGCCCTCCCCTGCCTTCCGCCGTCTGGAGCAGATTGGCAAGCTGGTGGTAGAGGTCATCAGCCGCAGCCGTGGCCGCAGCAACAAGGATCTGGCCAAGCTGGCCGACCAGCTCAAAATGCTGATCGAAAAGTGGGATGCCTGATTCCCCGTTTGTATAGAGAAAAGAAAGAGGAGATCCCCATGTATTTTGACCGTCCCGCACTGAAGGCGGAAGCACGGCAGGCCATGCGCAGCACGCGCCCGCGCCCCATGCTCGTTACCCTGCTTTACCTGTTTCTCACCACCGGTTTGAGCTCATTGGTGGGCATTAGTGTTGCCGATCCCATCACCCTGTTTGCGCAGCTGACCGGGCAGGGATTGAACCCGGGCAACGCCCTGCTGGTGGCACTGAGCGACATTGGCCCTGCGGGCCTGTTCCTGCACCTTCTGGTGGCCCTTTTCGGAACGGCCCTGACCTTCGGCTACAGCCGGTGGGCACTGTCCGTCTCCCGCGGCGAAAAAGCCGCTGTGAGCGATCTTGTCCATGGTTTTTCCATGGTGGGCAAGGTTCTGTGGCTATCCATCCTGCTCCTGCTTTGCAAACTGCTGCTGAGCATCTTCTTTACAATGGCTGCACAACTGGTCATGCTTCTTTTCCTTTGGATCCCCGTTTTGAACAGCGCTGCTGCGTTTATCCTCTCTTTCGCAGCCACCCTTATTCCCAGCCTTCTCATGCTTTGGTATACTATGTCTGTTTACTGCCTGCTGGATGATCCGGAATCGGGTGCTGTCCAAGCCATGCGCCGCAGCCGGCAACTGATGCGCGGACATATTGGAGACTTGCTCCTCCTGTATCTGTCTTTCACCGGTTGGCTCTTGCTAACAGTTTTCCTTGCAATCGTGACAATCCTGTGCATCTCAGCTCCTATCGGCTATGCTCTGGCCACCCCTGACGCAAGTATCGGTGTTTTAATTTTCGCTCTGATTACCGCAGCAGTTTCGTTTCTTGGCCTTCTGTTGCTGGACCTTTGGGTGGCGCCCTACTTTACCATTGCTCAATGTAAATTCTACGACCGTTTGCCCCGCACCCAGACGGATGCCCCTCCTTTTGACCTGTAATCGCACAAAAAACGGACTGCTCAATGAGCAGTCCGTTTTTTATGCTGTTCAGTTGACTTTAACGTAATCTTTGGACACGTAGCCGGTCTTGGTGCGGCCTGCGTCGCCGGAATAGTTGATCTTGTACCAGCCGTCCGCCGTCTGCTCCAGAATAGTCACTTCCGTACCGTTGGGAGCGGTATCCTGCGCCTCGTAATTGCGGCCGGGGCCGGAACGGATCAGCAGACCGGTGGTGGTCCCGGTCACCGTGCCCTTGCTGCCCGCGGCAACAGAGGGGGCGGGAGTGACGGGAGTGGGGGTGGTGGGGGTAGTCGGTGTCGTGGGAGTGTTGGGCACTGAAACGGTGCTGCCGCCCTTACAGCGCATAATGCAGGTCGCTTTAATATCGCCCACCTGAGCCGTGACGGTAACGTTGACCTGAGAGCTGCCCTTGTTGATATTGGTGACTGTGCCGTCCTGTGCCACCGCGAGAGCTGCAGGGTCGCTGCTGGTCCAGACCACGGTATCCGTGCAGTCGGCAGGCGAGAGCGTTGCCTTGAGTTTGAGCACTTCGTTTGCCTTCAGGGTAGCGTCCTTGGTGCTCAGAGTAATGCCGGTGGCAGTAACGATGGGGGTGATCACCCCGGTGCTCACCGAGGGGTCGGGAACCACGGGGGTACTCACATCACCGGAGGCGCTGACCTCCGGCTGAGAAACACTCACCTCAGAGGACCCTGCGCTGTCGGATGTATTGCCTCCCTCCGCGCTAAACAGAGGGCTGAGCACGGAAAAGACAATGTAGATGGCGGCAATGATCAAAATGAAGGACAGCACCAGACCGATGATCTGCACCGGCTGCATTCCGCCGCCGTAGCCTCCGCCGCGCTTGTTGGTGGCCACCCGCTTGCCGCCCCGGGTGGGGACGTGGTCCGCGCCGCCATAGCCGCCGTAGCCGGCTCTGTCATCACAGAAGGGACATCGCTTATATGTAATGGAATAATCTTCGCCGCAGTATTCGCAGCGGATCACATCGGTACGCCGGTTGTCCTGCTTGGTTGCCATGGTCATCAGCCCTCCGTCCTGTTTTATGCCAGAGACACAATATCTCGTATTACTCCCCTTTATTCTACCGTTCTTTTGCGGTCTCGTCAACTGCCACGACAGAAATTTCAGCATTTTTTCACACTATCCGTCCGGCGGGTTTGGCTTGACCGAATCCCCCCTTTCTTTTATAATAAGTTCAGAAAACAAGGGGCACTGCCCCAAGCAGGAGGAATTGATATGCTGATCAAATTCGACGAGATCAACGATACCGTGCTGGAAAACTTCAAGGGAGGTCAGGGCACCTTTATCCCCAAGATTTTTGACGATGGCAAGTGCAAGATCATGCGCGGCCGCCTGCAGCCCCACAGCCATCTGGGTCTGCACACCCACGAGGGCAACAGCGAGATGATCTACATCCTGTCCGGCACGGGCAAGATCCTTTACAACGGAGAATATCTGCCTCTGCAGCCCGGTGACTGTCACTACTGCCCCATGGGTCATGCCCACAGCCTGATCAACGACACGGACGAGGAGCTGGTGGTGCTGGCCATCGTACCTCAGCATGATGTCGCAAACCACTGACTGCATGAAAATCGCGTTTTACACCCTGGGCTGTAAGGTCAATCAGTACGAGACCCAGGCGCTGGAGCAGCTGTTCGCTCAGCGTGGCCACACCGTCGTCCCCTTTGAGGGGGGGGCGGACGCCTACATCATCAACACCTGCACAGTAACGGCCGTGAGCGACAAAAAATCCCGGCAGATCATTCGCCGAGCCAGAAAGACCGCACCCGATGCCGTCATCGCCGTGTGCGGCTGTTATCCCCAGACCCACCCCGGAGATATGGACGGACTGGGCGTGGATCTGGTGTCGGGCACCGGCGACCGACTGGGCTTCGTGGAGCTGACCGAGCAGGCCGTTCGGGAACGCCGCCCCATCACCGCTGTGGATGATGCCATGAAGCGA
>JAZNTL010000104.1:0-2959 GCA_045591745.1 Lawsonibacter sp.
CTGAAATATGTAAAAATCGGCAAGCCGTCCGGCACAAATGCCGGGCGGCTTTTGGGTTGAAAAAAGCGGGGGATTTGATATAATAGAAAAAATGGCTTTGACAGAGAGGAGTGCCAACAATGCAGACCGCGTGGAAACAGAAAACAAAGCGGGATAAAATCCTGTTTGCCCTGCGGCTGGCAGCCTCCGTAGGAAGCTTTGTCTGTGCCCTGCTGCGGCTGTTCCATGTCTGGGAGCAGGCCCTGAATGTTGCTGTACCCTTGCTGGGTACAGCAATGCTTATTCAGGCCGTTCAGGAATGGAAGCAAAACCGTTTTGATGCCATTTTGTTTTTCTGTGCGGCACTGTTTCTCTTTATCAGCTGTGCCGTTGTCTGGTTTATGAAGTAATTGCCGGAACTGCCACTTGAACAAGGAAGTGTTGTTATGTCTGCCCAACAGCCCAAACGAACCATTGCCTATATCTGCCCCCACTGCCGCCAGTCAGTCATTGTAGAAAAGGACCTATTCGCGCTGGCCGCCGCCCCGGCCAAGATCCCCTGTCCCTGCGGAAAATCCGCTCTGGAGCTGGAATTTCTGGCCGACAAGGTGAAGCTGGAGGTGCCCTGCCTGTTCTGCGGACGGGAGCATCGGGTGACCTGTTCCTCCACCGCCTTCGTGCGGGAAAAGGCGCTGGCCTTCTCCTGTTCCGCCTCCGGTTTGGACTGCTGCTACGTGGGTGAGGAAGGGGCGGTATTTGCCGCCACCGCCCGGCTGGAGCAGGCGGTAGACAAGCTGGAACAGGCATCCGTTGAAGAAAATGTCTTTCTGGACGAGATCGTCATGCACGAGGTGCTCTCTGAGATCAAAGACATCGCACAGCGGGGCGGTATTTCCTGCGCCTGCGGCAGCAAAGACTGGTCCTTTCAGGTCAATTACAGCTCCGTGGACCTGATGTGCGCCCAATGCGGGGCGCAGATGCGCGTTCCCGCCGCCACCGCGGACGACATTGACGACATCTGCTGTAAAAACACCATCCTGATTCGTGGAAAAGGCGAGTGAGCTATGAGCGTTTGGTACGAATATAAAACCAAAATAGACACCCGTGACGTGGACGGCCGCAGCCGCTGCCGTCCCTCCGCCCTGCTGGGCCACCTGCAGGAGGCCGCCACGCTGGCGGCAGAGAGCCGGGGCTTTGGTCGTGAGGTGCTCATGTCCAATCACGGGGCATTCTGGATGCTGGCCCGGCTGTGGTTTCGTTTGGACCGCCCCCTGCACTGGGGCGAGGAGCTGAGCATACATACCTGGCACCGGGGCGGCAGGGGCGCGTCCATGTACCGTGACTTCGACCTGTATGCCGACGGGATTCACGTTGGCGAAGCGGTGTCGGTGTGGGTGCTGGTACGGCTGGAGGACCGCAAAATGCTGCGTCTGTCCCAGATCCCGGAGCTGGCCGACACCGACGGCGGAGCGCGCAACAAGGATATCCAGCTTTCCAAGCTGCGTATGCCAGCGGATATGGCGCTTGCCGAGCACCGTCTGATGCACTACAGCGACACCGACATTAACGGGCACGTGAACAATACCCGTTATGCCGATTTTGCCTGCGATGCCACCCGTGCCGACCTGCTGCCGGAGGACACCTTTGTTGCCTCCATGCAGTTGGGCTACAGCGCCGAGTGTCATCCGGGGGAGGTCATTTCCATGCTGCATGCATGTCAGGAGCAGACACACTTTGTCCACGGTGTAGACGAAAACGGCAAAAGTCGCTTTGATGCGCGGCTCATTCTTGGTCAAGACATTCCTTGACATTCTTCGGTCCGGCCTGTAAAATAGGTTAAAATGCCACTTTATATAGTTGCCCCGTTTCCGGGGCTGGAATTAAGAAAAGGAGTTGTACTGTTATGATCGACGCCTCCAACAAGTTCGTCAAGCAGGGTCTGACCTTTGACGACGTGCTGCTCATCCCCGCTGCCAGTGATGTGCTGCCCGCCGACATTGACCTGCACACCCAGTTGACCAAGAAGATCCGTCTGAACATCCCCCTCATCAGCGCCGCCATGGATACCGTGACCGAGTACCGCATGGCCATCGCCATCGCCCGCGAAGGCGGCATCGGCATCATCCACAAGAACATGTCCATCAGCCAGCAGGCTGAGCAGGTGGACATGGTCAAGCGCAGTGAGAACGGCGTCATCACCAACCCCTTCTGGCTGGCTCCCGGCCATACTCTGGCCGAGGCGGACGAGCTGTGCGCCAAGTACAAGATCTCCGGTGTGCCCATCTGCGACAACGGCAAGCTCATCGGTATCATCACCAACCGTGATATGAAGTTCGAGACCGATATGACCCAGCTCATCGACAACGTGATGACCAAGGACAATCTGGTCACCGCGCCCGAGGGCACCACTCTGGCCGAGGCTAAGGAGATCCTGCGCCGCCACAAGATCGAGAAGCTGCCCATCGTGGACAAGGACTTCCATCTCAAGGGCCTGATCACCATCAAGGACATTGAAAAGGCCGAGGTGTATCCCAACTCCGCCCGTGACGAGAAGGGCCGCCTGCTGGTCGGCGCCGCCATCGGTGCTACCGCCGACGTGCTGGACCGTGTGGCCGCTCTGGTTGAAGCCGGTGCGGACGTGCTGGCTTTGGACTCCGCCCACGGTCACAGCCAGAACATCATCGAGACCGTCAAGCGCGTCAAGGCCCTGTACCCCGACGTGCAGCTCATCGCCGGCAACGTGGCTACTGCGGAGGCTACCCGCGCCCTCATCGAGGCGGGTGCCGACTGCGTCAAGATTGGTATCGGCCCCGGCTCCATCTGCACCACCCGCGTGGTTGCCGGTATCGGCGTGCCCCAGATCACTGCCGTGTATGACGCCGCTCAAGTGGCTGCTGAATACGGTATCCCCATCATCGCCGACGGCGGCGTAAAGTATTCCGGCGACATCGCCAAGGCCATCGCCGCCGGTGCCAACGTG
>JAZNTL010000105.1:0-5673 GCA_045591745.1 Lawsonibacter sp.
TCGTAGGTGAACAGGATGTCGCCCATCTTGACGGCGTCGCCCACCTTCTTTTTCCATTCGCCGATGATACAGCTCTCAACAGAGATGCCGGACTTCGGCATGATGACTGCGTTTGCCATGATGATATGGCCCCTTTCTAAAATGTTATAGCTTGTTAACAATAACATTTTGTAACATATTCGTCAATACCTTTTTATTATAAAAACAAAAAAATATCCGCCGTCCCACGGACGGCGGATTGGGTGATGTTACAGAAGATTGACCCCTGCCTGCTTGGCGGCCTGAATGAAGGGGTCGGGCAGGGAGCTGTCGGAGATGATGTAGTCCACGTCCTCCAGCCGGGCGAAGGTGTAGGGCATCAGGCGGCTGAGCTTGGTCTGGTCGCACAGCACCACGCTGGTGCGGGCTTTTTGGATGACCTTGTGCTTGACCAGCATGTCGCCCTCGGTGCCGCAGGTGAAGCCCGCCTCCACGGAGCAGCCGGACACGCCGATGAAGGCAAGGTCGATGTTGATCTTATCCAGCATTTCCAAGGTGTTCTGGCCGGACAGGGCCAGATTTTTGCGGTTGATAGCGCCGCAGCAGACGGTGACCACCGGGTTGTGCAGGCGGCACAGCTCCAGCGCAATGGAGGGGCCGGTGGTAAAGATGTTCAGACTGATGTCGGGCAGGGAGCGGGCCAGCACAAGGTTGGTTGTGCTGGCATCCAGAAAGACGGAGCTGTTGGGCTGGATGAGCTCCAGAGCCTTGCGGGCGATGGAGGACTTGCCCGTGTTGTTCTCCTGCATGCGCACATCAAAGCCCGGGTCGCCGGTGTGCCGCACGGAGCGGGCGCCGCCGCGCACCTTGACCACCATGCCCTGGTTTTCCAACGCCTGCAGGTCCCGGTGAATGGTCATCAGGGACACGTCGGGGTGCAGGGCCTGCAATTCCTTGATGGTAACGACATTGTTCTGTTCAATATATTGCAGGATACGCTCCTGCCGGATGTGGTTCATTGTGATCACCTGATGTTAAAAAATCAAAATCGTAACACGAATATAACACTTCTTAACATAGAAGTCAACACTTTATTTCACATCCATACCACATTTTGGGCAAGGCGGACTGCCGTCACACAAAAAAGTGTTACGTTTCAAGGGGGAGGGGGTTATGAAGTGTGATATATAATAAAAAAGAGCCGCCCATGGGCCGTCATAAAACAGTTAAACCGACCTGCAATTGCAAGTCGGTTTTTTTATTATTACTCCGATTTGGCGACATCCAAGGCTCCCTCTGATGAGGGAGCTGTCAGCGAAGCTGACTGAGGGAGAGAATTTTGAACTGCCAAATCGATATATTCGCATACACCGCTAAAATTGCGGTCAATATCCAAATTGCAAATTCTCACTACCGTTAAATTCATGGACTTTAATTCTTTTGTGCGGAGTTTATCTTTTTCTGCCTGTTCAGCAATATAGTGTCCGCCGCCATCAAGTTCAATGACCAGCCTCGCCTTTGCACAATAAAAATCAGTGATATAATTACCAATCGCTTTTTGCCTTTGAAAGCGTACAGGATAATTCCTCAAAAAGTCATACCATAACTTCCGTTCCCATGGAGTCATATTCTTTCTCAATACCTTGGCAAGAGGGATGTTTGCTTTGTTATAGTCTTTCATATTCTCTCCCTCCGTCGCGGCTCCGCCGCCCCACCTCCCTCATCAGAGGGAGGCTTTGGTGCGGCGCATAACCGCACATGGCACTTCTATACACAGAAGTGTGCTCTTAACCTGTTGACATATTGAAATTCGATTACTTCTTCAAATTGTTTTCTTTATCAAAAAATGCTTTTTTTAAAACACGGTATTCTTGTTCCGAACAGACCTCCTTACATCTTTTTTCGTATTCTGCGGAACGCTCCAGCATGGCATGGATCTTTGCACACGGAAACGCATCACATTGGTTGCATTTGCTTACTCTATGCTCTTTTGTGCATTCCACTAACTGATATGTACATTGCTTATGAGAAGAACAGCCGGTGCAAACAATTTCTTCGTTTGAAACGACACGTGTTCTCCAGCCCACTTTGTGCCATAGTTCGGCAACTGCGGTTAATTCTTCATTAGTATGTGCATTGTATCTGGGACATTCAACGCAATTATCACCGCATAAAGTTATTTTTTCTTCCATCACTTACACCTGCAAATTCTTGTTTATCGGCCTGTCTGGTCATATACTATCATGCAAAATCAGGAAATACAAGAACAGTCCCGGCAGACAAAACTGCCGGGACTGAACCGGTTTTACGGACATCCGCCATTCGGGCGGCTCCTGTGCGTTTATTGAATTACTGAATTTCGCTGATCTTCAGCGCGGCCTCGTACAGGGCGCAGAAGCGGCGGTATTTCTTTTCCGTCTCGGCGGTGGGAGCGGGGGTGAAGCGCTTGACGAAGGACACCTTTTCCTTGGCGGCCTCCTCAAAGCTTTCGTACCGTCCGTCGCTGACAGCGGCAACCATGGCAGCACCCAGACAGGCGGCTTCCTTCTCCTTGGGGATGAGCACGTCCAGACCGGTGATGTCTGCCTGCAGCTGGCACCAAACGGGGCTCTTGGCGCCGCCGCCGGTGGCGATGATGGAGGTCAGCTGGGTGCCCTTGGCCCGGATGTTCTCGGTGTTCTTGCGCAGCACGAAGGCCACACCCTCCATGACTGCGTGGGCCATGTCGATGGCATCGTGCTCCTGACGCAGGCCCCAGAACACGCCGTTGGCCTGAGCGTCGAACTCGGGGGCGTTGGTGCCCACCAGATAGGGCAGGAACAGAAGATCGTTGCCGCCGCGCTCGGTCAGCACCTGATTCATGGTGTCATAGCCGGTGTCGCCCATGCAGGTGCGGTGGAACCACTCCAGACTCACACCGCCGCTCTCTGCCACAGGGAGCATGACGTGGGTGTCGGGCAGGAAGCCGTAGTGCATGGCGATGCCGCTGTCCCGGGGGGCGGGCTCGGCAGACATAGCGGCCAGAGCCATCACGGTGCCGGTGGACAGAGTGATGCCGCCCACCGCGGTGTTGCCGGTGCCGATCATGCCGGCGAAGTGGTCCAGGGTGCCGGTGTTCACCTTGGTCTCAGTGGTCAGGGCCATGGCCTTAGCGGCCTCGTCGGTGAGGTTGCCCACAACGGAGCAGGGCTCCACCAGAACGGGCAGCTGCTCTTCCCGCACGTCAATGGCCTTGAGCATGTCCTGCCAATAGCACTTGGCGAAAATGTCAAAGTAGAAGGAGAAGGTGGCAATGGACATGTCGGCGGTGCGCTTACCGGTGAGACGGTAGACGATATAGTCCTTGAGCAACATGTAGCAGTCGGCGGCCTTGAACACGTCGGGACGGTTGTTCTTCAGCCACAGGATCTTGGTGGCGGGCCAGGTGGGCAGCACGGCCTGCTGGCCGGTGATGCGCTCGCACAGGTCGCCAGAGAACTGCTTGGCCAGCACCTCGCACTCCTTGACGGAGCGCTCGTCCATCCAGGAGATGGCATTCATCAGGGCCTTGCCCTGCTTGTCAACCACCACCAGAGACTCGGCCTGACCGGTGAAGGCCATTTCGGCAATGGACTGGATCTTGTTGGCGGTGACGATGTCGTGGAGCAGGGCCACCAGCTCGTCATAATACTGCTCCGCGTCGAACTCCACAAAGCCGTTTTCCCGGATATAGACCACGGGACGGCTGCGCATGTCGATCAGGTTCAGGTTGCGGTCGTAGGCGGCAGCCTTAATGTTGGTGCTGCCCAAATCGATACCAATATACATAGTCGATGACTCCTCGGTTATGTAATGAAACTTAGATTTTCAGGGCCTTCTGATTCAGACGCTCGCCCACGGCTCCGCCCGGATGGATCAGAGCAAACTGCTCGGCCTGATAGCCGGTCTGCTCAATGACACCGGCCTGCAGAGCGTGGAAGATCATGCACAGGGCGGTGGTGGAGGTGGTGCCCTGAGCGTTCCACTTGTCGGTCTCGCGGTTGACGTGCTGCTTGAGCACCACGTCGGCGGCCTTAGCCAGAGGAGACTCCATGTTCTCGGTCACGGAGATGATGGACACGCCCTTGGCCTTGCAGATGTCCACGATGGGCAGCAGCTCGGCGGTCTTGCCGCCGCGGGAGGCGAAGATCATCACGTCGCCCTTCTGCAGGTAGCCGCTGGCACCGTGGACGGCCTCGGCGGGGGAGATGAAGCGGGCGGGACGCTCGATGCAGCACATCAGATGGGCCATGTGCTGGCAGATGATGCCGGAATGGCCGCAGCCGCAGGTGCCGATGCGCTCGGCGTTGCTCAAAAGCTCAATGGCCTTGGCGAACTGCGCGTCGTCCACAAATTCCTTCATTTCGGTGATGCAGGCGGCCTCGATGTCATAGGCGGCCCGTGCGGCCTGAATAGCCTCATTTTTGATCATAGTATATCACTCCTAAAAGTTTGTTTAACTGAATCATAGGCAGAAAGCCACGTTACATTATACACGATGATTTGCCGTTTGGACAGCCTTATTTTGAAAAACCTGCCAGAAAGGGGAAAAATTCGCTTTGCGGAGGAAAATGTAATTGACTATTTAAGGTGAAAAGCCTATAATATTTGGGAAAGAAAGGAGGGACACGAAATGAAAAAGTGTTCCATTAAGGCTCCGTTTTTTGAAATCGGCCCCAAGTCTTACCTGTACGGTGACGACATTCTGGAGCTGGCCAAGGCTGCCGATGCTGCCAGCGAGAAGTACAAGGTGGACATCATCTTCACCTGTCCTCTGGTGGAGCTGCGTCGCGTGGCTGAAAACACCAAGTATATCCACGTCTTTGCGCCCCACATGGACCCCCTGACTCCCGGCCGCGGCCTTGCCGACGTGCTGCCTGAGTCTCTGGTTGCCGCCGGCGCCGAGGGCGTCATGCTCAACCACTGCGAGAAGCCTGTGTCCATCGCCACCCTGAAGGCGACCATCAAGCGCGCTGAGGAAGTGGGTCTGACCACCATCGTGTGTGCCGACTCCATTGCCGAGGCCTCCGCCATCGCCCACCTGAGCCCCGATATCATCGTGGCCGAGCCCACCGAGCTCATCGGCACCGGCAAGGCTTCCGATGCCGAGTATGTGGAGGCTTCCACCCGCTGCGTTAAGGACGTCAACCCCGAGATCGCGGTGCTGCAGGGTGCCGGCATCAAGTGCTATGACGACGTGTACCGCAACATCTTCGCCGGTGCTGACGCCACCGGTTCTTCCAGCGGCATCGTTGCTCTGCCTACCCACGAGGCACGCGCCCAGATGATCGACGACATGATCCGTGCCGTGCGCGAGGCATACGACGCCCGTCAGAAGTAAGCAAACTCAATTTACATACAGCAATAAAGAGTTAACAGGAGGAATTGTAAAATGGAATTCAAGGTTTTTCAGAAGGAAATCGAACTGCAGTCCCGCGGCTGGGTCCCCACCTTCCACGACATCTCTACCGATGTGATGAACATCGTGGCTGAGTCCGGCGTGAAGAACGGCACCTGCGCCATCGTGTCCCACCACACCACCTGCTCCGTCATGGTTCAGGAGTGCTCCCACGACTTCGACACCTTCGATCTGGAGTACCTGCAGCACGACCTGCTGGACATCATGCGCAAGATGATCCCCGACTACACCAACGAGGGTGACTACCGTCATCCCGG
>JAZNTL010000106.1:0-20666 GCA_045591745.1 Lawsonibacter sp.
ATCGTCGGCGATCTCACCGGTAAACATGCCGATGCTGCCCACATAGGGTTCTTTCATGTTCAGATCCTTGATGACGGTGAGGGTTCCTGTTTCGCCCACGGCCTTGCCTACGTCCAGCTTGCCCGGCTCGATTTCCATCAGCTCCAGATGGGGCTCGGTCACATAGCCGCGTACGTTGCCGTGGTTGTCGGATACGGCCAGCACCGTTCCGATGGGGCCGCCGCCCTTGATCTGCAGGGTGAGGGAGCCGTCCTCCGCTTTCAGTGCGTCACCCATAAGGCTGGCGCCCATCAGTGCACGGCCCAGGGCGGCGGTGGCTACGGGGGTGGTGGTGTGGATATTGCGGGCGCGCTCCACAATGTCGCGCCCTGTGACGGCAGCAGCCTGAATCAGCCCGTCGCCGGTGATAGCTCGTACGATTTCGTTACGCATGGTTTACTTGTCCTTTCTTGCCACAAAAAAGATGCGGTCCTCACCCGGCTTGGGTGGACGCAGCTTCAGATTGCCATATTGCCGAATGTCTGTAAAACCGGCCTTGCGCAGATATTCCTCCAGCTCTGCAGGGGTGTAGGCATATTCCTCGTGCAATTCTTCACCGCGCTCCCATGTGCCCGTATTCTCGTCCAGTCGGAAGATATCCATAAAATAGGAGCATACCCGTCTGCGCTTGGAGTATTCCGCGCGCCACACACAGTAGGTATCCTCCGTCTCGTCCAGAAACATCTGTCCGTCCAGCCCCGTGAGTTTGTCCGGGGTGTTGATGTCAAACAGGAACAAACCGCCCGGCATTAGGAACAGATGTACCCGCTCAAAGGCCTTTTGCAGCTTTGCGGGGCTGGTCACATAGTTCACGCTGTCCAGACAGCACACGCAGGCATCGATGGTGCCGTACAGGTCCAGCTTGTCCATGCTCTGGCACAGGAACAGGGGCGGGATGCCGTTCACATCCCGGTTCTTGTCCGCGGCTTCCGCCAGCATGTCGGGAGACAGGTCCACGCCGATCATCTCATAACCGCGCCCGGCAAGTTCCCATGTCAGCGAGCCGGTGCCGCAGGCCAGGTCCAGTACAGTTTTGCCCGGCAGACCCCGCCGTTGAAAGTGTTTTTCAATGTAGTCGGCCCAGGCGGAGTAGTCCACGTCATAGGTCAGTTGATCATAGCAGCCGGCCAGAAAGTCGTAGCTGCTCATTTTTTCTGCTCCTTCAGGCGGGGGATGACCGTCTGATAGCCGTCAGCACCATACATCAGGGCGCGATTGACCCGGCTGATGGTGGCGCTGGAGGCCCCGGTGCGATCCAGAATATCGTTATAAATCAGACCCTCGTCCAGCAGCAACGCGACCTCCATGCGCTGCTCCATAGCGCGCAGCTCGGACACGGTGCACAGGTCCTGGAAAAACCGGCGGCACTCGTCCATATCCTTCAGAGCCAGAATGGCCTGATACAGGGTGTCGTTCTGTTCTCTGGTGGGCTGTTTCATACTGTCCACATCCTTTCGGCAGGGTACATACAATTTTAATTATTTTATCACAGTAGCTTGTGAAAGTAAAGGGCCGATTTTGCACCCTATCATTTTGGCGGCATAGGCTGAAGAAAAGGGGGCGGGAGGTATGAAAAAGAAACAAATTGAGCCGGAACTGACTGTTGAGGTAAAGGAGCAGGTGTGGAACATGACGCTGGAGGGTGAGCCGGTGTTGCATTGTGTTCTTACGTGGCCGGAACTAAAGGGTACGTGGAAGGGGATCAATGCCATCAACCGCTATTACAGCCGGGTGGTACAGATATGGCAAAGGAGGTGGGAGCGGGAGGTATATCTGCGTGCCTGTCTGGATCTTGCTGACCGCAGGGCCAAAGGACGGCCGTTTCAACTGTGGCAGGCGCAGCTGACCACGCAAATCACCCGGCAGGAGGGAGAATTGCTCAGCTTGATTCAGGACGGGACAGAGCAGGCAGGCTATGACCGTCCCGTGACGGTGCGCCGGGGGGATACATGGTCGCTGGATCAGGGAGCCCCCAGAACGCTTGGTTCTTTCTTTCCAAAGGAGCGGCGATGGAAAAAGCGTGTACTGGAGCAGGTGGCAGAGCAGATTACCCATCGCCTTGCAGGGGGAGAATCTCTGCTGGACCCGGATTGTTTGCACAAGCTGCGCAGCACCTTTGATCCGGCGCGTTTTTCCCTGAACGGGGAGGGGGCGCAGGTGTTTTTTCCCATGTACATGCTGGGCCCGAGTGCTGAGGGGATACCAACATTTGATATTGCTCTGGCCGCAGAGTGATTTTTTACGGCCGGTCCACATATCCCTGAATAAAAGGGGGAGATAGCATGGGGGTTGTGGAGCGGCTGACTGATTTTATGTGGAATCCGTGGCTGCTGGGGCTGTTTTTGTTCACGGGTCTTTTTTATTCCGTGCGTACCGGCTTTTTTCAGCTGTTTGGGATAAAACGGTGGTTACGCGCCACATTTGGGAGTCTGCTGCGCTCCGGGGAAAGAAGCGGCACGGGCATTACCCGTTTTCAGGCCCTTGCC
This sequence comes from Lawsonibacter sp., assembly GCA_045591745.1. Lineage (GTDB taxonomy): Bacteria > Bacillota > Clostridia > Oscillospirales > Oscillospiraceae > Lawsonibacter. The sequence goes on from JAZNTL010000106.1 coordinate 2,526, forward strand.
ACGGCTCTGGCCTCCACCATCGGAACAGGCAGCATCGCCGGGGTGGCAACTGCCATCTTTTTCGGCGGGCCGGGTGCGGTGTTCTGGATGTGGGTGTCCGCCCTGCTGGGGATGATGACCGGCTGTGCAGAAAAGGTGCTGGCAGTGCGTTACCGCCGCCTGAAACCGGACGGCACGTGGGAGGGCGGGCCGATGCATTACCTGACCCACGGACTGCATAGCCCCTTTCTGGCCACATGGTTTGCGTTGGCCTGTGTGGGCGGGGCGCTGGTGGGGGGCGATTTGGTCCAGTCCAACTCCATCGCGCAGGCGCTGCATACCCTGTTTGGCTGGGATAGACTGTTCATCGGCCTTGCCACCGCAGGGCTGGCGGGAGTATTGCTGGTGGGCGGTATTGGCCGCATCGCCCGGTTCAGTGAAGTTTTGGTGCCGGTAATGGCTCTTTTGTTTCTGGGCAGCGGCGCTGTGGTGCTGTGGGTGCGCCGGGCCTACCTGCCCGGTGCGCTGAAGCAGATCGTGACCTGTGCCCTCACACCTGCCGCCGCGGTGGGCGGAGTAGGGGGCTATGCCTTCTCCGCGGCCCTGCGCTACGGTGTGGCCCGGGGCGTGTTCACCAACGAGGCAGGAATGGGGTCGTCCGCACTGGCCCACGCCAACGCAGACACCAAAATGCCCGGAGAACAGGGAATGTGGGGGATTTTGGAAGTGTTCGCAGCCACGCTGGTCATCTGCACCATGACGGCGCTTGTCATTCTGACAACGGGGGTCTACAATCCGGCTCAGGCGCTGACCGCCATCCGTTCCGGTGACCTTTCCGGCGCAGGGGTCGGCGTGCCGCTCACCGCCGCATCCTTTGCCGTGGTGCTGGGCCGGGCGGGGGAGTGGGTGGTGTCGGTGTGCCTGCTGCTGTTTGCGTTTTCCTCCCTGCTGGGCTGGAGCTATTACGGTGAGACGGCCCTCGGCTGGTTGGTCCGGGGCAGGGGATGGAAAACAGTTTGGCGGGCGGTCTTTCTGGGGATGACTGTAGTGGGCAGCGTGGGAGAAGTAAGCCTTGTATGGCAGCTGGTGGATCTGTTCACCGCCCTGATGGCCCTGCCCAACCTGGCGGCTCTGCTTGTCTTGTCGCCCCAAATCATGGACTGTCTGAACAGCTATCTTAAAATGCACGAGACCTCCCGTTGATAGAACGGGAGGTCTTTTATATCAATTATAAGAAAGGAATATAGCTTGACAGGTCTTGCAAGTAATGTCCCTCGCCGCACAGGGCTTTCAGCTCCTGTGAGCGGTAATCGAACAAAGGGTCGTGGACGCCGAATACCTGCCAGCCGGCCTGCTTGGCAGCGGCGCAGTAGTCGGGGGAGTCATCGAAGAGGATGCACGCATCAGGGGACAGATCCTCCAGCCGTGCCACCTGACGGAACAGCTCCGGCTCAGATTTTTCAATGTTGATCAGGTGGGAGTAGTGAACGGAATGGAACAGCCCGGCAATGCCGTGGCGTTCCAGCGCGGCGGCACACAGGTGTGGCATACAAGATGTAATTATAGAAAGTGTTTCACCTTTACAATGTAGAGCGTCCAAAAGATCAATAGCACCTGGTTTCAGCGGTAAATGATTGGCATAGTGCTCCCGGGCCATGTCCTGCCAGCAGGAAATGATCTCCTGAACGGACAGGGGCAAATTAAAACGATTTTTGGTATAATGGGCAGAAGCGCCAAAATTATTGTGGGTCACAAAGTCGGTGTAGTCCGGGGGAACGGGACTGATGCCAAACCGACCCAAAAACGCAATGTCAATATCCAGCCACACTCCGTTAGAGTCCAGCAGGGTACCATCCAAATCAAAAAAGTACATGTTCATTCCTCCAGCCAGAAGCGCCACGGAAAGTCCACGGCTTCCTGGGCGTAGTCGATGCCAATGCGTTTGCCGACTCGGATGTGTTCCGGGGCGGGGGAGGGGGCGGGGCAGACAAACAGCTCGTCTCCCAGCAGGTCAAGGCCGTTCTCAGCTCGGGTCAGGTCAAGACCCCGACACAGCTTGCCTGGTCCGTTCAAAAAATGCTTGCGTTGATAGACGCTCATATCTTCGCACTTGCAGCCGAAGCGGTTTTCTGCTATAATATCAGCGTTTTTGACAGGTTGTGCGCCCCGAATCAGGACGGCACAGGGCTCGCCCTCCTGCTCGGTGACGAAGTTGAGGCAGTGGTACATGCCGTAGATGAGGTAGATATAGACCGTTCCCGGCTTGGCGAACAGCGTTTCGGTCCGGGCTGTGCGGCGGTAGCCGTAAGCGTGGCAGGCTTTGTCCATTCGGCCCACATAGGCCTCTGTCTCCGTAATGCGGCACACCAGCTGCCTGCCGTCGGGCAGGGTGCGCACAAGGTGCTGTCCAAGCAGCGCCCGGGCCACCTGAACGGTGTCCCCGCCATAAAAGCTTCGTGGTAATTTTTTCACAGCACAGACACCCCATTTCAAACAAATTTGGGAGGAATCATTATGGATCATTTGCTCGGTATGCATTTCACGTCTATCTGGTGGGCTTTTCTTTACCTGCTGATCCTGTGCGTGGCGGCCACAATTTTTGACCGTGTTATTGGCCGTCTGGTGGGCAAGGCGCTCAAGGGCAGCGCAGCCAAGGCAGTTCGCCTTGTGCTCATGAGCGCTGTTTGCGGCCTTGTGTTGTGGGGCGTGGATGCCCTGATGGACGGTGTGTGGCTTACGTGGTGGTCTGTCTTGGGCCTTGCGGTGCTGGCAGCGGTGCTGATGGTGCTGCCTGAGAACGATAAGCCCGCCGACCCGGTGCAGGAAGAGAAGTAAAGACATCTTACCATGTCAAAATGATCTTTGCAAATCCGGAGTGTTGGTAAATGAGACCTGATATCATGCGAAAGCTGGCCAAGCCCATGCTCTTTGGGGCGGCCATTATCTGGGGTACGTCCTTTTTTATTATGAAGAACGCACTGGACGTTATGCCGGTTTATTCCCTGCTCGCCATCCGGTTCACCGCCGGCGCGGTGCTGCTGAGTCTGGTGTGCTGGAAGAAGTGGCGGGACTTTACCGCCGACTACCTGTGGCGGGGCGCTGTCATCGGTGCGTTTCTGTTTCTGGCCTATCTGATCCAGACTTTTGGACTGGAGCGGACCACCCCGTCCAAAAATGCGTTCCTCACCGCAGTATACTGCGTGCTGGTGCCCTTTCTCTATTGGGCGGTCATGGGCCGCAGACCGGACCGGTATAACATTGCCGCCGCCCTTCTGTGTGTCACCGGAGTGGGACTGGTATCGCTGAACGGAGATCTGTCCGTCAATTTGGGCGATGTGCTCACCCTGATCGCCGCCTGCTTCTATGCCGCCCATATCGTTGCGGTGGAAAAGACCGCTCAGGGCAAGGATATTTACCTGCTCACCGTGTTCCAGTTCGCCTCTGCCGCCCTGTACTCGTGGGTGGGCAGCTTGTGTCTGGAGACCATGCCGCTGAAAGAGATGGCTGACCCGGCGGTATTCCTGCCCCTTGGCTACCTGTGCGTCATGGCCACCACCGTGGCCCTGCTGTTCCAGAATGTGGGTCAGATCTGGTCCGACCCGGCCTCCGCCTCGGTCATTTTGTCTCTGGAGTCGGTGTTCGGAGTGCTCTTTTCCGTCATCTGCTACGGCGACCTTGTGACCGCGCCCATGGCGCTGGGGTTTGTGTGCATCTTCATCGCTGTGGTCTGTTCGGAGACGAAATTTTCATTCCTGCAAAAAGCCAAATAAGTACCTGCCGCCGCATGGGTCCATGCGGCGGCTTTTCTATGGAAAGTTTTGCCGGAGGAAGCGGCAAAAAGCATTGCAAAACAAGCAATTCTTTGCTATAATGTACTATCTGATATTGTAGGTATATCATATGCCTTTTGCGATACAGGAGAAAACACATTCCCCAGGTAAGGAGAGGTGTCTTTTTTGTACTTAAAAGCATTGGAAATCGAGGGCTTTAAGTCCTTCCCGGACAAAACTGTTCTCACCTTTGGTGAGGATATCACCGCCATCGTCGGCCCCAACGGCTCGGGTAAATCCAATATTTCCGACGCCATTCGCTGGGTCATGGGCGAGCAATCCACCCGTGCCCTGCGTGGCGGCAAGATGGAGGACGTCATCTTTGGCGGTACGGCCAAGCGCAAGCAGACCAACTATGCCGAGGTGTCGCTGATCCTGGACAATTCCACCCGTATCTTTGATATGGAGGAGAGCGAGATCATGGTCACCCGGCGCTACTACCGCTCCGGGGAGAGTATGTACTACATCAACCGCCGCTCCGTCCGTCTCAAGGACGTGAACGAGCTGTTCATGGACACCGGCCTTGGCCGGGAGGGCTACTCCATCATCGGTCAGGGCAAGATCGACGAGATCCTGTCCGTCAAGAGCGCCGACCGCCGTGAGATCTTTGAGGAGGCCGCGGGTATTTCCCGCTACCGCCACCGCAAGGAGGAGGCCGAGCGCAAGCTGGCCCACACGGACGAGAATCTGGTGCGCATCAACGACAAGATCTCTGAGCTTGAACTGCAGGTGGAGCCTCTGCGTCAGCAGAGCGAAAAGGCCAAGAAGTACCTGATCCTGCGGGACGAGCTGCGCGGCCTTGAGATCTCCGTGTGGCTGGACCAGCTGGAGCGCATCCGCGCCAACGGCATCAAGCTGGTGGCCGATTACGAAGAAGCAGTGCGCCGCAAGGAACAGCTGGAGCAGGAGCAGGAACAGCTGTATGCCGCGCTGGAGGATTATTCCGCCCGCATGCGGGACAAGGATGTGGAGATGGAGGCGCTGCGCGACCAGATCCGTGCCCGGGAATCCGGTGTTGCCGAGCTGGAGAGCGCCATCGCCGTTTTGAACAACAACATCGTCCACAATCAGGACAATGCCCGCCGCATTCAGGACGAGCTTGCCCAGCAGGAGGGGCGCGAGGGTGGTCTGGTGGCCCAGATCGACCAGCGCAAGGCCCGCCTTGCCGAAATCGAGCAGGAGCTTGCCAAGCTGGACGAAGAGTTGACCCGGACCCGTCAGGCTTCCGAGGAGGCGGCCAAGTCCGCCGGTACGCTGGCCGCCCAGCTGGAGCAGCTGCGCCAGCGTCAGGCAATGGAGAGCGCCAGTGCCGCCGATGCCAAGGCATTGCTGTCCGCCCTTGCTGCCGCGGCGCAGGAGGTGCTGGACCGTGACGCGACCGTGCGTCAGGAAATGAATACTATGCAGGAGCGCATCGAGGAAGCCAGGGAAGAGCGCAAGAAGGCCCGCGCCGAGCGCTCCAAGGCGGAAGAGGAGCGGGACGCGGTCCGCAATATCATCAACGGCTATTCTCTGCGTCTGGATACCCGCCGCCAGAAGGCGGAGCAGGCCCGCACCCGCCACGTAAAGCTCCAGATGGACGAAAATGCCCTTGTCTCCCGCGTTAAAATGCTCACCGAGATGGAGAAGCTGCACGAAGGATTCTCCAAGGCGGTCAAGGTGGTTATGACCGAAGCTGAGCGGGGCACACTGAACAATATCCACGGGCCGGTAGCCGGCCTTGTGAAGGTGCCGGACAAGTACACCGTAGCCATCGAAACCGCCCTTGGCTCTGCCATGCAGAATCTGGTGGTGGACCGGGAGGAGGACGGCAAGGCCGTCATCAATTACCTCAAGCGCAGAGACGCGGGCCGGGCCACCATCCTGCCCCTGAACTCCATCCGCCCCGGCGAGCTGCGTGAGGCCGCTCAGGTGCAAAAGGAAAAGGGCTTTGTGGGTATCGGTGACCAGCTGGTCAGCTTTGACAAGAAATACGCAAATGTGTTTTCCAACCTGCTTGGCCGCGTGGTGGTCATGGAGGATCTGGACTGCGCCATTGCCTGCGCGCGCAAATACGCCCACAAGCTGCGCATCGTTACGCTGGACGGACAGCAGCTCAACCCCGGCGGCTCCATGACCGGCGGCTCTGCCAGCCGCAGTGCCGGTATCCTCAGCCGCGCCAATGAGCTGGAGCGACTCAACCAGCAGAGCGCCCAGCTGACCGAGCTGCTGAGTGCCGCCGCCAAGGCATTGGAGGAGGCAGACCGGGAAGCTGCTGCTGCCGCCTATGAAATGGATACCGCCCAGAGCCAGCTGCGCCAGTGGGAGGACGAACTGCTCAAGGCGCAGGCCCAGTACGAGCACTGCGACAGCGTGGTGCGGGAGCTGGAGCGCCAGCTTGAGGCGCAGGAGGGCGAGTTGGAGCTGCTGAAGGTCCGTTCCACCCAAATTGACAAGGATACCGCCGCCGCTCGTACCCGCATTCAGGAGCTGGAGGGTGCTGCCGCCGCGCTGGAAAGCGAGGCACAGGGCAAGCTGTCCGGTCAGAATGAGGTGCAGGAGCGCTCGGCTGCTATTGCGACGAAGCTGGCTGACCTGACCGCGGCTCAGGCCGCTTTGCAGGCCGAGAAGGAGGCCAACTGCGCCAGTCTTGAGGAACTGGAAGCCCTGCGCCGGGATATGGCCGGTGACCGGGACCAAAGTCAGGCGCTCATGGCCGACTACAAGCGCAAAAATGAGGAATATGCCGCCCAGATCGAGCAGAAGGAGGGCGAGCTGCTGGCTCTGCGCCGGGAGAACGAGGGGCACAATGCCAATATCCGCCGTCTGAACGAAGAGAAGCTGGCTCTGGAGGCCGAGCGCAACCGCACGGAAAAGGCCAGCCGCGACAAGAACAACGACCTGATGAACATGCAGCAGGAAGTGGCTGTGCTGGATCACAAGCGCTCCTCTGCCGCTATGGAAGAAAAGCAGATTCTGGACAAAATGTGGGAGACCTATGAGCTTTCCCACGAAGCGGCCAAGGCCCAGCGCATCGAGATCGAGTCCGTGCCCAAGGCCACCCGCCGTATTGCCGAACTCAAGCGGGCCAGAGCAGCCCTGGGCAACGTCAATCTGGATGCCATCGAGGAGTATCAGCGGGTCAACGAGCGCTATACCTACCTGACCGGCCAGCGTGACGACGTGGAGCGGGCCAAGGGCGAGCTGGAGACCACCATCAGCAACATCACCGGCGAGATGAAGAACATCTTTGCCCGGGAGTTCAAGGTCATCAACGAGGCCTTCGGTCAGACCTTCCATGAACTGTTCCGGGGCGGTAAGGCTACTCTGGAACTGGAAGATCCCGAGGATATCCTTAACTGCGGCATCGAGATCAAGGTGCAGCCCCCCGGCAAGGCGCTGAAGATCATCACCCTGCTGTCCGGCGGCGAAAAGGCTTTCGTGGCCATTGCCCTGTACTTTGCCATCCTCAAGGTCCGTCCCACCCCCTTCGTGGTCATGGACGAGATCGAGGCCGCTTTGGACGACAACAACGTGGTCCGCTTTGCCGACTATATGCGCACTATGTCGGAAAAGACCCAGTTCATTGTCATCACCCACCGCCGCGGCACCATGGAAGAGGCCGACGTGCTGTACGGTGTGACCATGCAGGAGCAGGGTATTTCCAGAATGCTGACCATCAACCTGAATGATGTGGAGAAAGAACTGAAGCTGCGCTAAAGGAGAGATTGCCGTGCATAAACTGAAGTGTCTGCGCTGTGACGTACCCTTGCAGTTTGTCAAGCGGGAAAACATGCAGTTGGGCAAAACTACTTTTTTGAGCGGCGACTGGAGCAATCTGTGGGCTGGCGCACTGGATGTAGCCATCTTCACCTGTCCGGAGTGCGGCAAGCTGGAGCTGTTCCGGGGGGATTATTACGAGGAGCAGGCAGAACAGGAGGAGCAGGGCGGCATTGCCAAAACCACCTGCCCCAACTGCGGGATCCAACACGAATTGGACGACCCCAAGTGCCCACGCTGCGGTATGCAAAACCCCAAGTGGTAAGAAAGGAATTGTTCCATGGGCTTTTTTGACAAGCTGAAAAAAATCAATATTTTCGCCGGCTTCGGCTCGGAGCTGGACGATGACTTCTATGACGAGCTGGAGGAGTCTCTCATCCTGTCCGATATGGGTATGGACACCACCCTCAAGGCGGTGGAGGAGCTGCGCCGCCGGGTGCGGGAGGAGCACATCAAGACCGTGGAGGAGGCCCGTGCCTGCATGTGCCGTATCCTTGCGGACATGCTCACCGTGGGGGAGGGGACGCTGAATTTGTCCACCAGCCCCAGCGTGGCCCTGTTTATCGGTGTGAACGGTGTGGGCAAGACCACCACCATCGGCAAGATCGGCCACCAGCTGAAGGGGCAGGGCAAAAAGGTGCTGCTGTGCGCCGCGGATACCTTCCGTGCCGCCGCCGCCGACCAGCTGACCATCTGGGCGGAGCGCTCCGGACTGGACATCATCAAGCAGCATGAGGGGGCCGACCCCGCCGCTGTGGTCTTTGATGCCACCTCTGCCGCCAAGGCCCGCAAGGCCGACGTGGTGCTGGTGGACACCGCAGGCCGCCTGCACAACAAGCAGAATCTGATGAACGAGCTGAATAAGATCAGCCGTGTCATTGACCGGGAGCTGCCCGGCTGCGCCCGGGAGACTCTGCTGGTGTTGGATGCCACCACCGGACAGAACGGTCTGATACAGGCCAAGCAGTTTAAAGAGGCCGCCGGTATCACCGGTATCGTACTCACCAAGCTGGACGGCACCGCCAAGGGCGGTATCGCCATCGCTATTGCGCAGGAACTGGGTGTGCCGGTGAAGTATGCCGGAGTGGGTGAGGGTATTGAAGACCTGCAGCCCTTTGACGCGCTGGAGTTTGCCCAAGCGCTGATTTGAGCGGGAGGCTGAACATGACAGAATGGATCATTCGCGTCGTATATATCATAGGCTTGGTGTTGGGCATTGACCTGTATGGGCACCCGGAGCGGTACGAACGCATCTGGAACCGTTTGAGCCCCAAGCGGGCGCATACGCTCAGCCGTCTGGCAGGAGTATTGCTGATCCTCGTCAGTGTTTTGTTTGCGTTAGGTGTGGATGTATTCCTGCCTTGACAACAGAAAGGAAGTTTATCATGTCTCGTATTGACGGAAGAACCAACGACGCTCTGCGTCCCATTGAGATCATTCCCCACATCAACAAGTTCGCCGAAGGCTCCTGCCTCATCCGCTGCGGCAACACCCACGTGCTGTGTACCGCCAGTGTGGAGGATAGACCGCCCCGCCACGTCCCCGAAGGGGAAGGCTGGGTCACCGCCGAATACTCCATGCTGCCCCGAGCCAACCGGGAGCGCTCCCGCCGTGACATCTCCAAGCTCAAGCTCAATGGCCGTAGCGCGGAGATCCAGCGGCTCATTGGCCGCGCCCTGCGCTCTGTGGTGGACATGAAGAAGCTGGGACCGTGGAATATTACCATTGACTGCGACGTGCTGCAGGGCGACGGCGGCACCCGCACCGCCTCCATCACCGGCGGCTTTGTGGCCATGATGCTGGCCTTTCAAAAGATGATGGAGAACGGGCAGCTGACCCAGTATCCTGTCAGCGGCTATGTGGCCGCTGTGTCCGCAGGCATCGTGGACGACGAGCCCATGCTGGACCTGTGCTATGAGGAGGACTCCGCCGCCATGGTGGACCTGAACTGCGTTATGGACGATCAGGGCCGTCTCATTGAAATTCAGGGCACCGGCGAGGAGCGTCCTTTCACTCTGGCGGAACAGCAGGAGCTGGTTCGCCTGTGTGAAAAGGGCATCAAACAGCTGCAGTCTATCCAGAAAGATGTTCTGGGTGTTGACCTGTAAAGGAGAATAGACTTACATGAAACTGGTACTGGCGAGCAAGAATAAAAAGAAGCTGGTGGAGCTGAATACCATTCTCAACCAGCTTGGTATTGAGGTTTGCTCCGAGGCGGAGGCCGGTGTGGACATTGATGTGGAGGAGACGGGGACCACCTTTGAGGAAAACTCCTTGCTCAAGGCCGAAGCGGTCATGAAGGCCAGCGGCCTGCCCGCCATTGCCGACGATTCCGGCCTGTGCGTGGATGCCCTGCAAGGGGCGCCCGGCGTGTACTCCGCTCGCTACGGCGGGGAGGGACTGGACGATATGGGCCGCACTCGGCTGCTGTTGGAAAATATGCGGGGCGCGTTTGGTCCACGCACCGCCAAATTCGTGTCCGTCATCACCTGCTGCTTTCCTAACGGAGACGTGATCTCCGCCCGGGGAGAGTGTCCCGGCACCATTGCCTTTGCACCCATGGGGGAGGGGGGCTTTGGCTATGACCCTGTGTTTTTCGTTCCCCATCTGAAAAAGACCTTTGCCCAGCTGACTGCCGAGGAGAAAAATGCCATTTCCCACCGTGGAAAGGCACTGGAAGCCTTTAAAGTCAAGCTGGAAGAATATTTGAACAAGTAACAAGGAGCAATTTATGGCTGATTTAACAAGTAAGCAGCGCGCCCAGCTGCGGGGACTGGCAAACGGGATCGACACCATCCTCATTGTGGGTAAGGACGGCATCGGAGACAACCTGCTCAAGCAGGCCAACGATGCGCTGGAGGCCCGTGAGCTCATTAAGGGCCGGGTGCTGGAAAACGCGCTCATGTCCGCCCGGGAGGTGGCCGACCAGCTGGCTCCCTTGACCCGCAGCGAAGTGGTGCAGGTCATCGGGACGAAGTTCGTTCTCTACCGTCCCAGCCACCGCAAGGACAAGAAGGATAAAATCGTTCTGGTGCAGGACAAGAAAAAGAGCATAAAATAAGAAACCCATACCTCGTACAGGAGAGGTGATACCAATGAAAATCGGAATTTACGGCGGTACGTTCAACCCGCCCCATCTGGGCCATATGGCGGCGGCAAAAACCGCCGCGCAGGTGCTGGGACTGGACAAGCTGATCCTCATCCCGGCGGCCGAGCCACCCCATAAACAGCTGCCCGAAGGGTCTGCTACCCCGGAGCAGCGCCTTGACATGGTGCGGCTGATGGCAGACAACCTGAACATGCCCGGTGTGGTGCAGGTGTCGGACGTGGAGCTGCGCAGACAGGGAAAAAGCTATACCTCCGATACGCTGACCGCGATCAAGGCCCTGTACCCGGAGGCGGAGCTGTGGCTGCTCATGGGGACGGATATGTTCCTGACCGTCCAGAACTGGCACAAGCCGGAACGGATCATGGAGCTGGCCGGTATCTGTGCCTTTGGACGCACTGAACAGGACGGGGAGGAACTGTTTGCGCCCCAGCGCGAATTTCTGCAGGAAAAGTATAATGCCCGATTGACTACCATTACGTTACCCGGTCTGGTGGACATTTCCTCCACACAGCTGCGGGAAGTGCTGGATGACGGTCAGGGTGAGGAATATTTGTGCCCTGCGGTATACGGCTATATCCTGATGAACGGATTATATGGAACGAAGGTCGATTTAAAGCATCTGGATCTGCCTGCGCTGCGGGCCTGCTCCTACTCCATGGTGCGTGCTAAGCGCATTCCCCACATCCGGGGTACGGAGGAGGAGGCAGTTCGCCTTGCCAAGCGCTGGGGTGTGGATGAAAACTTGGCTCGGCGGGCGGCCATCCTGCACGACTGCACCAAATATCTGGAACTGGACGAGCAGCTGGCACTGTGCAAAAAGTACGGTGTGGAGCTGGACGAACTGGAGCAGCGGGCAGTAAAGCTGTTGCACTCCAAGACCGGTGCGTGTATTGCCAAGCACGTTTTTGGAGAAGATGAACAGGTATATCAGGCTATCTTCTGGCACACCACCGGCAAGGCGGATATGTCCATGGCGGAAAAGGTCATCTATCTGGCCGATTACATAGAGCCCACTCGGGATTTTGACGGTGTGGAGCCTCTGCGCAAGCTGGCCTATGAAGACATAGACAAGGCCTTGCTTATGGGCATGGAAATGACCATTGAAGAAATGAAACAGCGGGGAAATCCCATACATCGGAACACGCAGGCTGCCCGAGACTGGCTGTGCAGTCATGCCAACTGAGGAGAGGGATCATGTCGGATAGAAGAGAATCAAACGCTCCGGGTCTGCTAAAACGCTATCGGAGCTGGAAAGCGGGTCTGGACCACAAACAGCGGCTGCGCTGGCGGATCATCCGCATTGCGGCGGCCCTTTGTGTGGGCATTGTGCTGCTTTGGACGGTTTACGGTCTGTTGGTAAACAGACCGAATATTCCGGCGCTGAACACCGGAACAGATGTGTCTGAAGGCAACAATCAAGCGGAGGCCAGCGGACGGCGCAGCGGTGTATATACCCTTTTGGTGGTAGGTAAGGATACGGGTGGTGGTGGAAACACCGATACCATGATTCTGGCCACCTATGATACCAAGGGGAAGTCGCTGGATGCGCTGAGCCTGCCCCGGGATACCATGACCAATGTGAGCTGGAATAATAAAAAGCTCAATACCGTCTACAATTACTATAAGGGCAAGGATAAGGAAACTCAGGTGGAAAAGGGCATGACCGCCCTGCGGACCCATGTGGGCAAGCTCACCGGTATCCTGCCGGACTTCTACGTGATGGTGGAATGGGACGCAGTGGGTGAGCTGGTGGATGCCATCGGTGGTGTGACCTTCAACGTGCCCTACGACATGCACTACGACGACCCCTATCAGGAACTGCATATCCATCAGGAGAAAGGGGAGCGCAAACTTACCGGTGAAGATGCCATGCAGGTCATCCGTTGGCGCAAGAACAACGGAAAATACGGCAATTTCCAAATCGGAGACTCCGGCCGCATGAAGGTCCAGCAGGACTTCCTTGTGGCGGTGGCCAAAGAGTGCTTGCAGCTCAAACACCTGATGAACGCATCGGAATTTGCCCGCATTTTCACGGAAAATGTGTATACCGACCTGAGCACGGGCAATCTGGCATGGCTGGCTCAGCAGGCGATCGGCATGGATGCCGAGCAGGATGTTCACTTCCACACCATGCCCTATACACCCTACACCCGCAATACAGCCTATGTGCTGCCTATAGTGGACGAGCTGCTGGCCATCCTCAACGACGGTATGAACCCGTATAAAAAGGATATTGCCGCGGATGATCTGGAGGTGCTCCAGCTGAAAGGAGATGGCTCCTTGTACCTGACCAGCGGAACGCTGGCGGACAAGGCTCTTGCCAAACCCCGCAAGCCCAAGCCTGCGGCCAAGCCGGTAGAGCCGGAGCAGCCGCCCGAGGAAGTGCAGCCGGAGCAGGTTCCCGAACAAGAGCCCGCGGTCCAGCAGCCCGAGCAGGGTGCGGATCTGCCTGTGGAGGAAACTCCCGTGCCGCAGCCGCCTGTTGAGCAGCCCACGGTACAGGAGCCGGTGGAAGATGTGCCTGCCCAGTCCGACACACAGACAACAACGGAAACAACAGACCAGACGGGACAGGATGTCAATATTCTGCCCGCCGACCCTGTTCCAGTTCAATAAAAGAGAGGAAATATAAACGATGACGTCTTATGAAAGCGCGATTCTGCTGGCCAAGGCGCTGGACAGCAAAAAAGGAATTGATATCAAGGTGCTGCACACCGAGCAGCTGACCACCCTGGCCGACTACTTTGTGATCTGTTCAGCCGGCTCATCCACCCAGATCAAGGCCCTGTCCGATGCCTGTGAAAAGGTGATGGACGAGGCCGGTGAGCCTGCCCACCATGTGGAGGGGCATCGTGGCGGCACTTGGGTGCTGATGGACTTTTCCAGCGTGGTGGTCCACGTGTTTACCGATGAGGCCCGCAAGTTCTATGACCTTGAGCGACTGTGGGGCGATGCCGAGCAGGTGGATATCTCCGAGCATATTCAGCCGAACTGATATAAATGCCGCTGAGCGCAACGCGCTCAGCGGCATTTTTGTAAAAACTATTGCAATATGCGGTGGTGGTAGTATAATGGGTGCATGCTGAAAATGGAAGTGATCACCATGAAAAAACAAAGCAGAAAATTGGTGCTCTCGGCCCTGTTCGCGGCCCTGTGCTGTATGATGACCCTTGTGATCCAAATCCCGGCTCCAACGGGTTACGTAAATTTGGGTGACTGCGCCGTGCTGCTGGGGGCATGGGTGCTTGGTCCTGTATGGGGTGGTGCGGCGGCGGGTCTTGGCACCATGCTGGCCGACATACTCAACGGCTGGGCATCCTATGCTCCGGCTACCTTTGTCATCAAATTTGCCATGGCCGCTGTGGCGGCGCTTATCCTGCGCGCCATGAAAGGGCGTTGGGGGATGCTCTTTGGGGCTGTGGCCGCGGAGTTGCTCATGGCAGGCGGCTACTTCCTTTATGAAAGTCTGGTTCTGGGGGTCGGCCCTGCGGCGCTCGCATCTGTCCCGGCCAATCTGGTTCAAGGCGCGGTAGGTGTGGCCGCCGGTGTGGCAGCTGCCCTGCTGCTGGATCGTGGCGGTGTGCTGGACCGTCTCAAATAATAAGGGATATCCGGTGTTCGGGAGAACACCGGATATTTTTATGCTTTTTTCAGTTCGCAGAACGTATTGCCGCTGTCAATCATAATGACCCCGTAGCTGCCGCTGTCCCGGATGCTGCCCGGATTCATCACCCACAGGCCGTCCTCCAGCCGCTCGCAATAGGGAACGTGGGTGTGCCCGAAGAGCAGAATGTGAGCATCACACTTGCGGGCGGCGGTGATAGCCGCGCCGTATCCGCCCTTGACGTGCCAGATGTGGCCGTGGGACATGAGGATGCGGACCTTGTCGTAAGTGACCAGCTTTTGCAGGGGGGAGAATACAAAGCCATCGCAGTTTCCGGGAACGCTTGCCACGGCCAACTGAGAATACTCCTGACCAAGCAGGCGGGCATCCTCCTCCAAATCGCCCAAATGGATGACATAGTCGGGCTGTTCCGACTCCACGGCATTGCGCATCCCTTGCAGGGATCGATGTGAGTCGGAAAAAACCAAAAGCTTCATAAGGTCACCTCTGTGTGCACGCGGCATATACTGGATTGAATAAAAAACGGAGGGGAACAGTTATGGACAATGAATCAAAGCAAGGCATGGAGCACTTGGGGCAGGCAGCCAAGAAAATGAAGGACAATGGGGCTGTGCAGCAGCTGCTGCGGTCAGATGATACAAGACGGATGATGGAATTGCTGGGAAGTCACGAAACGGTAAAAGGGGCAGCGAAGGCGGCTGCCGCAGGAAATCCGGCCCAGCTTATGGGGATGATGCAGCAGCTGATGAGCGACCCGGAGGGAGCTCGGCTGGTGGAACGGATCACAAAACAAGCGGAACGGTCAGGTCTCTAAGGAAGGGAGGAAGCCCCATGAGCGGCTTGGAGGACAAACTCAATGCCATTCTGGGCAACCAGGAGGCCATGGGGCAGATCATGGCGCTTGCCCAATCGTTGGGCGGGCAGGAACAGCAGAACATCCGCACACAGCAGGAGGACGGCTGGGAGCCGGTGGAAACATGGAGAGAAGACCGAGAACCGCAGACGCAACCGCCTGATTTGAGTTCCTTGCTGGGCAATGTAGATCCCAAAATGATGCAGTTGGGGATGAGATTGCTGCAGGAATACAACCGGCCAGATGACCGTAATGCCGCGCTGCTGGCGGCGCTGCGCCCGTTTGTAAAGGAAGAACGTTTTGCAAAGGTAGACCGAGCCATTCAAATAGCCCGGCTGTCCCGGGTGATCCGAGTGCTCTTTGATACCGTGAAAGAAAAGGGGGAGGGTGGGCTTGTATAACCGGTATATCCCCGGCACAAACGGTCATACCCGCATCGCGGTGGAAGAGGAAGCTCCGAGACAGCAAAGGACTGGGGAACACGCGACTCAGCAAAAGCAGACCCAAAGCCGGCAGCAAAACAGGGGATATAGCGTGCAGGGAGCACGTATCCCACAGGATATTTTCAGAAATTTGACCGGGGCACTGAATTTTTCCGGCGGAGAGGACAAGAATGACGGCATAGCCGGCATTCTGAAGTTGTTGCATTTGGAGGATCTGGACAGCGGTGATATTTTGCTGCTGTTGATCATCCTGCTTTTGTTTTTAGAAGGAGATAATATGGAGCTGGTCATCACTCTGGGACTGATGCTTCTGCTGGGGCTGGGTGAGGATCAGAAGGAGTGAAGAACCGTGCCGTCCGGCAGGGCAAAGACTGAGTCGGTGGGGCAGGGGGTCTGAACGGGAGCGGTGGCATTGAGCGAATAAATCACTTTATCGCCCTTGAGTGTCTGAGCGGCAACCAACAGTCCGCTGTCTACGCTGACCCAGTAACGCTCCACATAGCCCAACTGGTCCTGCAATGTCTCCACATAGATGCAGGGGTGCTCATCGTAGGCATCGTAACCGACAGCGGAAATTTTTTCTATGTCCAGCGCCAGCACATCCTCGTAAGTGGGGATGCGCTGGGACAGGTCGGCAGACAAGCTTCCCTCTGGAGCGGTGAGCCAGGTGGAGCTGCCTCCATACCAGTAATAGACGACGTTGTCCGGTGTACTGAGGAAATAGCGCATTTGCCCGGAGGGCATGCTGCGGCGAACGTAGGTAAAACCGCCATCCACCCAGACCTGAGCGGAGCAGGTGCCGGAGCCGCCATCCCAGAAAGTTTGGACAGACAGCTGGCGGTAGTAGCTGCCTGCGCGTTCCAGGGAAGCAATGACCGCCTGAACGGTAGCTTTGGTGACCTCTACCCGTTGGGAACGTTCATCTTCGGGATCGGACACGTCTGTTTGACTGCTGTTTGGGTGGATGGAAGGCAGGACGATATGAGGTGTTTTGTTGGAAAAAAAGGTAAAAGCAAAGCTTCCAAAAACGGCCGCCACCACGATCAGAGCAATCAGGACGGCAACTCGTGTGCGGTTTTTTTGATTCAAGGACGCTCACCGCCTTTCACAGGGAAAATAAATGTGTCATGGAGCAAAGTCTTGCGGCGGGGTATCTGCCGCACCGAAATGATACAAAATCGCATCTACGATACGGCGGCAGGCTTGTCCGTCTCCGTAGGGATTAACGGCATGTGCCATCTTGTTGTAGGCTTCTTGGTCGGACAGCAGGGTGGAGGCCATGGAGAAAATGTCGTCCTCCTCCACACCGGCCAGCAGCACCGTGCCGGCAGTTACCGCTTCGGGACGCTCAGTCTCTCGCCGCAGCACCAGAACGGGCTTGCCCAGTGCGGGTGCTTCTTCCTGAAGACCGCCGGAATCGGTCATGACAAGGTGGCAGCGCGCCATCAGATTGTGCATCTCGTCCACGGACAGGGGGGCAATCAGATGGATGCGCTCATGGCCGCCCAGATGGGTATGCGCCGCTTCCTGCACCACAGGGGACAGGTGGACGGGATAGACAAGCTCTACATCGGGGAATGCGTCTGCCACCCGGCGCAGTGCAGTCATGATATTGGTCATGGGCTGGCCGTAGTTTTCCCGGCGGTGGCAGGTCACCAGAATGACCTTGTGGTTAACATAATCCAATTTGTTCAGGGCGTCGGTTGTAAAGTGAAAATCCTTGCGCACTGTTGTTTGCAGAGCGTCAATGACAGTATTTCCGGTGAGAAATACACCCTTGGTGATGTTTTCGCGGGCCAGGTTGTCACGGTTAGCCACCGTGGGGCAGAAATGCAGGTCGGCGATGCAGCCAACCATCTTGCGGTTCATTTCCTCAGGGAAGGGGGACCACTTGTCGTAGGTGCGCAGACCGGCCTCAACGTGGCCCACGGGAATCTGGTGATAGAAGGCGGCCAGCGCTCCGGCAAAGGTGGTGGAGGTGTCGCCGTGGACCAGGATCAGGTCGGGCTTTACTTCGGCAAGTACCTCATCCATGCCCAGAATGGTCTTGGAGGTAATGGTGGACAAGGTCTGGCGGGGCTGCATGATGTCCAGATCGAAGTCGGGCTTGCGGCCGAAAATATCCAGAACAGAGTCCAGCATCTCACGATGCTGGGCGGTAACGCAGCACAGGCTGTTGATGCCGTCCCTCCGGTCCAGTTCCTGAACCAGGGGGCACATTTTGATGGCCTCCGGACGGGTGCCGAAGATGGTCATAACGGTGATGGGTTTCATTTTTCTGATTTGCCCTCCTCGCCGAAAAAGGGTTCGTTTCCGTGGGAAACGGATTGCTGTTGGTCGTGGTGCTCGTGGTGCAGCTTGCTGTTTAGATAGATGCGCCAGCCTACGGCACCGGCGGCACACAGGGCCATAAGGAACATCATGGCGCGCACCTCACCGCTGGTTGTAAGCACCACGGCAGACAAGCCGAGGATGGCGCTGATGATATACAGGACGGCCACTGCCTGTTTCTGAGAAAAGCCCATGTCAATGAGCTTGTGGTG
>JAZNTL010000107.1:0-20668 GCA_045591745.1 Lawsonibacter sp.
TGCGGGGGAGGAATCTGCCTCCCCCCATCTTTCCCCCGCCCAACTGGTGGAGGAGCTGCCCCGGCAAAAGGCACAGGAAGTTGCCCTCCCCGCCACCCCGCAGGACATCATCATCGCCGCGGACACGGTGGTGGCCGCAGACGACCGGGTGCTGGGAAAGCCCCACAGCCGGGAGGAGGCCATGGATATGCTCCACTTCCTGTCCGGCCGCACCCACACGGTCTATACCGGTGTCACCGTTCGTCAGGGGGAGCAGGTGCTCACCCAACACGAAGCTACCGACGTGGTTTTCCGCCCCCTGACCGACCGGGAGATCGCCGCTTACGTGGACACCGGCGAGCCCATGGACAAGGCCGGGGCTTACGGCATACAAGGCCGGGGCTGCGTGCTGGTGGAAGGCATCCGCGGCGACTATTATAACGTAATGGGACTGCCGGTGTGCCGGCTGGCCCTGATGCTGCGCCAGTTTGGCGTGGATCCTCTGGTACAGGAGTGATAAGGTGAAAAAATTTTTCCGCGACAACGGTGTGGTGCTGCTCATCGCAGCCCTTGTGCTGTCCGTGCTCATCGGCGTGAGCGGTCGAATGCTGGGCACTGACCCACTCACCGCTGCGATCAATACCGTGTCCACTCCGATCCGAGCCGGCATCAATGCCGTGATCAACTGGGCCGAGGGCCTGTATGACTACATGTTCCACTATCAGGACATGGAGCAGGAGGTTTCCGAACTGCGCCGCAAGGTGGCCCGTCTGGAAGATCAGGTCCGTCAGGGTCAGGAGGCCAGCCGGGAAAACGAGCAGCTGCGCCAGCTGCAGAACCTGCAGGAAAAGCGCCGTGACTTTACTTTCGAATCGGCCCGGGTGTCCGCCCGAGGCACTCAGGGCTGGGATTCCACCCTGACCATCTCCAAGGGCTCTGCCAGCGGGGTCAAGATCAGCGACTGCGTCATCACTGAAACCGGCGCGCTGGTGGGTGTGGTCAGTCAGGTAGGCCCCAACTGGGCCACTGTGGATACCGTGATCAGCCCGAACATGCAAATGGGCGCTCTGGTGACACGCGCCAATGCCTCCGGCATTTTGGAAGGCGAGTTGTCCATGATGCAGCAGGGCTTTGTAAAGCTGTCCTATCTGCCCCTTGACACCGGTCTTCTGCCCGGAGACGAGGTGCTTACCTCCGGTCGGGGCGAGGTCTACCCATCCGGCCTTGTGGTGGGCACGGTAGAACAGCTCAAAACCGACCAATCCGGCATGAATTGCTACGCTCTGGTCCGCCCGGTTGTGGAACTGGACCAGCTGATTGAGGTTTTTGTCATCAAGCAATTCCACATCACAGATTGAAAGCGAGGGACAGCGCGTGACGCGACAGGCATGGCTTCATAAATGGTTCTCCTACGCGTTGGCGCTGCTGGGCGTATGGTGGCTGGACGCATACGTGCTCAGCCGCTTCCCCCTCTTGGGGGTCACCCCCATTCTGTTGCCCGTGGCCGTTACCGCAGTCGGTGTGCTGGAAGGCGTTGCCGGCGGGGCCGGCTTTGGTCTGGCCACCGGCCTGCTGTGGGCCACGGCCTATCCCGGCAGTCAGGGTGGACGAATCCTGCTGCTGACCGTAATGGGTCTGTTCACCGGCGCTCTGGCCCAGTACGCTCTGGCCCAGACCCTGTGGGGCTGTGTGCTTTGCTCTGCAGTGGTTTTGACGATCATTGAAGCCGCACAGGCCGCAAAAGAACTGTTCTTCCTGCGCGCCCAGCTGCTCCCCATTCTGCGCGCTGCCCTGCCCCAGCTTGTATGGACTCTTTGCTGGGTCCCGGTGGTCTACGGCATCTTCCACCGGGTGTTCCGCCGGGTGGGTGGCGATCGCCTGTATTGATCTTCTCTCTCCACAAACGGAGGTGTTTCCTTGGACAGCCGACAATTCCATACCCGCACCCGGTGGGCTGTGCTGTTCATGGTAGCGCTCCTGCTGGTGCTGAGCGCATTTCTCTATAAAACTCAAATCGTTCAGGGTGAATACTATGCCGCCCTTTCCCGCCAGAAAATCTCCAACATTGAATCGGTAGAGGCCGGACGGGGCAACATCACCGATGCCTACGGCCGGGTGCTGGTCACCAACCGGGTCAGCTATCAGGTCACGCTGGACACCTCCCGCATGGGCGACGCGGAAAACCGCAACCGTATCCTGACCGAACTGGTACAGGTATGTACCGACTCCGGCGTGGAGTGGACAGACACCCTGCCCATCACCACCGCCGCCCCTTTCGAATACACCACCAACGAGCCATTTACCTACCGCACCACCGACGCACAGGGCAAATCCGTGCGTAACACCACCCGGCTGTATAAACTGGCCACGGCTATGAAGTGGATCGAAAAGCAGGACGGCACGGCCATCTCCCTGCCCACCGCCCGCCAATTGCTGGACCGCATGAGCGAAAGCTTCAAGCTGGAGCTGACCGATCCGGAACAGGAACGGGCCGTTCTGGGTGTGTTGTATGAGTTGTATCTGCGCTCCAAGGATGTCAACCGCACCGCCTATATCTTTGCCAAAGATGTGGACATGGACTTTATCGCTCGGGTAAAAGAGCGGGGTCTGGCCGGTGTGACCATCCAACCCACCACCGCCCGGCAGTACAACACGGACTATGCCGCCCACCTGCTGGGCCGCGTGGGTCTGATGGATGCGGACGAGTGGGCCAAATACAAGACCGTGGATCTGGACGAAGACGGCTTCATGGATTACCAGATGGATGACAGCGTGGGCAAAGAGGGTGTGGAAAAGGTCTTTGAGTCCTATCTTCGCGGCACCGCCGGCACCCGCAGCGTAGAACTGAACACCAAGGGCAAGGTAGTCAGCGAGGAATGGATCCGCCAGCCCGTGGCGGGGGGCAACGTGGTACTTACGCTGGACGCTGACCTGCAGCGTGCAGTGGAAAACTCCTTGGCCAAGCGCATCCCCAACCTATCCGGCAAAAACACCGAGGGTGCCGCCGCCGTAGTCATCGACGTCACCAATGGCGGTGTTCTGGCCAGTGCCTCCTACCCCACCTTCCGGCTGTCCTCCTATTCCGCCGACTACAATGAAAATGCCGCCAATCCTCTCAAACCTCTTTACAACCGGGCCCTGCTGGGCACCTATGCTCCCGGCTCCACCTTCAAGCCCGTCACCGGTATCGCCGCCCTGGAGGAAGGCATCATCACTCCCTCCACCCGCATTCTGGACACCGGTGTATACCGCTATTACTCCAACGAAGGCCCTCGCTGCTGGATCTACAACCAGAGCGGCGGCACCCACGGCCAGCAGACGGTAGCCGATGCCATCAAGAACTCCTGCAACATTTTCTTCTACGATGTAGGCCGTCAGCTGGGCATCGAGCGGCTGCAACAGTACGCGCAAATGTTTGGTCTGGCCCAAAAGACCGGCCTTGAGCTGCCGGAGAGCTCCGGTGTCATGGCCGGCCCGGAGTATACCGAGTCCATGGGTGGCACGTGGTATCCCGGCAACACCCTGTCCGTGGCCATCGGCCAGGAGAGCAGCCAGTTCACCCCCATTCAGCTTGCCAACTACGTAGCCACACTGGTCAACGGCGGCACCCGCTATCAGACCCACCTGCTCAAGCAGGTGCGCTCAGGTGACAACTCCCGTATCCTTTATCAATACGAACCCCAGGTCCTGGGCACACTGGAGCTGAAGGACAAAAACCTCAACGCAGTCAAGGCCGGCATGTTGGCCCTGACCCAGGAGGGTTCCCTTGCCCGATACTTCAACACTCTGGACGTGAAGGTAGGCGCCAAAACCGGCTCCGCGCAGGTCAGCGCCACCTCCCGTGACTCCAACGCGGTGCTGGTATGCTTCGCCCCTTACGATGATCCTGAGATCGCCCTTGCCATCGTGGCGGAAAAGGGCGGCACCGGCTCGGAGCTGGGTGCCGTAGCCGCCGACATCTTCCACGCTTACTTCAATGCCCGCCGGACGCAGGAAGTTGTCCAAACGGAAAATACACTGGTACAATGACCGGCTTTGTACTATAATAACTTACAGCATCAACGCAACCAAAGGAGAGATCAACTATGGCAGAAAATTGCACTCACGATTGTTCCACTTGCAGTTCCAACTGCGGGGAGCGCACCGCGCCTCAGGACCTGCGGGCCCCGGCCAACCCCCACTCCAACGTAAAAAAGGTCATCGCCGTGGTCAGCGGCAAGGGCGGTGTGGGCAAGAGCACCGTCACCGCTTCTCTTGCCGTGGCCATGGAGCGCCGCGGCAAGAAGGTGGGTATTCTGGATGCGGACATTACCGGTCCTTCCATCCCCAAAGCCTTTGGCCTGCATGAGCGGCTCACCGGCGGCGACGAGGGCATGTACCCCGCCCGCACCCAGACCGACATTCAGGTGGTGTCCCTGAACCTGCTCACCGAAAATGAAACCGACCCTGTCATCTGGCGCGGCCCGGTCATCGCCGGTGTGGTCACCCAGTTCTGGAGCGAGACCGCCTGGGGCGATGTGGACTATCTGTTCGTGGACATGCCTCCCGGCACCGGCGACGTGCCCCTGACTGTGTTTCAGTCCCTGCCTGTAGACGGCATCATCGTGGTCACCTCCCCTCAGGAGCTGGTGAGCATGATCGTGGCCAAGGCGGTCAACATGGCAAAGATGATGAACATTCCCATTCTGGGTCTGGTGGAAAACTACAGCTACTTCCAGTGCCCCGACTGCGGCAAGAAGCATGCCATCTTCGGCGAAAGCAAGCTGGATGAGACGGCCAAAGAACTGGGTCTGCCCATCCTGGCCCGCCTGCCCATTGACTCCACGCTGGCTCTGGCCTGCGACAACGGTCTGGTTGAGGGTGTGACCCACAACTATCTGGAGCCGGTAGCCGAATTTTTGGACAAATAACTCCACATAAAAATCAGCACCGTCCGGTCGGACGGTGCTGATTTTTATGTGCCCTTTATTCTTGTTCCATCAACTGGGCGATGGTGTTGCGGTAGACCTGCATGGCATCGTAAACGGCCTTGGCATCCAGCGCCTTGCCCGCATCGGTCAGCTCGATCTGCGCGCTCTCCAACCACATGCCGCCCATCAGGCTCATCTGCTCGTTGATAAAGGTCTGCTTCAATTCCTCCGTTACCTTCATAGGCAGACGCAGAAGAATGTGATAGCCGTGCATGCCCTCCACGATGTCACTGAGCTGACCGGGCTCCAGCTCCAGCGCCGCCGCCTCAAAGGCAGGATCGATGTTGGTGTTGGCCTGGAAGGTATAGCCTTCAGGCGCGTCAGCCAGACCGGGGTCCTCGCTGTTTTCCTTCATCAGCTTGTCAAACAGAGCCTCATCGTTTCCGCTGGCCTTGATCTGAGCCAGCAGGTCCTCAGCCTTTGCCTTCTTCTGTGCCTTGACCTCATCGGTAGCTTCCTTCGTTTCCAAAAGGATGTGCTTGACCGAGTAGTAGCCGGCAGTATCCAGATAGGACAGCAGGATCTCCTCGGTAGGCTCCCGCTCGCCGCCCTCGCCGAAATAATGGTCGGACAGGCCCTGATACAGGTAGTCCATCTGATAGTTCCACGCGAACAGCTCGTCAGTCAGTGCCTGCTGCCACAGGTACTGCTCCATAGAAATCTTGTCGGTGTCGGCGGCCAGCTGGTCGGCCAGCGTGTCAAGATCGGTCTGAATGGCCTGTTTATCCTCCTGCTTGACGGTAATGCCCGCTTCCTTGGCCTTGCGCTCCACGATACGCTGCATGGCAGCGTATTTCACCGAGTCCTCCACCATGTACTGGGCAAACGTCTTGTCCCCCTCTTCTTCATCGCCGATGACGGTGGTCCAGGGCAGCTGGTCCGTGCCTTGATAGTAATAATAGTACTCCACCATGTTGTCGCTGTTGGTCACCAGCCAGTACATCATCTCACCGGCGGTGATGTTCTCTCCATCCGCAGTGGCCACCACCGTATCGGCGGGCAGACCACACAGATAAGTGCAGATATCGGTCACGGTGCTCAGTTCCACCGTGCCCAGAGGTTCCTTCTCCACAGAGGCGGAGCCGGAAACAGCCCCACTCTGCGCGCCGGAGGTGGACGCTCCACCCTGCTTGCCGCAGCCGGTGAGCAGGCTCACGGACATCATTCCGGCCAAAGCCAACGCAGTCATACGCTGAAACAGTTTCATATTTCTTCTATCCTTTCTCAATGGGGATACATACAGACAACAGTATACCGTAAAATCTTTCAAAAAGCCAGTACGACCAGCCCTGTTTTACAGATTATTCAAACTTATCTTCCTCGTCGGGTGCCGCGTATTCCTCCACCAGCTTCTGGGCCGCCTTGAGCACATCCTCACCTTTTTTCAGGTGCAGGGACAGGTAGGGCTTCTCCCCGGCGGCAAAGAGCAGCCGTCCTTTGTAGCGGATATCCGCACACAGTTCCCCGATGCGCTTCAAGTCAAACTGCGGCACAGCAAAGAGCAGACAGCCGCCCTTCTGGCTGATGTCGGTAATGCCGCAGCCGGCAGCTGCCGCCCGCATCAGGGCCACGCTGATCAGGTTGTTCACCGGTCGGGGCGGCTCTCCGTAGCGGTCGATGAGCTCATCCACCAGGTCGTCCGCCTCCTCCTCACTGCGGATGCGGGCGATGCGCCGGTACAGGTCCATGCGCTGTTCCGCCGCCGGCACGTAGCGGTCCGGAATGTTGGCGGACACCGCCAGATCGGCGGCACACTCGGTGCGGATCTGGGCCGTCTGGCCCTGCTCAGTGAGCACGGCCTCCTCCAGCAGCTTCAAATACAGATCGTAGCCCACGCTGAGCAAAAAGCCCGACTGCTCCGGCCCCAGCACGTTGCCCGCGCCCCGGATCTCCAGATCCCGCATGGCGATCTTGAAACCGGAGCCAAACTCGGCAAACTCCCGCACCGCGCCCAGCCGCTTGGCGGCCACCTCGGTAAGTACCTTGCCCCGGCGGTAGGTCATGTAGGCAAAGGCCCGCCGGGCGGAGCGGCCCACTCGTCCCCGGATCTGGTGCAGCTGGGCAAGGCCCAGCTGGTCAGCGTCTTCAATGATCAGCGTATTGGCATTGGGCAGGTCAATGCCCGTTTCAATAATGGTGGTGCACACCAGCACGTTGATCTCACCGTCGGTCATGCGGCTCATGACCTGATCAATGGCCTCCTGTGTCATCTTGCCGTGGGCCACCCCCACCACCGCGTCCTCACCCAGCATCTGCTGGATGCGGCTTGCGGCGCGGTCAATGGTTTCCACCCGGTTGTGCAGATAGAATACCTGACCACCCCGCTCCAGCTCCCGCCGCATGGCATCGGCCAGCACGGACCAGTCGTGCTCCAGCACATAGGTCTGCACCGGCTGGCGGTTCTGGGGCGGCTCCTCCAGAATGGACATGTCCCGAATGCCGCTCAGTGCCATATTCAGCGTTCTGGGTATGGGAGTGGCGGACAGGGTGAGCACATCCACCTGCTTAAAATTCTCCTTCAGCTTCTCCTTGTGGGTCACACCGAAGCGCTGTTCTTCGTCTACCACCAGAAGACCCAAGTCTTTAAACTGTACGTCCTTGTTGAACAGGCGGTGGGTGCCGATGAGCACATCTACCCGCCCTTCCTGCACCCGGCGCAGGGTCTCCTTCATCTGGGTGGGGGTGCGGAAGCGGCTGACCACGTCAATGTTGACCGGATAGCGGGAAAAGCGCTTCAGGGCCGTCAGGTAATGCTGCCGAGCCAGCACGGTGGTAGGGGCCAGAATGGCTGCCTGCTTGCCGTCCAGCACGCACTTCATAATGGCCCGGAACGCCACCTCCGTCTTGCCGTAGCCCACATCACCGCACAGCAGCCGGTCCATGGGCATGGGCCGCTCCATATCCGCCTTGATCTCCTGCACGCAGCGCAGCTGATCCTCGGTCTCCACATATTCAAACTGGTCCTCAAACTCCTTCTGCCACGGAGAATCGGGAGAAAAGGAGTATCCCGGCTGGCGCTGGCGCTGGGCATAGAGCTGGATCAGCCCCTTGGCAAGGTCGGCCACCGCCTTCTTGGTGCGTGTCTTGGCCTTCTCCCAGTCGGTGCCGCCCAATCGGGACAGCTTCTTATGCTCCTGCTCCTCCCCGCCGCCAATGTACTTGCTCACCAGATCCAGCTGGGTGGCCGGGACGTAAAGCACATCCGTTCCGGCATAGGCGATCTTCACGTAATCCTTTTCCACGCCGTCAGCGGGAATTTTGACCATTCCCTCAAACCGGCCTACACCGTGGTGCTCATGGACCACCAGATCACCTGGGGACAGATCGGTGAAGCTCTCCAGCTTGCGGCGGTTGGTGGCTGCCTTTTTCGCCGCTCGCTTGACCGGCGCCCCCTGCCCTTCGGTAAGCACCGCAAGGCGCAGATCGGGGTATTCCACACCACCGGACAAACCGCCCACGGTAATGAGTATCTCGCCGGGCTTAGGCAGGCGGTCCGCTTCAAATTCCAGTGTGGCTGTTACACCCTGTTCCCGGAGCAGGGTGTGCAGATTTTCCGCCCGTTGCCGGGTGCCCACCAGCACCAGCGAAGCAAAGCCCCCGGTGCGGTACTGCTGCAGGTCGGCCACCGCCGTTTCCAAGCTGGCCCCAAATCCGGGCAGCTGCTTAGCCATCACTGACAGCAGGGTGCGGGGCGGAGCGGGATAGCTGGACAGGGTGAAGGAGTCCAGATAGGCCACCGGCCAGTCCTCCAGCCGCCGGTTCAGCTCATCAAAGCTCAGAGCCAGCCGGGCACAGGAGCCGCACAGCTCGCCCCGCTCCATCAGGGTCTTTGCGTCCTCCTCCAGCTGCCACTGATAGGTCTTCGCCCGCTCAGCCACCCGGCTACTCTCGGAAAAAAGCACACAAGCATCCGCAGGCAGATAGTCCGCCGCCGTGGTGTCATCGGGGCAGATCAGCGTCAAATAGCGGTCCAGCGCGGACAAGGTCCGCCCGGATGCGATGGTCTCCCGGTCGGCGCGCAGAGTGATCAGCAATTCCTGTTCCCCGCGCTTCTCCGCTCCCGCGATCAGCTTGTCAAGTTGGGCCAGCAGCCCGGCAAGGCCATCGGGCGCAAGCTGGGGCAGCAGCTCCGCCGCAGGCAGCAGCCGCACCTGCTCCACATTTTCCGTGCGCCGCTGGCTCACCGGGTCAAAATAACCCATGGCATCCAGATCATCGCCAAAGAACTCCGCACGCACCGGCTGGGCCATCTCGGGCGAAAACACATCCAGAATTCCGCCGCGCAGGGCAAACTGGCCAACACCCTCCACCTGCTCACAGCGAGTGTAGCCCGCCGCAGCCAGCTGCTCGGACAGTTCGTTCAGGTCATAGATACCGCCCACCGCAAGGGTGCGGCAGGCCCGCTTGAGGGTATCCGGGCTCATGGTGCGCTGCATCAGGCCCTCCACCGTAGCCACCAGCAGAGGCACTTCCCTATCCGCCAGCGCCCGCAGCAGCGCAAGTCGCCGGTGCTCCCACTGACGGGAGACCGTGGCCGCATTGTGAAAGGTAAAGGACCGGGCGGTCAGACCGGGAACCACCTGTCCGGTCAGTGCGGCCAAATCCCGGGACAGGCGGTCTGCCTCCCCTTCATCCGCACAGACCAGCACCACGCTGCGCTGGGTCTTTCGGTGGATGGCCGCGGCAAAATGGGCGCGGTGCACCGCCGCCATGCCGGACACCGCTGCGGGGCAGCGGCCGTTGTCCATGGCGGTGAGCAGCTGTTCAAATTCCTCCAGCCGTTCCAGCGCAGACAGTAAAATTTCCATGCCAATTTCCTCCCGGAACACGACCACAACCCCCTCTTTTCCAAAAGAGGGGGTGTGAATCATTTGTTTGCCTTTTCAGTATAGCTTATTTTGGGGTCGTTTTCAAGCACTGTGGGGCGAATACTTTATATCCCCAGCACCTGGGTTGCCGTGGCAAAATAAATCAGCAGCGAAAGCGCATCCACCACCGTTGTAATGAAGGGGGAAGCCATCACCGCCGGGTCAATGCCCAGCCGGTGCGCCCCAATGGGCAGCAAACAGCCCACCACCTTGGCACACACCACCGTCAGCGCCAGCGCCACACACACCACAAGCGCCACGGACACCGTCACCTCGGGATTTCCCATAAGCATCCGGTCCACCAGCAGCATCTTTACAAAGTTCGCCCCGCCCAAACCCAGGCCGCACAGCACGGCTACCCGGGCCTCCTTCCACACCACAGCAAGGGTGTCGGACAGGCCAACCTCACCCAGCGACAGGGCGCGGATGACCGCCACAGAGGACTGGGACCCAGAGTTGCCCCCCGTTCCGGTGAGCATGGGGATAAAGGCCGTGAGCACCACGCAGGCGGCCAGGGCACTTTCAAATCCGGTAAGGATAATACCCGTAAAGGTGGCCGACAGCATCAAAAGCAGCAGCCACGGGATGCGCGAGCGCACCGTCTCCCACACCCCGGTCTTTAGATATGGCTTATCCACCGGCACAATGGCGGCCATGCGCTCAAAGTCCTCGGTGGTTTCCTCTTCCAACACGTCCATGGCATCGTCCACAGTGACGATGCCCACCAGCCGTCCGTCCCCATCCACCACAGGCAGAGCAGTCAGGTCGTACCGGGCAAACATCTGGGCCACCACTTCCTTGTCCTCCAGCGTATGGACAGACAGGAAGTTGGTCTGCATGATGTCCTGAATGGGGGTGTCCTCCTGTGCCAGCAGCATCCGCCGCACCGTCACCACACCCACCAGCTCCCGGCGGCGGATGACGTAGCAGGTATATACCGTCTCCTTGTCCACGCCCTCCCTGCGGATGCGGCGGAAGGCCTGCGCCACCGTGTCCTCCGGACGCAGGCAGACGAATTCGGTGGTCATAATGGCCCCCGCGCTGTCCTTGGGATAGCGCAGCAGGGTGTTGATCTGGCTGCGGGTTTCCGGGTCGGTGTTGCGCAGGATACGGGATACCACGTTGGCGGGCATATCCTCGATGATGTCCACCGTGTCGTCCACATACAGCGCATCCAGCACCTCACGCAGTTCCCGGTCACTCAGCGCGTTGATGAGGCGCTGCTGGTCATCGCTGTCCTCCAGATAGGCAAAGACCTCCGCCGCCAGCTCCTTGGGCAGCAGACGAAAGACCACCAGCATCAGCTCCGGGGCCAGCTCCTCCAGAAACGAGGCAATGTCCACCTCGTTCATGGTCTTCAGCTCCTGTTTCAGCTGTCTGAACTGCCGGCTCTCCACCAGCTCCAGCAGCGCCTTGAAATCATAATTCTCGTGCATGGCGATTCCCCTTTCAACGGTATTTTCCTGAAAGCGGGCACAAAAAGGCCACAGGGCTATTCTTCCCTGCGGCTGTTATCACCTATGCGGCAAAGGGCACAACAGCCCCTCACTCACCCGTTGCGGCGGCGCGCACACAGCCGCCCTCGTGATAACAGCATCCTGTGTCCCTGCTACTTCGGTCGTCCACGCGCTCACCTCCTTATATTCTTCTGTTATTATTATAGCATCTCACGCAAAAAATTTGCAACCCCTTGGGGAAAACTTGGAATTTATCCCTGCCTGTGCTATGATAGGCAAAACGACCTGTCAAAGGAGTGCTTTCCATGTTTTTTATTGACAACACCGTATATACCGGCCGCCCCGCAGACCGCCGCACCGAGGTGGAGGAAGCCGTTTACGACAAACTGACCGAGCTGTCTATCCCCTACATCCGTGTGGACCACGACCACGCGGACACCATGGAGGACTGCCGCCTCATCGAAGAAAAGCTGGGTGCCCGCATCTGTAAGAACCTGTTTTTGTGCAACCGCCAACAGACCCAGTTTTATCTTCTGATGATGCATGGGGAAAAGCCCTTTAAAACCAAGTTTCTCTCTGCCCAGCTGGGCTGTGCCCGGCTGTCCTTTGCCGACGCCGACCACATGGCCCAGTATCTGCACACCACCCCCGGCTCCGTCTCCGCGCTGGAGCTGATGTTTGACACACAGCACCACATCCAGCTGGTCATGGACAAGCCGTTGTTGGAGGATGAATACATCAGCGCCCACCCCGGCCTGTCCGGGTCCACCCTGCGTTTGAAGCGGGAGGACCTGCTCAAGTTCGTGCGATCCACCGGCCACGAGCCGGTCATCGTGGACCTGCCTGTGGAGGAAGAATGAGAAAACCGGCGTTCCTGACGGAACGCCGGTTCTTTTATGCCTTGCGAATAATCCCCATCGGGGTACACTCTCCGCCCTGACCCAGAGGGTTGTCCCCCAGGATCTGCTCCAGGGGCTGCTGCTCCAGCTCCTTGCTGGAATAGCCCAGAATGTTGGCGCCCAGATCGTTGATATCCACGATGGCTACCTCACACCCCAGATGGGCGGACAGCTCCTTCGCCACCTTGCCGGGAGCGGCAGGGGTCAGCACCACGTAGTGGTCATAGGGAGGAATGGTTCCGTGGGTGGGTCCGTCAATGCCCCGGGCCTTGGGTCCGGCAACCATATAGAACCAGCCCTTTTTGCCCAGCAGCTTGCCGATCACGGAGCACACCGCCGCAAACAGGATGCGCAGGATGCCGCACTCACGCAGAGCCATCTCCATAGTCTCGGGAATGCCCAGTCCGATGCCGTGAGGGGTCTTGGTCACGTACTTGCTCAGAATAACGGCAAGCTTGCGGGGCTTGATGTCCTCCATGGGAATGGCCCGGTTCTGGGTGCAGGCCACCGCCTTTTCCGAAATGAACAGCACGTCGCCCTCCTGCAGCTGCTCCCGGACGTATTCATCCACAATGTCGGTCATCTTGTGCTCGTTGGTGATCAGACACGTTTTCACGGGGATACGCTGATAATCCACACCGTTTACGGTACGTACCAGCTCCTTGCCGGGATTGCTCTGCACTGCCTCGCTCATGTTTATATCCTCCTTGCGCCCGCAGGCGCTTTTCTTTTGTGTTTTAGGTCGCGTAGGACTCCGCCTTCATAATATGTGCCATATCTTCCGTCACCGGGGTGGTGTAGGGGTTGAGCATGGCATTGATATCTGCCAGCGTCTTTTCCCGGTCCAGCTCATAGCACCAGCTGTAGCCCTTGTAGTTGGCATCGCCACGGCCCTCCAGCGTCTTGGTGGACACACCGGTCTCCAGATCCATATAAATGGCCTGAGTAGCAAAGTATACCATATCGGACACAGACAGGTCCGTGTCCACGTAGTCGGCAAAGATGTCCACGAAGTTTGCCACCTTGGGCACGTTGCCCCACGACAGCACCTTTTTTGCCACCGCGGTCAGCAGAGCCTGCTGGGTCTGGGTGCGGCCCACGTCGGAATAGCCGGACATGTCGTTGTTGTGGCGGAAACGCACCACCTCCAGCGCCTGCTGGCCGTTCAGATGCTGCACACCCTTTTGATAGTGGATGGACAAATTCTGCCACGGGTCGTCATAGTTCATATCCACCGGCACGTTAAAGTCCACGCCGCCTACCTCGTCCACCAACGCCACAAAGGCCTTGATGTCCACTTTGATATAGAAATCAATGGGAATACCCAGCAGGTGGGACACTTCCTTGCGCACCTGTTCAATGCCCCGGCTGTATGCGCCATTGATTTTTGGATAACGGGCCCAGTCCCGGTCCACAATGGTGTCTCTGGGTATGGAAACCACACCCACCTTCTGCTCCTTCACGTCGTAAGCCGCCACCATCAGGGTGTCTGCGTTTCCGTTTCCGTCGTCGGTACCCATAAGCAGGAAGGTCCACATCTGGTCCTTTCTCTTCAGCCCCTCCTGTTCCTGCCCAAAGGCACCCGTCTCGCTGCTGTCGGGGTAGTCCGGTGTCTGCACCGCAGGAGGCGGCACAAGAAAGCGGTAGCCCAAATAGACTGCCACGATAATGGCGGATACCACCACCAGTGCCCGGTACAGGCCCAGACCCAAACGAACCAAAAAGCCTGCCGTGTGTTTTCTGCGTCGAGCAGCCATTGCTCCCCCCCCCTTTGCGTTATGTCAACACAAAACAGTATAGCCGTTTCCCCGCCATCGGGCAAGGGGGTGAAGCGATTTTTTCCTGCTTAGCTGCAAATTTTTTGTAAATTTCCCTCCTGCTCCCTTGCATTCGGCACAGGCTTGTCTATAATGAAGTCAGCAGAAACGGGAGAGGAGGTCCTCCATGAAGACACTGCTTTTTATCTACAATCAAAACGCAGGAAAGGGTCGTCTCAAGCATCAGCTTTCCTCCGTCATCAACCGCTTTACCCAGGCGGGCTGGCTGGTCACCGCCTATCCCACCCAAAGTAAGGGCGATGCCACCCGTGCCGCCCGGGAGCTGGGCGGCAGCTTTGACCGGGTGGTGTGCTCGGGAGGGGACGGTACCCTGAGCGAAACGGTGTCCGGCTTGATCGACCTGCCCTCCCCCCCTGTGCTGGGCTATATCCCCGCCGGCTCCACCAACGACTGCGCCCACAATCTACGCATCCCCCCCAGCATCTCCAAGGCTGCCATGATCTGCGCCGCCAACGGCGAGCCGCTCCCGCTGGACATTGGCCGCATCAATGGCAAGCCCTTTATCTACGTGGCCGCCTTCGGCGCGTTCACCGAGGTGGCTTATGACACCCCGCAGGACCTGAAAAACACCTTCGGCCAGCTGGCCTACATTATGGCCGGCATCGGTCAACTGACCAATCTGACCCCCTATCATCTGCAGGTAGAGTACGATGATACCGTCATTGAAGACGATTTCTATTACGGTATGGTGTGCAACACCTACTCCGTAGCCGGCATGAAAGGCCCGGTCCTGCCCAGTGACCGGGTGGTGCTGGACGACGGATTGTTCGAGGTGGTGCTGGTGCGCAAAAGCATCAAGCTGACCGACCTGACCAACGTACTGCAATCCCTGGTGCGCAACGTTCCGGTGTCCACCGCTGCAGTGGTCTCCTTTCAGGCCAACCGGGTAACCATCACCTGCGACAAAGCCATCCCGTGGACAGTGGACGGAGAGTACGGCGGCACCTTCGCCGTCAGCCAAATCGAAAATCAACACCGCGCCCTGACAGTCATACACGGCACGAAATAACAAAAATGCGTCCCCGGCAGTTTGCCGGGGACGCATTTTCAGTTTTGATACCGCAGCACCACTGCGCTTCGGGCAGACAATCTCAGGGCTTCTTCCCTCCGTTCACCGTCACCCACCAGCACTTCCCATGTCCCGGCAGGCAGGGCGATTTGGGCATCGTCTTGCCCCACATTGCAGGCGCACAGCACCCGTTCGTCACCCCACACGCGCTCAAAGGCCAGTATGCAGCCCGTGCCCTCCAGCCAGCGCAGTTCACCCCTGCGCAGGGCAGCGTTTTCTTTGCGCAGGTTGCCCAGCGCGGCAAACCAGTCCGTCAGTTCCCTGTCCTCTTTCCCCCAGGGAAAAGTGCGGCGGTTGAAGGGGTCCTCAAAGCCCTCCATGCCCGCCTCGTCCCCGTAATACACCGTGGGGGAGCCGGGGAAACAAAACAGCACCGCCGCACCCACCTTCAGCAGCCGCTTTGCATGCTCGCGCTCGTAGGCCGTCATGCGGTAGGCCGCCCGAGATTCTTTGCTCTTGTCAGTATGGGCCCCGCCCGTTCCCAGCAGGGTCAGCACCCGCAGGGTATCGTGGGTGCCAAGGGCATTCATGGCGGAATAGAAGGCGAAGGGCGGGTAATTTTCCCGCAGGGTCTCCATCCGCTCCACAAACTGCTCCGCGCCCCGCCCCTGCAAATAGTCCAGCAGGGCGGTGCGGAAAGGATAATTCATCAGCCCATCGCAGTGGCCGCCCAGCAGGTGCTTGCGGCGCACGTCATAGGCGATTTTGGTGGTGCCGTCCTCCCACACCTCGCCAATGACCACCGCATCCCGCTTGGTTTCCCGGGCAGCCCGGTGGATGCCCTGGACAAAATCATCGGGCAGCTCATCGGCCACATCCAGCCGCCAGCCGTCTGCCCCGGCCCGAAGCCAGCGGCGCACTACGCTGTCCTCTCCCCCAAAGATAAACTCCCGGTAAGAGGGCTCGTCCTCGTTTACAGCAGGCAGGGAATAAATCCCCCACCAGCTCTCGTACTCCTTGGGCCAGTTCTTAAATTGAAACCAGCTCCGGTAAGGGGAGTCCTCGCTCTGGCAGGCCCCCGGCTCAGAATAAAATCCATCGCCATTGAAGTAGCGGCTGACAAAGCCCGTGTGATTGAACACGCCGTCCAGCATCAGCCGCATGCCCCGGCTGTGCAGTGCATCGCACAGAACCTTAAAATCCTCGTTGGTACCCAGCATGGGGTCGATGCGGCTGTAGTCCGCCGTACCGTAGCGGTGGTTCTCCGCCGCCTCAAAGATGGGACACAGGTAGACCGTTTCCACTCCAAGGGCTTGCAGATAGTCCAGCTTTTCGGTTATTCCGGTCAGATTTCCGCCAAAGAAGTCCCGGTTTCGCACCTCGCCCTTTTCATTGGGTCGAAATTCCGGCTCCTCCTCCCAGTTTTGGTGGACGGTGCGTCCACCCACCATACCCGCAGGGTCTGGCACGCAGGTGCGGAAAAAGCGGTCGGGAAAAATCTGATAGCTGACTCCTTCCCCAAACCAGCCGGGGACCCGCTCGTTTTTATCGTAGACGGTGAGCTGGTATTCCCCCAGCTCCTCCCTGCGTCCGTCCAACCCCTCCAGCACAAAGGAGTACCACACCAGGCCCACATAGTTCCCGGTCTCCAGCGTGCCGGAAAAGCAATCAACACCAAGCTGCGTCCCTTGCCACGGCATGGGGACGGTGACCTCCCGATTCCCATCCATTTCAAACCGGGCCCGCAGAAGGGCGCGAGAAAACCCCCGCCCCCGGTCCGGGCGCAGGGTGAACTGCACCGCTGTCCCGGACGGGACAGCTCCGTATGGAGTTTTGTACCGCGCATCGCGGGAGTTGTAAACGGGCTGGCTCATAGGTATTGCCTCCAGAAAACAGCAGGGCAGGGAAGCCCTGCCCGCCGCTTTTTCCAATGACTCAGTGATATTTATAGGTGCCCCCGCCGATGAACTCACGCAGCAGAGAGTCCCCGGCCACCAGTGCCGGGTCGATAGGCTCAAAGTACTCAAAGGCCGCCACCAGCTCCAGCATCTCGTCGTGGCGCTCGTTGTCCTCCGGCACACTTTTCAAAATAGGGGTTGCAAAGTTACGCATCACCGACACCTCGTAGGGCAACGAGGAGTCAAACACAATGTCCGCACGGCCCTTAAAGGGGGAAATATACAGCTTCTCACCCCGGCGCACGTTGGCCCACATCTCCAGCGTCTGGGCCGCGTCGGTGCCCCGGAACTGATAGTCCCGGACTGTGCGCCGGGTCAGGCGCATCCACGTACCCTTAAACCGCAGGGTGGCCCCCTCGTTCACGTTGGACCGGGCCGAGATGTAGAGCTTGGTCGCCTCCGGATGGCGGCCGGCTATGTCGTCGTTCAGGGCATGGATGCCCTCAAAAATCGCGATTTCATTCTTGCCCAGCTGCAGAGGGGTGCCTACGGCATCGTTGCGCATCTGCCGGGCAAACTCAAACTTAGGGATGATGATTTCCCCCCCGGCAGACAGGGCGGTAAAATGCTCATCCAGCAGGTCCATATCCAAACACCGGGGCGACTCGTAGTCAATATCCCCCTCGGGGGTGCGAGGCGCGGTGCGCCGGTCAAGAGTCTTGAAGTAATTGTCCATGGCCACCGCATGGGAGTTGACACCTCGCCGGCGCAGCTCCTCGGCGATTTTCAGGGCCGTGGTGGTCTTGCCGGAGCCGGAAGGCCCGGACAGCAGCACAATGGGACTTTGGTCCAGATTGTTCAGGATCTTATCCGCAGCCAGCGACACCCGCTGTGCGTATGCCTGATCGCACTCGGCCAAAAATTCCTTCACATCGGTTTTGATGCGCCGGTTGATCTCCTGCAGTTGATATGCCATATTCCGACCTCCTGTCAGATATTATTCCAAAGAGTTCGCTTCTGCTCCAGAATGTGGGGCAGCTGCTCCATATACTCGTATGGGAACTTGGGATTGGATATGCGCCGGATGGCCCCGCTCTGCCGGTCCACCAGTTTGGTCACACCGCCCCCTCCAAGAGACAGCACGCTGTGCAGCTCCTCCATCATGCAGATATTATAGACGTTCTCCTTGCCCGGCAGCGCCCAGCCTACGTTTTCCAGACTGCCCGACATATACTTTTGCCGGTACAGGTAGTAGGGCACGTAGCCCGCAGTGCGCAGGGCCTCGTTGCTGAAGTCCAGCATCCGGGCCACTTCCTCTCCCGATGGGAGCTGCGCCCCCTGCTCGGTGAGCCGGGAGCCCTTCTTCAGGGCCAGCGTGTGTACCGTAACGTTCTCCGGGGCCATGGCAAGCACCCCCTCAAGGGAGCGGCAAAAGCCCGCAAAGCTGTCCTTGGGCAGGCCCGCGATCAGGTCCATGTTGATGCACTCAAAGCCCACCGCCCGGGCCAACTCGTTGGCCTTTCCAATGTCCCCGGCAGTGTGCTTTCTGCCGATGGCCTCCAGCACGTGGTCCTCCAGCGTCTGGGGGTTGATGGAAATACGGCCGATGCCGTGCCGCTTCAGCACCAGCAGCTTGTCCTCACTGATGGTGTCCGGACGGCCCGCTTCCACAGTATATTCCGTGCAGCGGCTCAGGGGCAGGTGCAGTTCCATCGCCGCAAGCAGAATATCCAGCTGAGCCGCGCTCAGGGTGGTGGGTGTACCCCCTCCCACGTAGAGGGAGCGAATTTCCTTGCCCGCCTCTTTCAACCCAAGTCCCGCCTGCTCCACTTCCTGCAGTAGTCCTTCCAGATAGGGACTGACCAGCTTCAGGCTGCGTCCCACGTCGGCAGAGATAAAGGAACAGTAGGCGCACCGGGTGGGACAAAAGGGAATGCCCACATAGAGGGATACCTCATCGCCGCCCAGAGAGCGGTCCACCGCCAGACTGGCCGCGGCGCAATCCATAGCCAGCCGTGCCCGGTCAGCAGATACGAAATACTCCTGCCGCAGCAGCTTTTCTGCCTGAGCCGCCGTCTTTCCCGCCAGCATGGCCTTGGTGGGTATCTTCACCGGCCGCACTCCGGTCAATGCCCCCCACGGGGGCTGTGTGCCCAGCGCCCGGGTGCCCGCTTCGTAGAAAGCCAGCTTCAAAATCCGCTGGCAGGCCCGGTCTGTTTCCAGCCCTCCGGTCAGCTCCACCGCCTTGCAGCGGCGGCGGGCAGTATAAACCTGTCCGCCCAGACAAAGGCGGGCAGCAGCGGTAACCCATGTATCGCCCTTATATAGGGCCAGAGTCAGCGCGTCCTCCCCTGCCCCGGCAGGCTTCGAAGGATATTCCGGTCGCCGGTCGGGGAACAGGGTGAGCAGCATCTGCTCCGCGGCATATTTATAATCGTGCCCGATGAAATAGAGTTTCATTCTTTCAGGGTCGGCCCAAGGCCTCTTTCATATAGTAGTTCACGTGCCGCTCCCGCTCCAGCGTGGAGGAGGCCTCGTGACCGGGCAGCACGTGGAAATCACCATCCAACAGGGCAAGCCGCTTCAGCGACTGCATCATCTGCTCGTAGCTGCCGCCCCGCAGGTCGGTGCGGCCGCAGGAGCCGGCAAACAGGGTGTCACCGGTAAAGAGCACGTCGCCCACCCGCAGCACCACGCTGCCCAAAGAGTGGCCAGGGGTGGACATGACCTCAATGGTCAGGCCGCCCAGCTGCAGCATGTCTCCTTCGTCGTACAGCAGCAGGTCATCCACCTGACTGGCCAGCGGGAACAGGCGGCCGCCCGCACCGTGAGAGTCGGCCTGATGGATATAAATTTCCGCCTCGGGCAAAGCCTTGTGCAGCTCGGGCACGGCGGTGGTATGGTCGTAATGACCGTGGGTCAGCAGAATATACTTCACCTGCAGCCCATCCGCCTTCACCTGAGCCAGAATGCGTTCGGCTTCGTCACCGGGGTCGATGACGGCGGCCAGCTTGCTTGCTTCATCGGCAAGAATATAACAATTGGTGCCCAGTTCGCCTACAGGCAGCACTTTGATTTTCATAACAACATCCTTTCTGTCAGGCCCGTTCGGTATCATAGAGGATTGTGACAGGCCCGTCGTTGACGCTGGCCACCTTCATGTCCGCACCAAACTGTCCGTGTTCCACCCGGAATCCCCGGGCCCGGCACCGGTCCATAAACCGCTCATACAGAGGGATGGCAAGCTCGGGCTTTGCCGCCCCGGAAAAGCCGGGCCGGCGGCTGGAGGTGTCGGCATACAGGGTAAACTGAGACACCACCAGTATGGCTCCCCCCACCTGCTCCAAATTGAGGTTCATTTTGCCGTTCTCATCCTCAAAAACCCGCAGGTTGCAGATCTTTTCAGCCAGCTTGTCGCATACCGCCTCAGTGTCCTCGGGACCGACTCCCAGCAGGATCAAATAGCCTCTTTCAATGGCTCCCTCCACCGTGCCGTCAATGGTAACGCTGGCGGAGGAAACTCTGGTAACCACTGCGCGCATTTTATTTCACGCTCCTGTAAACTCAGTTTCCGGAATTGCGCCTCACTTCATACACACCATGGATCTGGTGCAGGCGGTTGATGACGGAGCTCAGTTCCTCCCGGTCCTTGACCTCCAACACCACATTGATCAGTGCGTTGCCGTCCGGGGTACTGCGGGCGGATAGAGCAGACACCTTCACCTTGGCGGTGGACAGGGCCATGGTCAC
>JAZNTL010000108.1:0-4720 GCA_045591745.1 Lawsonibacter sp.
GCCAGCCGCCTGTTCAAGGACGGTTACTCCTTCCAGACCGGCGCCGGTGCCATCCCCGTGGCCTGCACCAACTTCCTGGCCGACTACACCGAGCAGGCCGGCATCCAGTCCAGCTTCACTCTGGGCGGCATGACCGGTGCCATCGTAGATATGCACAACCGCGGTCTGCTGCGCACCATGCTGTGCTCCCAGTCCTTCGACGCCGTGGCCGCCCGCGCCATTGCCGAGGACCCCAACGTGCTGGAGATCGACAACTCCATGTACGCCAACATGTTCAACAAGAGCTGCGTGCTGGATAAGCTGAACTTCGGCATCCTGGGCGCTCTGGAAGTGGACGTGGACTTCAACATCAACATCCTCACCGGTTCCAGCGGCGAGATGATGGGCGGTATCGGCGGCGGCCCCGACGTGGCTGACGGCGCCGACATCTCCATCGTCACTCTGCCCATCGTCCGCGGCCGCATCCCCTCCGTGGTCGACAAGGTCTTTACCTGCTGCACCCCCGGCTCTTCCGTGGCCGTGGTGGTCACCGAGGCCGGCATCGCCCTGAACCCCAAGCACAGAAGCTATCAGATGCTCAAAGAAGACCTGGATGCCGCCGGCATCAAGACCGTCACCATCGAGTCCCTGCGCGATCTGGCCTACTCCATGACCGGTGTGCCCAAGCCCATCGAGACCACCGACAAGATCACCTGCATCGTGGAGTACCGCGACGGTACCGTCATCGACGTGATCCGTCAGATCAAGCGCGACTGATGATCCCCGCTCACCGCCTGCTTGGGGAAGAAGTCACCGGCTACGAGATACTGGATGCCCGGGAGCAGCGGGCCGCGCGCCAGCGCGACTGGCTGCTGGGCCATGAGGATTGCTGTCTGGTCAGCGTCACCATGAACATCGCCGGCCCGGTGAAAAGCACCCCCCTCATCCGGGACGGCTTCCGGGCAGGCATGGAGCTGGTGGACGATACCCTGCGTAATCTGGGTCTGCCGGTCCACCGCAGCGATCAGTGGTTTGCCAAAACCGGTTGCGAGGCCTTCCGCCTTGTGCAGGGCCCCGCTCAAGAGGTCAAGCGCGCCATGATCGGTGTGGAAGCAGCCTCCTCCTTCGGTCGGCTGCTGGACATTGACGTGCTGGGTCCGGACTGCGTCCCCCTGTCCCGCACGGGACTGGGCCTATCCGGCCGCCGTTGCCTTGTGTGCGGCGAACCGGCACAGGTGTGCGGCCGCAGCCAGCGCCACTCCTACGAACAGCTGCGGGACGTGACCAACGAGATCATCCACACCTTCCTTTCCCGGCGCAATGCCGACCGGGTGGCCGCTCTGGCCTGCCGGGCCATGCTGTGGGAGGTGCTGGTCACCCCCAAACCCGGTCTGGTAGACCGGGACAACCGGGGCGCTCATTCCGACATGGACATATTCACCTTCGCCGCCAGCGCAGCCGCCATCACCCCCTATCTGCGGGATGCCTATCTGCTGGGCTGCCGGCACTCTGACCGGGTGCAGCTGCTCACCGCCCTGCGGGGCGCGGGCCGACTGGCAGAGGAGAAAATGAACCGCGCCACCGGCAACGTCAACACCCACAAGGGTCTGATTTATTCCCTTGGCCTTTTGTGCGCGGCTTCGGGCCGCTGCGAAGGACTTGATCTGTGCGCTGTGCTGGAGGAATGCGGCGCTCTGGCCGCCATGACCATGGATGCCGACTTCGGCGCGCAGGCTCCCTCCCGCGCCACCACCGGCCAGACCCTGTACCGCACCCGCGGTATCGGCGGCATCCGCGGCGAGGCCGCTGCCGGCTTCCCATCAGTGCGGCAGATCGCTTTACCTGTGCTGACCCGACTTCTGGATGGCGGCATGTGCGCAAACGATGCCGGGGCCTACACCCTGCTGGCCCTGCTGGGCCGGGTGACCGACACCAACATGATCGCCCGTGGCGGCATGGATTCGGCTGGGGCAGCAAAGGCCGCCGCCCTCTCCCTTCTGCCCGATCTGGACGGCGATCTGCCCGACCTGTCCCATCTGCGTACCTTGGACCGGCAGTTCATCCGGGATAATCTCAGTCCCGGCGGCTGTGCCGACCTGCTGGCCATATCCTTCTTCCTATATCATTTGAATAAGGAGCCCCAAACATGGCAAACGTGACCGATTTGTATATCGACCGTCTGTATGAAATGTCCAAGATGGAGCTGCCCGCCGCCACCATCGCGGAGGCCCGCAAGTGCCTGATGGACTTTCTGGCCTGCACCTTTGCCGGTGCTGCCACCCTGCGCGAAGAGCAGGACAGCTTCCTGAATGCCTTCCCCCCCAGCGCCGAAGTCACCGTCATCGGCATGGGCCGCAAGGCCAACCTCTACAATGCCGCGCTGGTCAACTCCTTCAACTCCCATGTGGTGGAGCTGGACGACGGCCACCGTTTTTGCATGGTCCATCTGGAAGCCCCCATCCTGCCCGCCGTTCTGGCCGCGGCCGAAATCGAGGGCATCAGCGGCAAGCAGCTGCTGCAGGCCATCAGCGTGGGCTACGAGGCCGCCGTGCGCGTAGGCTGTGCTATTCAGCCCGGCCACCGTGGCCGCGGCTTCCACGTGACCGGCACTGCCGGCACCATTGGCGCCGCCATGGGTGTTGCCGCCGTTTTGGGCTGCAACGCACAGCAGATGAAGGGTGCCCTCGCCGCCGCCGTGACCAGTATGGCCGGCGTGCTGGAAATCCAGGAGGACGGCTCCCAGCTCAAGCCCTACAACGCTGCCAAGGCTGCCATCACCGGCCTTGCCGCCGGCTACCAGAGCCGTACCGGCTTCTGCGGTCCGGACGACATTCTGTGCGGCAAGCGCGGCCTGCTGTGCCTGACCGACAAGGTGGATGAAGGCTGCCTGACTGCGCCCCTGACCGCCCCCTTCGGCATTGAGGGCATCTACCGCAAGCCCTATGCTTCCTGCCGCCACACCCACGCCCCCATCGACGCCGCTCTGCGCATCCGCGAGCGTGCCTATACTGCCGATGAGTTGGACGAAGTGGTTGTCTATACCCATAAAATGGCCATCAACGGTCACGACCATGTGCGTATTCAGGGTACCACCTCTGCAAAAATGTCCATCCCCTTCAGCGTAGCTGTGTGCATCGCCACCGGTAAAGCCGGCATGGACGAGTTCACCGCCACCTACACCGAGAATGCTGAGATCCTTGCCCTGACCGAAAAGGTCAACGTGGTGGAGGACCCCGACCTGACCGCGCTGGTCCCCAACAAGCGGGCCGCCCGTGTGGTGCTCCGGTTCAAGGACGGCAGCGAGAAGCAGGTGCAGATCGACTACCCCAAGGGCGAGCCGGAAAACCCCCTGTCCGATGCGGATATGGAGGAAAAGTTCTACTCCCTTGCCGTGTTCGGCGGCAAGACTCCCGATCAGGCAGACAAGATCATCGCCATTGTCCGCGATGTGGAAAACTGTCTGGACCAGCTGTGGGATCTGGTGATCTGATCCCCATTCCATCCGTCAGCGTAAGAAGCCAAACGGCTTCTTGTGATGAATAAAACTATATTTTAAGAAAGAGGTAATGAACATGAACACTATGCAAGAGACCAGAAAGTGGCTGGAGAGCCTGGGCCTGCCCGGCGGCGCCCTGTCCGACCTGCCCACTTCCGAGAAGCGCTTTGACGACGGCTGCCAGTACCGTTTTGAGGTTCCCGGCATCCAGGGTCCCACCGTCATGAAGGCTCTGCTGGAGGAAGTTGACCGTCAGGGCTTCTACATCCACCGCGTGACCCAGACCAAGGGCATCTGGTTCCTGTCCGACGCCGACATCACCGCCATGGTGGATCTGGCTAAGCAGTATCAGGTCGAGCTGGTTCTGGCCATCGGCCCCCGTGCTACCACCGATACCTCCGCTTCCGTGAAGAGCCCCGAGGGTGTCCGTATGGGCTACCGTCTGCGTGGCCAGGATCAGGTCGTCCGCGCTCTGGAGGACGTGCGCCGCGCTGCCCGTCTGGGCTGCCGCACCTTCCTGGTGTATGACGAGGGCTGCCTGTGGGCTCTGGGCAAGGCTCGCGCTACCGGCCTGATCCCCGAGGACTGCCGCTTCAAGATGTCCGCTCACGCCGGCCACGGCAACCCCTGCTCCGCCAAGCTGCTGCAGGACATCGGCGCTGACTCCTTCAACATCGTGCGTGACTACCAGCTGCAGCACCTGGCTGCCGTGCGTGCCACCATCGACATTCCCATCGACTGCCACACCGAGAACCCCGCTTCCTCCGGTGGCTTCATCCGTCACTACGAGGTGCCCGAGATGATCCGCGTGGCCGCTCCCATCTACCTGAAGACCGGCGGTTCCGTGGCTGCCACTCACAGCTGGGACTCCACCGAGGCCGACGCCAAGAAGCGCGCCAAGCAGGTTATGCTGGTCAAGCGCGTGATCGACAGCTACTATCCTGAGGCTACTTACTCCCCCAAGGGCTCCATCAAGCACTAAGGGACGCTGAACCAATGGGGTGGGGATCTCCCCCACCCCATTGCTTATAAAATCAAAAAAGAAGGAGAAAACTCATGGAGTTCAGAACCATTACCGCTCCTTTCACCGACGAAGTGCTCAAGAGCCTGAAGGTGGGCGAGATCGTCAACGTGTCCGGCAAGATCTATGCCGCCCGTGACGCCGTGCTGCCCAAGATGGTGAAGATGATCGAGGACGGCACTCTGGCCGAGAACGGCATCGACCTGCAGGGCGGCGTGATCTTC
>JAZNTL010000109.1:0-5825 GCA_045591745.1 Lawsonibacter sp.
GCCCACACATCCTGCATGACCTTGGGAGAAGAAGAGGCCACATCCACATAGATATGGTCGGGGGTCATAAAGTCCTTGCACTCCTCAGCAACACTCACGGAAGCGGAGGCGGGAGTAATACAGATGACTACCTTGCACAGCCGGAAGATCTCTTCCTTGGACTGCGCTCGGGTCACATTGAGCGTCGCAGGATCTGCCTTGGCCATCGAACGGGACCAGCCGTATACGTCCTCCCGGGCCAGTCCGTTTTCCTGCAAGCCCTCTGCAATGGCTCTGGCCGCTTCGCCGTAACCAATGAATCCGATTTTCACCGTTCAGCCCTCCCCAATGATGTACTGCATGGGATCATCCTTTATGCCGTACTCTCTGCAGGTCTCGCACAGTTCAGCGAAGGCCCCGCGGCCCATCTTGATACCGTTGACCACGTTATACTCCGAACGCTGGGCCTCCAGTTCGCCGGGCAGAAGGATCTCATTGAACCCCGGTGCCTTGCCGGCCGCCTTCAGTTCAGCGGCGAATGCCTTGACACGGGCGTCAAACTCGTCCGGATCTTCGAAAGCAGCGATGTCGATGGCGATCATGGTATGGCCTACATTGGGGCCGCTGGTCTTATCCTCACGAACATGCTTACTGGTGACACCGCCATTCAGAATACCGCACAGAATGTCCACCATGATGGCAATTCCGGAGCCTTTGTGTCCTGCAAAGGGAAGCACCGCGCCTACCAGAGCCTTGGCGGGATCGGTGGTGGGGTT
Organism: Lawsonibacter sp.; assembly: GCA_045591745.1. Lineage (GTDB taxonomy): Bacteria > Bacillota > Clostridia > Oscillospirales > Oscillospiraceae > Lawsonibacter. Next base: position 756 of record JAZNTL010000109.1, read on the forward strand.
GCCGTCTGCATCAATGGCCCAGCCCTGAGGAATCTGTTTGCCCTCGCGCTTATAGTTGGAGATATTGCCGCGGGCGGTGACGGAACAGGCAACGTCCAGAACCAGAGGGGCACTGCCCTTCACGGGGACGGCCATGGAGAAGGGGTTGGTACCCAGCATACCTTCCCTGGATCCAAAATGGGCCAGGTTGGAAACGCCGTTGGTGCAGGAGAAGCCGATCATGCCCTCCTGCGCCGCCAGCATGGGGTAGTAGGAAGCCATGCCGTAGTGGGCGCTGCGGCGCACGGCGCACATGCCGATGCCGTGCACCTTGGCCAGCTCCACCGCCTTTTTCATGGCACGGGTGCCCACGATGGAGCCAAAGCCGTCGTCGCCGTCGATGAGGCAGATGGCACCCTTCTCCTGATAGGTCAGCTGGGGGTCGGCGTTCCAGTGCTCCTTCACCGCACGCTCCATATAGCTCTTAATGCGGGCCACACCGTGGGAGGACACGCCGCGAATGTCGGCGAACACCAGACTGTTGGCGATAAAGGCCGCGTTCTCGGCGGGGTATCCGGCGGCGCAGAAAATCTCGGTGCACAGCTTGCGTACCCCGTTGGGGTCAACTCTCAAAACTTCAGGCAGTTCTTTCAACATAATACTCTCTCCTCAATCATTTTATGTAGGGGCGGCTCCCAGAGCCGCCCGGCTGCGGGCCGGTCTTGGACCGGCCCCTACGCAGCGGATGATTTCATTATTTTACCACATTCTTCAGCATCCAGGCCACTTGGGCACGGGTAGCGATCTTATCGGAATCCTGATAGGGGAAGTTGAACGGATGGGGCAGATCCTTCAGCAGCTTGGTCTCTACCGCCCAACGCAGGGCGGGAGTGGCCCAGGCGCTCTGGTTGCCGGCCACGCGGGCGGAAACCTCGCTGGCGGGCTTTCCGGCACGGTTCCACAGCATCACCACAAACTGCTCTATGGTGACGGAGTTGTTGCCACAGAAGCGTCCATCGCCGTAGCCGCTGACGATGCCCTGCTCCACCGCCCAGGCGATGGCGTTGTACGCCTTGTCGCCCTCGGCCACATCGGGGAAGGACACCTTGCCGCTCACGGCGGGCTTGCCGGCCAGCTCATAGAGCTTGGTCACCGCCTGAGCGCGGGTCATCTGCTCAGAAGCATCCACCACGAACACGGCCTTGCCGTAGCCCACCGCCTTGGCGGACTCGTCGGCAGGATTGGTGGTGTCCACACGCAGGTCAACCACGGTGTCGCCCTCGGCGGCGGCGGTCTTTTCCGCCTCCACAGCCACCAGCTTGCCGTCGGTCAGCTTCCAGAAGGAGTCGGGAGCCACAGTCATATCCTTGGGGAGCAGGACGGACACCTTCTCACCCAACCCCTTGGTGGCGGAGTTGGCGATATAGGCCGTGCATCCCATACCGGCAATGATCTTGCCGGGGATATAGACCACGTCGCCCTCCTGCATGGTGTAGGAAGCCATGCTGGTTACCTCATAGGGGTTGGCGCAGGCGGCGTTGGCGGCCGCCACGATTAGCTCCTTGACCTCCTCGCTCAGGGTGGTGGAGGGGGTGTCGGAAATGCCTTCCTGTCCGGCAACGCCGTACTCCGCGTCATAGCTGTCCCGGGTCTGGGTCAGACCCAGCTTTTCAATGGGCTTTCCGAACAGGGTGGTGTACCAGGTGCAGGCGGCCATCACACGGCCCATGCCGTTCATGTGTACATCATCCCGGAACCAGCCGTCGCCCATAAAGCCGGTAGCTGCGTTGTCCACAGCGGTACCCGCAGGAATGACCCACGTAAAGTCCCCACGGGAAGCGATCTCTTCTTTGGCAAAGCGTCGAAGCTGTTCGCCCTGCTCATGGACACTGCCATGAAAATCGTCGTACACGTAGTCGCGAGTAGATGTGTTGTGTGCCCGCCAAGTGGAAAAGAAGGCCAGCTTGGCATCCGGGTTGGTCTTGTTGCTATTGACATAGGTCACCACCGTGTCCAGAGTCTCCTTTTTGGAGGCCAGCGGGAGGCGGCTGCTCTCCATCAACACAATGATGTCCCAATCCTCGTCCAGCAGGCCGGTGAGCAGATTGCTGCCCGTCTTGGTGGTCCAGGTGCCGTCCTGGGTCTTGTAGTAGTTGTAAGCGGTTTGGTTGGTGCGGATGTAATCCACATGCTCCTGCAGGGTGCTGCTTCCCTTGTAAAGATCGCCAATGACCAGCTTGGTACCCTGATCCTTGGCCACGTCGTACAGGTAGTTGGTGCAGTCCACGCCGTGGCTGCTGCCGATCACCAGGATTTTGGTCACATCATCGGCAAAGCGATCCTTCTGGCGGAAGACGGCGGACACGGTGTGCTTGGTGGCGGTGGTGGTAAAGGTGTTACCTAAAATGGCGTTGCCGTCCACCATCACATAGCGCAGCTCGCAGCCCTCGTCGGGAGTGGCGGTGACGGTGACGGTATCGCCCACCGCGCCGCTGGTCTTGTCTACGGAAATCGTGCCCTTTTCCGGCGTCTCCACGGTCAGCTTAAAGCTCTTGGCCCGATCCACCAGCGCAAGGGCGGCTACCTTGCCGTCGGGGGCATAGGTGTTCACCACAGCCGTTCCGTCTGCGGTCAGCTGTGCCGCCTGCTCCAGCGTGGTGGCCTTCTCGGTCACATTGGAGCGCAGATCGATGACCAGAGGAACCTCAGCGGTCAGGGCGGCGGTCAGCTTGCCGCCGCAGCCGTTTGCATAGCCCAGCACGCAGCTCTCGCCGTGACCCTCCGCGGCGGTCAGGGTAGCCTTGCCCTCCTGCAGGGTCAGCACATCGTGGCGGCCCATGTCCGCAGTTTGCACCTTTACGATACCGCCCTCCATCTTCCAGTAGCAGGCGGTGGTGTTGGCCGGAGCACTGTCCTTGTCATAGCCGGTCTCGGGCTTGCTGCCCTCGGGGATGTACAGCTTCACCTGCTGGCCGGGCTGATAACCGGCAGCATTGACCGCATAGGCGGTGACGAAGCGGCGGGCGGCGGACACGTTGCCGTTCACATAGAACACGTCGCCCTCCTGGGGAATCACGTAGCCCTCGGCCACTGACTCCTGCACGATGACCACCTGAGCGGTGCCGGTCACCTTGCCATCCTTATGGCCGCTGTAAGTACCGTTTTCGCTGCTGCCGTCGGGCACATACAGGTTGATGACCGCCTTGTTGGCATCGGTCAGCTCCTTGGCCTGAGCCAGAGTGGTGATGCCATTGCCCGTCAGGTCGATGATGGTCAGATCCTTGGGGACAGTCAGGTTGGTGCCGCACTCATAATAACGGGTGGTGGCGCTGTTGTCGCCGCAGGCATCGGTAAAGCCCACGCCGCACTTGTTGCCGCCGCAGTGGTACTTGGCGTGGTTGGTCTTCAGGGTGGTGTCGGTCAGCTCCTCAATGGTCTCGTGATAGCCGAACTTGAACCAGCGGCCCTTATACACCTCGCCCTTGGCGTACCAGATGCCGCTGACACGCATGAGGGTGCCGTCGATCATTTCCCAGAAACGACCGTTGGAGGCGGTTGCGCTGAACTTGTTGTCGTTGGTGGTTTCGGGAAGGGTGACCCTCACCTTCTCGCCTGCCTTGGCGGTGGCGGAGTCCACGATATAGGCATCAAACTCCTGTCCGGGGCGTGCCACATCGGGAATAAAGATCACGTCGCCGTTCTGCAGAGTGTAGTTATCCGCCGCAGACACGGGAACGATGCCCACCAGCTGTACCACCATCATAATGGCCAGCAGCAGACTTGTCAGTCGGTTCTTTTGCATTACAGGTCCTCCTTTGTTTTTGGCGCAACCTCTTTGCGCCCATGGTCTCTCCCAGTATAGTCCGCCCGTCATTAAATAACAATTTCCAAATCTTAAAATACATTTAACAAAAAATTAAAAGCGTGGTATAATGTAGGGGCGGCTCCCAGAGCCGCCCGACTGCGGGCCGGTCTGGGACCGGCCCCTACATAGTTCGATCCGGAGGTCTTTTTATGGAACTGTATCCTTTATTATACTTCGCCACCGTGGCGGAAACGGGCAGTCTGACCCGGGCGGCGGAGCGGCTGTCCATCTCTGCCCCGGCTCTGAGCAACTCCATCCGGCGGCTGGAGCAGGATCTGGGTGTCGACCTGTTCGACCGGGCGGGCCGTTCCCTTGCCCTCAACGACTGCGGGCGGGAGTATCTGTCCTATGTACAGAAGATCCTTGCTCTGAACGAGCAGGGCAACGAGCGCATGCGCCAGATGCGGGAGGAAAAAGAGCGACACCTGTCCATCGTGGACACCACCTTTGTCTTTGCCTCCCACCTCATCAGCGAGTTTCTCCGGCAACATCCCCACATCCGGCTCCACCGCACCTACGTCAGCCCCGCCCACAGCGACGACATTGACCTGACCCGGGGCTACGATCTGGCCATCGGCTCCACCAACGCCATCCGCCAGCCGGGACTGGAGCACATCACCATCCGCTCCGCCCGCACCATTATGGCTATTGTCAATCGAGCCCATCCCTTTGCCACCCGGCAAAGCGTGACTATGGCCGAGCTTGCCGAACAGCCCATGATCGCCTACGCCCCCGGCCTGCCCGGCCGCGTCATGCTGGACAGCCTGTTTGACGGCATCGGCCACACCCCCACTATCATCTACGAGGGCAATGTTCCCCACGCCATGGCCCCGGCGCTGGAGCGCAATCTGGGCGTGTTTTTACAGGCACGGCACACCGCCCGGTTTAACCTGTCTTATTATAAGGATTGTGTGGCCATCCCCATTGAGGACGCAGACTATCGGGCAGACACCTCTTTGTTTTGGGCGGCCGGCCGCCCCCTGTCCCCTGCGGCGGAGCTGTTCTGTCGTTTCTGCAAAGAGTACAGCCAAAGTGACCTATAATTCTCTAATGCTTAGCTTTACTTTTTCGGATGGATGTTCCTTCGTTCTGCGTTGACAGCGCTTCCTTTAAGGAATAAAATGATACAAAATCGCAAAAAGGAGTTTCACTTATGGATTACGCAAAAGAGTCTCTGCGCCTGCATGGCGAATGGAAGGGCAAAATTGAAGTGGTGGCCACCGTCC
>JAZNTL010000110.1:0-5111 GCA_045591745.1 Lawsonibacter sp.
AGCAAATCTTTTTGCTTATCCGACGCTTTTTTGGATATAATTTACTTTGTCTGCGGGCACTGGCGCTTCAGGTAGTCCAGCACAAGAGGCAACTGCTCCGGCCGGACATAGACCTTGAGACCGTTGACCCGGATCAGGTCGTGGGCCGGGTCGGGGCGGAGGGTGCGCACGCTGTCGAAGCGGCATGTGAGGGCATCGTGAAAGCGCAGGGCAGGCTGGCTCTGCCCTCCCACCCATGCGGCGATGGCATGGGCTACCTTTGCCTCATTGGTTTTGCCCTTGACCTGCTGGCAGGACACCATGCTTTCGTCCGCGGTGAACAGCAGGCACAGGCAAGGGCCGTTTCGCAGGACGTGGAGGGCAAAGGGGACAAGTGCGGCCAGCGCGCCCGCCGCCGTCAGGCCCAACAGCACCCCAAGGGAGCGGAGCAAACGGTCTGTATGCAGGAACAGAAACAGCAGACCCAAAACGGCACCCACAGCCATACACTTCCGCAGCAGGGACAGCAGAACGGTGGGCCGTTTGCGCTGGTCAAATTCACAGACCCAGCGGAATTTTCCGTCCGTACAGTAGATGATGCCCTCGGGACTTACGTGGGCGGTGCCGCCCGGACGGGGACGGGAAATATTTTGAGCAGAAAGCATGGGAAAGCCCTCCTTAGGCAAAGAAACTGACTGTATTATACCATCTTTTCCGGTTGCCGCGCAGCGGCGAGGAAAAGGGCGGAAATTAAAGTATAATAACTGCCTCGCAGTGATTATACCTTTTGAAGGTGATAAAAGCAAATTGCCGCAAGGGACAGGGTGGAATATTTAAATCTTGAAATTCTGATAGTCGATGTTTTATTGTGAAGTTTAAACTTATGAATAGTGCAGAATAAACCGCAGGTGAAAGGGAAAAAAGACCTTGAAACCGCAAGGAGTACACCATATAATAAGAACATCGAGAATTATATTGGGGAAAAGGGCGCATTGCCTCTTTTCCAATCACAAAAATCAGGAGGAATGAACAATGAGCGAGAACAAAAAGCCCCTTGCGGGTATTCGACTGATCGAGCTGGCTAACTACGTTGCCGCCCCCATCGTGGGCCGCATTGCCGCCGATTTGGGTGCGGAGGTCATCAAGATCGAGGGCCGCGGCGGTGATGCCTGGCGAGCCACCTCTCTGGGCCACACCAAGACCGAGCAGACAGAAAATCCCCTGTTCGACATCTTCAACGTGGGTAAGAAGTCCATCTCCCTGAACATGAAGAGCGAGGAGGGCAAGGAAGTCTTCTTCAAGCTGCTGGAGGGTGCCGACATTCTGGTCACCAACACCCGCAACCAGTCTCTGGTCAAGCTGGGTGTGGACTATGAGTCCCTGAAGGATAAGTACCCCCGTCTGATCTACGCCACCCTGACCGGCTACGGCTACGAGGGCCCTGACTGCAACGCCCCCGGCTTTGACAATATCGCCTTCTGGTCCCGTTCCGGCTTTGCTGCTGATATGACCTTTGATGCTCCCGGCAGCTATCCCGTCAACTCCCGCTACGCCATGGGCGATACCATTGCCGGTACCACCCTGTTCGGCGGAGTGATGACCGCCCTGTATCAGCGCGAGAAGACCGGCAAGGGCGACTTTGTCACCATGTCCCTGTACAACGCCGGTATCTGGGCCTTCGGCGGCTCCATCGTCATGGCCGAGAAGCCCTATTGCCACGAGTTCCCCGAGAAGCGCAACTTTGGTATTCCCACCAACCTGCCCTACCGCTGTGCGGACGGCGAGTGGATCCGCTGCACCTTCTTCGAGTTTGAACGCTATTCCGAGCGTTTCTTCGGTGCCCTGGGTATTCCCGAGGTGCCCGCTCAGCTGGGTGTGGTCACCATGGCTGACGCTATGGAGGCGGCCGAAACTCTGGTTCCTATGTTTGAGAAGATTTTTGTCACCAAGACCTCTGAGGAATGGCTGAAGACCTTCCGCGAGCTGGATATTGTCAGCGGCAAGATCAACCACTTTGCCGATGTTCTGGAAGACGAGCAGGCCTGGGCCAACCAGTACCTGCAGACCTATACCTGCGGCAACGGTGTGGAGCGTGTGCTGCCTACCTGCCCCGTCCGTCTGGGTTCTCAGGGTGCCATGAAGCTTGGCGCTCCCTTCCTGTACGGTGAGCACAACCGCTCCATTCTGGCTGATCTGGGCTATACCGAGGAGCAGATCGATGCCATCATCGCCAGCGGTGCTCTGGGCTGAGAAAACACATAAAAAGCACCGCCCGATGCAGCTTGCATCGGGCGGTGCTTTTTTCTTTCATTAGAACTCTGCGTTGCCCACGGTACGGGGGTGCAGCTCCACGTCGCGGATATTGCTGATGCCGGTCAGGTACATGACCATGCGCTCGAAGCCCAGACCGTAGCCGGCATGACGGCAGGAGCCGTAACGGCGCAGGTCGCAGTACCACCAGTAGTCCTGGGGGTCCATGCCAAGCTCCTTGATGCGGGCCTCCAAAATGTCGATGCGCTCCTCACGCTGGGAGCCGCCGATGATCTCACCGATACCGGGGACCAGACAGTCGGCGGCGGCCACGGTCTTGCCGTCGTCGTTTTGGCGCATATAGAAAGCCTTGATCTCCTTGGGATAGTCGGTGACGAAGACGGGGCGCTTGTAGACCTGCTCGGTGAGGTAGCGCTCGTGCTCGGTCTGCAGGTCACAGCCCCAGTCCACCTTATAATCGAACTGGTCGTTGACCTTCTTCAGCAGTTCCACAGCCTCGGTATAGGTCACACGGCCAAAGTCGGAGTTGGCGACATGCTCCAGACGCTCCTTCAGGCCCTTATCCACAAAGGAGTTGAAGAAGTTGATCTCGTCCGGGCACTTTTCAAGCACATAGTTGATGATGTACTTGATCATGGCCTCGGCGGTGTCCATATAGTCGGTCAGATCGGCAAAGGCCATCTCCGGCTCGATCATCCAGAACTCGGCGGCATGGCGCTGGGTGTTGGAGTTCTCGGCACGGAAGGTGGGGCCAAAGGTATACACGTTGCCAAAGGCCATGGCGAAGTTTTCCGCATTGAGCTGGCCGGATACGGTCAGGCTGGCCTTCTTGCCGAAGAAGTCCTGCGACCAGTCAATGGAGCCGTCCTCCAGACGGGGGGGATTTTCCATATCCAGGGTGGTCACCTGAAACATCTCGCCGGCGCCCTCGCAGTCGCTGGCGGTGATGATAGGGGTATTTACGTAGACGAAGCCCTGCTCCTGGAAGAAGCAGTGAACGGCGTGGGCGGCCACGGAACGCACCCGGAAGGCGGCGGAGAACAGGTTGGTCCGGGGGCGCAGATGCTGAATGGTGCGCAGATACTCCACGCTGTGGCGCTTTTTCTGCAGGGGGTAGTCGGGGGAGGACACACCCTCCACGGCGATGGTAGCGGCTTTGATCTCCAGGGGCTGTTTGGCCTCGGGAGTGAGCACCACGGTGCCCGTGACGATCAAAGCGGCGCCCACGTTCTGACCGGCGATCTCCTTATAGTTGGCAAGCTCGTTGGCATCCATGACCACCTGCAGGTTCTTGAAGCAGGAGCCGTCATTGAGCTCGATAAAGCCAAAGGTCTTCATGTCGCGGATGGTGCGGGCCCAACCCATGACAGTGACCGACTGACCGCCCAGCTTCTCCTGGTCGGCGAACACAGCGGCGATGGTAGTACGATTCATAATATCCTCTCCATGATCCAAATCGTCCCGGGGACGACGTTTTAACGATAACAGGAGTACCCAGCTGGGTACTCCTGTTATTATAATGCCTGTTTTTTCGTTTTACAAGCCAAAGACGGCAAATTTTGCCTGAATTTAATAGGTTGGGATGAAAAACATCCACGGCGCGGTGATAATGGCCAGAGAAAGGGCGGTCAGATGCCGCTCCCGGTCGGTCAGTTCAGCGCAGGAACGCATGACCCGCCGGTCGAAGAAGTAAATACACACCCCGGATACAGCCACTGCCAACCCCGTCCAGAGGAAGGCGAGGGGGGACTTCCAGCAGTTATACATCACCGGCTCGATGAGAGGGCGCATCTCTTTGGATACGGCGGAAGTGAGGAACATGGCGGGGAAGAGGACGGCCACACCCACAAAGTCCGCCGCAAAGCCCAGAAGCCATATCTTCCACCACACCTGTTTCAAAACGGCCTTTTTCTGCGTGTGTTTCAGGGCCAACAGAGTGAACAGCACCACTGCGCAGTCGATGAGCAGGTTGCCCGGCAGGGCGATGAGCCATACCTGCGGGAACAGGAACAGCATCCAGATGGGGAAGATCACATTGTAAAGACGGGTCTGTTTCATTTGGACGCCTCCTTTTTCTGCTTGCGCTTGCGGTGGACCGTGCCAATGATGTTGCCTATGAGGGCAAAGGTAAAGAGAACATCGGCAAGAATCAGGTAGAAGTAATGGCCGAACAGCAGGAACACCATGGGTGCGTGGAGTAGGTAGGCGGCCACGGGGAAGAGAATGCACAAGCCCTGCCGTTTGCCCAGAGAGATGCCGGAGCAAAGGCTGACCACCGGGAAGATGACATAGGGCATCAGCAGTTCGGAGAGCAGGTGGGAGCCGGAGCCAAACAGAAGCCCGTCTGCCAAAACCAAAACGATGGGGAGCAGGACGCACAGCACCAGCAGGAAGGGGAGATAGGGCAGGGTCTCCCGCCACTTCAGGGGGGAGTGAGCCGGGGCGAGGCCCAGCTTGATCTTGATCTGGTCTACTTCTACGTACCAGCCGATCCACCGTCCGAACCAGATGAGCAGGTACAGCAGAGCGTAGGACGCAAGGAAGAACCGGCTCAAGTCGAGCAGGCATTGTACCCAAAGGTTGAGAAAGACAAGACCGCCGGTGACGATGAAATGGATCACAGACTCCTTGACCAAGGAACGGGTGTCGTCGGCAAAGGGCATGGAGGCGATGCCAATGGCGGCGCCCAGAGCGAAGATACACGCAAACTCCACCACCACAGCCAGCCAGTAGGAGCCGAACATGGCCTCGGTTGCACGACTTACGAGGTTGAAGTCCCCCACAGGGACCGTGCCCTGGGGGCTAAAGCCGGTTAGGTGGAACCAAATCCAGAAGCCCAGTAGGAGCAGCTTCGCGCTCAC
>JAZNTL010000111.1:0-4117 GCA_045591745.1 Lawsonibacter sp.
GAATGCCGAAAACAACGCCCTTATCGCAGAATTCACACTTGGCCATTTCGCTTACCTCCTCGCTTCGAAGTACACTCAAATCATGGAGCATCGACAGATATAATAACAGATACTTTGTCAAATTGCAAGGTCTTTTTTGAATTTTTTTCAATTAGGCTGATGCTTCACGGGAAACAGAAAAATTTTTATAATTTATTCGGGTTTTACACTTGACATTTGCACCCCGAAACTAAGCAAATCCTATTGCAAGCAGCCTAAGAATAGGCTATACTGAGAAAAAACAGAAAGAGAGGTGCGCCATGTCACAGGATACCTGCAGCGTAAAGCTGGGCACCATCATTGACGAATTCCATTTGGAGGTCCTGCGGGAGGGAACAGATTATCGCAACTGTCCCATCTATACCGTGGACCTGAACCGCCCCGGTCTGCCTTTGACGGGCTTTTTTGAGTATTTTGACGACCAGCGCCTGCTGGTCCTGGGTCTTGTGGAGACCACCTATCTGTCCGGCCTAACTACTGAGCAACGCCGGGTCAGTTTTGAGCGTCTGCTGTCCCGGCCTGTGCCGGGTTTGATCATCACCCGGGGTATCGAACCCTTCCCCGAATGTATGGAGATGGCAGAAAAGTACGACTGCACCGTCCTGCGCACACAGGAGACCACCTCCGTGTTCACCAGCACCCTCATCGGCAGTCTGCGTCTTCATTTGGCCCCCAAGATCACCCGTTCCGGCGTCATGCTGGAGGTATACGGCGAGGGTGTGCTCATTCAGGGCGAGTCCGGTGTTGGCAAAAGTGAGGTCGCTATCGAGCTGATCAAGCGCGGCCACCGTATCATTGCCGACGACGCGGTGGAGATCATCAAGAACAACGCAGGCAAGCTGGTGGCCTCCGCCCCGGAGCTGATCCGTCATTACATGGAACTGCGCGGCATCGGTGTGATCGATGTGCGCCGCCTGTTCGGTATGGGCGCCATCAAGGACATGCAAGAGATCGACCTTGTGATCAATCTGGAGCCGTGGAAGGAAGGCAAGGTCTACGACCGGCTGGGTATGGACTCCACCTATACCGAAATTCTGGACACCTCTCTCCCCTCTCTGACCATTCCGGTCAAGCCCGGTCGAAATCTGGCCAGCATCCTTGAAGTGGCCGCCATGAACAACCGCAACCGGAAAATGGGCCACAATGCCGCATTGGAACTGAGTCAGCGCATGGACGATCACTTCCGTCAGGTACAGGACTAAGTACAGCAAATTCCATCGAAAGTCGTCTCACGATTAAAAATTTAACCTCCCCCGTTTCCGCATGAAAGACTCCTTCAGGGAGATACTGGACATGTGGATCACGGGGGAGGTTTTTGTCTGTGCACAACAAGGTAGAGATATGCGGCGTAAACACTTCCAAGCTGAAGGTACTGAAAAATGACGAAATACAAGCCCTGCTCCTGCGCACCAAGCAGGGCGACAAGCAGGCCCGGGAACAACTGATCGCAGGCAATCTGCGTCTTGTACTGTCCGTCATCCAGAAGTTCTCCAATCGTGGAGAGAATGTAGACGACCTGTTTCAGGTGGGATGCATCGGTCTGATCAAGGCCATTGACAACTTCAACACGGAGCTGGACGTACGCTTTTCCACCTACGGCGTACCCATGATCGTGGGAGAGATCCGCCGCTATCTGCGGGACAACAGTGCCCTGCGGGTGTCACGGGCCATGCGGGACACCGCCTATAAAGTACTGCAGGCCAAGGAGTCCTACGTGGCTCAGCACCAGCGGGAGCCTACCATTGAGCAGATCGCCTCTATTCTGGACATGAAGCGGGAGGATATCGTCTTTGCTCTGGATGCCATCACCGACCCCATTTCTCTGTATGAGCCGGTCTACTCCGACAGCGGGGATGCCCTGTGCGTCATGGATCAGGTGAAGGACACCAAAAACACCGACGAGCGCTGGTTGGAGGAGATCGCCCTGAAGGATGCCATGAGCCGCCTGACTGACCGGGAGCGTCACATCCTTGACCTGCGCTTCTATCAGGGCAAGACCCAGATGGAGGTATCCGGGGAGATCGGTATTTCACAGGCGCAGGTGTCCCGTCTGGAGAAAAGCGCGCTGGCGCAAATTCGAAAAAGCCTGTAAAAAAATCCCGCCGCGGTCAGTCCGTGGCGGGATTTTTCAATTAAACTCATAACGCAACAGGCTTAAATCCGTTGTCTGTCAGTACATAGCGTTCCCTGAAGCCACAGGAGCGCAGCAGCTCCTCCGCCTCGTCAAAGTACAGGTCCAGCTTGGTACAGTCATGGCAGTCGGAGGTAATGACCACCCCGAAACCCAACCGTTTCAGTTCCTTGATAATAAAAGGATTGGGATAAGGCGTGGTGCGGTAGCCCCGGGCAATGGCACCGGAATTTACCTCGAAATAAGGAATTTTACCAGCCAGCGCTTCCGCCGCGCCGATAGCATAGTTGCGGTACTGCTTTGACTCTTCATCAAAAAAAGCGGCTACCTTGCGGTATTTTGTAATCAGATCAAAGTGGGCAATAATATCGAAGTTGCCGTATTCAGGTAATTGGGACAATTCTTCGTAATATGCCCGAGCGAGCGCAAGACCGTCGCCCCCAAAATGCTGCTCAACCACCCGCCGCAGGTTATCTGCCGACTCGTCAATGCTGAAAAACCGATCTGCACGCTTCAATTCGTGCACCGCGCCGATCAGGTAATCAAACCCTGTCAGATCGGTCTCCGGTCCGGAATATGAATCAACTTCAAGTCCAAGATATATCTTCAGTCTGTCCGCATACTCCTTCTTCAGCCGGTCGATGTGTGCTTTATATTCCACCGTACGATCGGGAAAAATATAATTGTCATAATACATATAGGAATGGCCGGAAAAGCCGATGGAATCAAAGCCTTTTTCAATAGCCGCTTCAATGATTTGCTCCGGGGTGTTTGTGCCGTCACAATAGATGGTATGAGTATGCAGATTTTGTTTTTTGATCATAACGCACAACTCCGATTTTTCTTTATACTTCCTGCTTCTTGCGGTCGTGGCGGAACATGCCGATAAAAATGGAACACAGGCTGAACACCTCGCAAAGGATACCGCCCAGCGCAAAATTGGCCAGATTGTAGATCAGCCAGCAGGGGGAATTGACCAAACCAAACAGGCGAACCAGCTTGGCGCTGTTGCTGCTGAAGCCAACGGTGGTGACCACCATGGCGATAACGGGCAGCAGCTCCAGCAGGGCGTTGCGGAGGGTGAATTCGGTGCCGAACACGGTAAAGGTCAGCACATAGAACAGCACATACAGGCCCATAAACAGGGCCATCCAGCCCTTGTGATCGCCGTGGAATTTCTCCTTATTGGAATAAACCAACGCGCGGAACACGCTGATCACGTTCATAAATGCACCCACAAGGGCACCCAGCATGAAAAAGTTGGCGGCAAACAGGATACAACCGAACAGCTGGAATGTAACTACCTTTTTGTGGGTCTTCTGCTGGAAGGAATAGATGATGATGGCCATGGCCGCAATGCCCACAGCCTGGGCAAAAATTTCAAAGGGTGTCATACTTGTTTCTCTCTCCTCGTGTGAAACGAATTTTATGGTCCGGGCGGCAACATGCTGCCCGCCGGTCAGTTTAGCACATCCGTAGAAGAAAAGCAAACCAAAAACACTTTGATTTGGCGCAGAAAGCGGGATGATGCCGCTGCGCTTTGCACGCGTCATCCGTCCTTGCGGCATAGCCGCTGCGGACTTCGCGGCTAAAAACATGCCACCGGCATGTTTTCTTCACGCCGCTCACCCTCTCAGGGTTCGAATCCCTCCGATAACAATAACGGGACCGACCATTCGGTCGGGGCCGTTATTGTTGGCGCAGAAGGAGGGATTCTAACCCTCGCACGGTTTAACCCGCCTACTCCCTTAGCAGGGGAGCCCCTTTGGCCTCTTGGGTACTTCTGCAGGTCAAAGAAAATAAAGCTATTAAAATGGCGGAGAGAGTGGGATTCGAACCCACGGCTCTTGCGAGTCACTGGTTTTCAAGACCAGCTCCTTAAACCGCTCGGACATCTCTCCGTACCGTCTCTCCAGTCAAAGGCAAGTGATATCCTAACACAGTTTT
>JAZNTL010000112.1:0-2390 GCA_045591745.1 Lawsonibacter sp.
ATGTGGGGCGTGTTCGAGGTGTTCTTTGACACCATCGTCATCTGCACCATCACTGCCCTGACTGTGGTGCTGTCCGGTCTGTACACCACCGACATGTCTGTCTACGGTACCAAGGGTGCTGCTGCTGTGGCTGCTTTCAATGCCATCCTGCCCGGCACCATCGGCGGTACCATCATCCAGATCAGCCTGGTCTTCTTCGCCCTGTCCACCATCCTGAGCTGGAGTTACTACGGCGAGCGCTGCTGGGGCTACCTGACCCATGACAACAAGGTGTTCGACCTGTGCTACAAGATCATCTTCGTGCTGGTCTGTATCGTGGGCGCCACCGGTTCCGGCACTCTGATGTGGGACATCTCCGACACCCTGAACGGCCTGATGGCTCTGCCCAACCTGGTGGCTCTGCTGCTGCTGTCCGGTGTTGTGACCAAGATCACCAAGGACTACTTCTTCTCCGACAAGATCAAGAAGTAAAATATGCGTTCAAAACCGCCCGGATGCTTGTCATCCGGGCGGTTTTCTGCTTTAATAGAATGGAATGAAGCAACGAAGAAGGTGCGTTCCATGGCAGAACTGAAAAAGAACAGCGTCCACACGCTGGACATCACCGGCTACACCGCCGAGGGGCTGGGTGTTGCTCGGCTGGAGGATGGCCGTGTGGTTTTTGTACCCAACACCATCCGGGGTGAGCGGTGGCAGGTGCAGCTTCTCAAGGTGAATAAAAACGTGGCATGGGGCCGGGCGGTGAAGCCTGTACTGGAATCCCCCTGCCGCGTGCCCTCCGACTGCCCCCATTCCGGGCCCTGCGGCGGCTGTCAGTTCCGCCACATGACCTATGAGGAGGAACTGCAGGCCAAGCGTCAGCGGGTGGAGGACACCCTGCGCCGGGTGGGCGGTGTGGACATTGCCGTGGACACCATTCACGGGGCGGCGGACACCCACCGCTACCGCAACAAGGTGCAGTTCCCCGTGGCGCAGGGGGAAAACGGGGTGAGCGTGGGGCTGTTCCGCGCCCGAAGCCATGACGTGATCAACGTGGAGGACTGCCTGCTTCAGCCCAAACCGGTCAACGGACTTGGCCGGGCAGTGAAAGACTGGATGGAACGAGAACATATCCCCGCCTATGACGAAAAGACGGGCAAGGGCCTTGTGCGCCATCTGTACGTGCGCACCAACCGGGTGGGGGAGAGCCTTGTGTGTCTGGTGGTCAACGGCAAAAGGCTGCCCGATGAGGCGGGACTGGTGCGCGCTCTGCGGGACTATGAGCCCGGTCTTGTGGGAGTGGTGCTCAACGTCAACCAAAAGGACACCAATGTGATCTTGGGCGACAGCTACCGCACCCTGTGGGGGCGGGACTGGCTGGAGGAGGAGCTGTGCGGCCTGACCTTCCGCCTGTCCGTGCCCTCCTTTTTCCAGATCAACCGGGATCAGACCGAGGTGCTGTACGGCCGGGCGGTGGAGTTTGCCGCCCTGACGGGAACGGAAACCGTGCTGGACCTGTACTGCGGCATCGGCACCATCAGCCTGACTATGGCAAAAAAGGCGGGCCAGGTCATCGGCGCGGAAATCGTGCCGCAGGCCATTGAGGACGCCAGGGAGAATGCCAAACGCAACGGCGTGACCAACGCGGAGTTTTTCTGCGGTGACGCAGGCGAGGTGGCCTATAAGCTGGCATCGGAAGGGGTGCGGCCGGACGTGATCTGCGTGGACCCGCCCCGCAAGGGTCTTGCCCCCGGCGTGACCGACATTCTGGCGGATATGGCCCCGGAACGCATCGTCTACGTCTCCTGCGACCCGGCCACCCTGGCCCGGGACGTGAAGCGGCTGGGGGAGCGGGGGTATGTGGTCAAACGTGCCGAAGCGGTGGACCTGTTTCCGAGGACGCAACATGTCGAGACGGTTGTCCTCTTGTCGCGGGGAACATATCCACAGAGTATCGAGGTAACGGTGGATGTGGACGAGGGCGAAGTGACCGAGCAGCCGACCTATAAGCGGATTCAGAAGTATGTGGAAGAGAACTATGGGTTCAAGGTGCATACAGCTTATATAGCCGAGGTCAAGCGTATGTGTGGTCTGGAGATGCACAAAGCACCAAACGCTGTTGAGCAGAGAAAACACGAATACCATGCTTGTCCACCGGAAAAAGTTGCAGCAATTAAAGATGCGCTCAAACATTTCGGAATGATATGATCTTGAAAAGATACTGCTTGGGATTTTCTCAAGCAGTATCTTTTTTGTTGTGCTTATATGAAAATATTGAAATCTTTTTACTATGCTCCAAAAAGATAGAGAAGAAAATAGGACAATGTTTCAAAAAAAGTTCCAAAAGTACCAAATCAGTATTATAAGTCAGAAATCTGTGTAAAAAAAGGGTGAATAGGAAAGTATAGCTT
>JAZNTL010000113.1:0-5871 GCA_045591745.1 Lawsonibacter sp.
TGAAGTAGTTACTATTAGGAGGGAACTGCCATGGCAGCGCGGCAGAGAATGACAACCTATCGTACCAACGGCAGTGTGGCTTATGCCCCTGTTTATGAAGGCAACGTAGTTCGCAACCCCCGCCGTCAGGAGGAACAGCACAGCGTACCCAAGCGCGCGCCCAAGCGCCGCCCCGTTGAGCGTCCTCAGGTAGAGGTGCGTCAGGCCGGCCATGTGGCTCCCTTTGCTGTGGTGGGTTTTCTGGCCGTGGGCGTGTTTGCCGCACTGCTGCTGCTGAGCTATCTGCAGCTGCACATGGTGTCCGACTCCGTGGTTTCCCTGCGCGGCCAGCTTGGTGAGCTCCAGGCTCAGCACGCGTCTTTGTCCGCTCAGTATGAGCAGGTATTTGACACGGAGCATCTGGAAGCGGCTGTGGGGGCTACCATGATCCGTCCCACTGCGGACCAGATCACTTACATTGACATGTCTCAGCCGGACAGCGTGGTCCTGCATGCCGGGTCCTCCGCCATGGCGGGCGCGGCAGGTGCCATTCACGCAGCACAGGACGTTTTTTCCAGCCTGGTCGAATATTTCAGCTGAGCGGATAATATAGTGGACCAGACACATAGACGACTTTGACCGGGAGGGCGCAAGAGAATGTATCTTGCGCCCTTTTGACGATAATGATGATAACAGGGAGGTGAGACTATGGCAGGCAGAATGGAAGAACGACAGCGGCGGGAGCGTACATCCAAGCAGCTCATTTTCCGGCGCACTGTGTGTCTTATGATCATATTTGGTGTGCTGTCCTTTATCCCACTGGGCTGGAAGCTGTGGGATATTGCCATTGTCCACCACGAGGAATACCAGATGCGCCAGCTCAACCAGTCCACCCGTGACGTGGAGGTGCGCTCCAACCGGGGCACCATCCGGGATACCAGCGGCAACGTGCTGGCCATGTCTGCCACGGTGTATAACCTCATCCTGTCTCCTTTGGATCTGGTCAACAGCATTGACCAGCGAAAGTTTAAAAATGAGGATGGTGTGCTGGATGAGGCGGCCTACAATGCCGCCATTCAGGCGCGACGTGACCTGATCACCGACAAGATCTGCTCCGTGCTGGAGCTGGACCGGGAGTCTGTGACCAAGCGCATGGAGCGCACCAATTCCCAATACGAGATCGTGAAAAAGAATATTGAAGGGGAGCAGGCGGAGCAGCTGCAGGCCTTTATTGCGGAGAATAAGCTGGGCTACTCCCTGATCATGACCCCCACCACCAAGCGCTACTACCCGTTCTCCAGCGTGGCATCCCACGTTGTGGGCTTTGTGAACGACAACGGCGGCGCTTACGGTGTGGAGGCTGCCTACGAGGATGTGCTGGAAGGCACCTCAGGCCGAGTAGTCACCAGCAAGACCGGTGCGGGCACGGAAATCTACAACAGCTACTCTGACTACATCGATGCGGTGGACGGTAACGACATTACCCTGACCATCGACACCTCCATTCAGCGCATGGCGGAGCAGGCGCTGGCAGCCGGTATCGAAAAGTACGAGGTGCAAAACGGCGGCATCTGCGTGGTCATGAACCCCAAAACGGGAGCGGGGCTGGCCATGGCCAGCGCGCCCAATTACGACCTGAACAGCTACGGAACCATCCACGACCTCACTCTGAACGCGCAGGCGGCCGCCCAGACCGAGCGGGAATATCAGAGTCTGAGAGGACAGGGGCTGAAGGATAAGGATGGCAAGCTGCTCACCGATGAGCAGCTGCGCAAGCAGGCCGGAAACACCGCGGTCGGTGCGGCGCTGAACAAGCAGTGGCGCAGCAAGGTGCTCAACGATACCTACGAGCCGGGCTCTACCTTTAAATCCGTGGTGCTGGCCGCCGCGCTGGAGGCGGGGGTCATCTCCGACAAAGACCATTTCTTCTGTCCCGGTTTCTATGTGGTCAACGGCAGGAGCATTGCCTGTTCCGAGCGCAAAGGGCATGGAGACCAGACGCTGGCCGAGGCGGTGCAGAACTCCTGCAACCCCGCCTTTATGATGATCGGCCAGAAGCTGGGCGCGGAAAAGTTCTATGACTATTACGAGGCATTCGGACTGAAAGAGGAGACGGGCATCGACCTGCCCGGCGAGGCCAAGGGCCAAACGTGGGGAAGAGATTTCTTCACCAGTGCCGAGGGTTATCTGTCGCTGGCCACCGCGTCCTTTGGACAGCGCTTTACAGTCAGTCCTCTGCAGCTGCTTAGCGCCTTTTCCGCCACCATCAACGGCGGATACCTGATGCAACCCTATGTCTTGCAGTCCATCAGCGACTCTCAGGGTACCGTTATCCGCCAGACTGAGCCCACTGTGGTGCGTCAGGTGGTCAGTGAACAGACCAGCCGCCATGCTGCGGAAATTCTGGAAAGCGTGGTGTCCGAGGGTACCGGTAGAAACGCTTACGTGGCCGGCTACCGTATCGGAGGCAAGACCGGTACTGCCGAGGGCGAAGTGGGTGTGTACGACGAGGAAATCGTTTCCTTTGTTGGCTTTGCGCCGGCAAACGACCCGCAGGTCATCGCCCTGCTCTACTTCGATACCCCCAAGCATGCCTCACCCAGAAGCAAATACGGCTCTACCGGCTACTACATCAGCGGCGGTCAGATGGCCGCTCCGCTGGCTGGCCAGCTCATTGCCAATGTGCTGGACTATCTGGGTGTGGAGCGTCAGTATACTCAGGCGGAGGCCGCGGCTGCTGATGTGTCCGTGCCCAAGGTGACCGGATATGATCTGGATACCGCCAAAGCAGCCCTGAAACGCAAAAACCTGACCTGCCGTACCGTGGGAACGGGAACCACCGTCACCGGACAGATCCCCGCGGTGGGTGCAACCATCCCGGGCAACAGCACCGTCATCCTCTATATGGGAGAAGAAGCGCCCGTCGATCAGGTGATCGTCCCCAACCTGAAGGGGTTGACCTACGATCAGGCAAAGAAGAAGCTCAACGAGCTGGGCCTTTACCTGCGGGCTTCCGGTGTGTCCTATTACAGCGCCGCTACCAAGGCTTTGGACCAGAGCATGGGCGCGGGAGAGACGGTGGACCGGGGCACGGTGGTCCCGGTACGCTTTGTAGATACCAGCGTCACAGACGCATACACTCCGTTGGAATAACGGCACAATAGAGAGAATGAAACCACCCTTCGAGGGGTGACAGTCTTGAAATTGCGCGACCTTTTGGCCGGCGTCCCCCTCGAAGGGGCTCGACTCGACCTTGAACTGGAAATAAATTCCATTGCAGTGAGCGGGCGGGATCGGCTGCCGGGTGCACTGTTTTTGGAGACGCCCGGATGCGATCTGACCTGCAATCAGGCACTGGTGCAGGGCGCGGCGGCAGCTATACCCGCCGGACAGGACCCGTGGGGCACACTGGCCCGGATAGCGGAAAACTGGTTTTGCTGGCCCGGCAGACGTATGACACTGGTCGCTGTGGTCGGGGACGAGGGTGAACTGACGGCATGGCTGCTGCGGGTAATGCTGGAAGGGATGCCGCATACCCGTGTGGGCGCCATCACCCCGGACGCGGCATGGATCGCGGGTGTAGAGTTGCCCGGGGATGAGCGTGATACGGGTCCCCTGCGTGTGCAGCGGCTGCTGCGGCGCATGGCGGATGAGCACTGTACCCACGTGGTGCTGCAGCTGGACGAGACAGGTCTGGAACGCAGGGAATTTGTGGGATTGCGCATGAGTGTAGCTGCTCTGACCGGGCCTGTACGAAACAGACAGGCGCTTTGCAATCTGCTTGAGCAGAGTGATACCACGGTATTAAACCTTGACGAAAAGGCTTGGGAGGATTATGGTAGTATCATCCCAAAGCATACCTTTACTTACTCGGAAAACAAAGCGCGGGCGGACCTGACGGCCAGGAATTTGCGGCTTCACCCCGGGCACATGGAATTTGAGGCGGTCAGCATAGGTCATATTCAGCGTATTCACCTGCCTGTGCCCGGTGGCTTTACCCTGTATCATGGGCTGTGTGCGTTGTCTTGTGGGGTCTGTTTGGGGTTGAAGTGGGAACGCATGGCTCGGGTGCTGCGCTGTGTCCACGGCCCAAAGGGGCGGCTGGAAGTGCTGAATGTTCCGGCGGCCTATACCGTAGTGCAGGACCGCGCCAATACCTCCCGGGCCTTGGAGCAGGTACTGACCAGTGTGCGTGAGTTTACGGCGGGACGGCTGATCTGTGTGCTGGGCTGTCCCCGGGATACACAGCAGACGGTGCTGACTCAGTTGGGTGGTGTGGCCGAGCAGTTGGCCGACCGGATCATTTTGACTACGGATGCCAGACCGGGGGAGAACGGCATGGAAGCTGTGGCCGGTGTGCGCTCCGGTATGGGCGGATGGCGGCGGCAGTGTGCCATAGAGCCGGATCGGCGCAGAGCCATTGGGCGGGCGCTGGATCAGGCGGGGCCGGGGGATGTGATCGTCCTGACCGGCCAGCCGGACGAACGGGAGTTCGTCCGCAGCTATGTGGGAAACCGCCATGTCCGGCGGGAAACAAGGACCCTGACCGGGAAATGACCGGCGGGTGGACCAAAGAAAAAGAAACCCCATCGGGAGGTTTTGACAATGTCAATGGTATTCGGTTTTGTTGCAGCGTTTCTGGTTTCTCTGGCACTGGGCAAGGTGCTTATCCCGGTGCTGCGGGCCCTGAAGGCCGGGCAGTCCATCAAGGAGATCGGCCCCACTTGGCACATGTCCAAGCAGGGAACTCCCACCATGGGCGGCCTGATGTTCATTGCGGGCATCGGCGCGGCGGTGGTGGCAGTGGGCTGGCAGCAGATGATGCAGGGGCGCTATACCCACCTGCTGGTGTATCTGTTTGCGCTGGTGTTCGGTATCATTGGTTATGTAGACGACTATGAAAAGGTCAAGCATCACCACAATACCGGTCTGACCGCACCTCAGAAATTTCTGCTGCAGCTGTCGGCCTCCATTGCTTTTGTGGTGCTGCTGCGCTATATGGGCTTTTTGACCCCGAACCTGTATGTGCCCTTTGTGGGTGTGGAACTGATCCTGCCGTGGCCTGCCTATATGGTTTTTGCGGCCTTCGTTATGGTGGCTACGGTGAATGCCGTGAATATTACGGATGGTGTGGATGGCTTGGCAACTGGTGTGACCATCCCTGTGGCACTGTTCTATGTGGCGGCGGCAGCGTGGTTTGGCTACACGGAACTGGGTGTGTTTGCCGCCGCGCTGGCGGGAGGACTTGCCGCCTTCCTGATCTACAATTTCCATCCGGCCAAGGTATTTATGGGCGACACCGGCTCCCTGTTTCTTGGCGGCGCTGTGGCAGCACTGGCCTTTGCCTATGACATGCCTCTTATTCTTGTTACCCTCGGTTTCGTGTACATAATCGAAACTCTTTCTGATATCATTCAGATCGGCTATTTCAAGCTTACCCACGGCAAGCGTGTTTTCAAAATGGCTCCCTTCCACCACCACCTTGAGCTTGGCGGCTGGACGGGAAAAAAGTGGAAAGAAAAAGAACTTTTTGTTCTCTTTACCAGCATATCTCTGGCCATGGCCATCATATCATTTATTGGGGTATATAACCGTTATCCCATGTAATGTATGACTGACAAAGTCGGGGAGGTGGATCAATGCGTTATGACAGCGCCCGCCTCGCCGGCTTTTCTGACATTGATGCCCCGGCGCGCAGGGCGGAGTTTGACGGACCTTTTTTCATGCTGAGTATGCTGCTGCTCTCAGTGGGCGTCATCATGGTGTTTTCTTCCAGCTATGCACGAGCCTGGTATGATCCCGGAGATGTTACCGGTGGCAACGCGGCCTATTATTTTATCCGGCAGCTTGTTTTTGCCTTGCTTGGGCTTGCTGTAATGCTTGTGGCGTCCC
>JAZNTL010000114.1:0-23428 GCA_045591745.1 Lawsonibacter sp.
TCCCAGCATGGACAGTGCCAAGATGAAGGTGACGAAGGACTCCAACGTCTCCTTCAACGGTCTGGAGGGCAATATCGTGTCCACCGCCGAGGATCAGGTGGTGGTGGAGTACAAGTTCGCCCCCACCGCCCCCAAGGTGGCCGCCGTGTCCGACAACGGTGTGCTGCGTGTGGCCGACTTCTACTACAACGCGCCCGCGGTGGGCGACAAGCCTCCCACGCACATCTCCGTGGCCCAGAGCGACGCCCTGTACGTCAGCAACATTGAGTGGACGGGCGACTTTGACGAAAACGGCCGCTTCATGGCCGACAAGTCCTACGGCCTGAATTTCCAGGTCAACGTGCGGGACGGCGTGAACCTGACCATCCCCAGCGGCTCCAACGAAAAGCAGCGCAACTACCGCCTGAACGGCAGCTTCCTGTCCGTGGATCTGGGTGCCAACGATGCCCAGACCAAGCGCGTTTTCCACAAGAACGTGAGCATAGCCATCCCCCGCAACGTGGTGGACGTGAGCAAGGTCTACACCATGGAGGAGGCCGACAAGCTGGAAAACACCCGAAACGCCCGTGACCTGATCGTGAACACCGCGTGGGTGGACAAGCAGATCGAAAAATACGGCACGGCTCACTTCGATTTTCTCAGAGTCCGTACCAGATCTCCCATTGCCGAAGCACTGACCGTCAATGCGAATAATGGGAATCCCGAGGTCATATATGCCACCCGCTTTTTGATCGACGAGCCCCGTGACGACAAGCAGGGCGCAAGCGGCGGCAGCTGGTTCGGCAATTACCCGCTGGTCGAGGAGATCTGGTTCAGTCCCGATATGAACGCCGAGAGATTCGTCAACAATTTTTCGTTCAGCAGCATGTTCTCGCCTCCGGGGCGGGGCGTCAACAGCTGGGAGTGTACCATATATCTCCCTGCCTCCAAGTATCCCGACGGTCTGCTGAGTGAACTCAGCTATTCCTACGGCTTCCGCACCCTGCTCTACGATGGCGACGTGTACGAGGCCTTTGAGCGGGCGGGCAAGGGCGAGAAGGTGGGACGCGAGTGGTGTCCCGGTCACAAGTTCACCCTGAGAAGGAGAAGTGCCGAGCACGTGGCCGCCTATCCCACCTGCACCACCCCCTTCAAGTACTACTATTCCTGTGAGTTCTGCGGTCAGCCCGAGTACAACGACAAGCACACCTTTATGGCCTCTTACAACGAGCCCGTCTCCACCGCCATCGCCGGACGCATCGAGCACAAGTTTTCGGAGGTCATCGACGACAAGCATCTGATCGGCAAGAACGCCGAGGGCGACCTGGTCTACGCTCAGACCTGCGAATACTGCGGCCTGGACAACGCCCAGATCGCACGGGGCGAGGATCTCACCGAGGCCATCTACAAGCGCGAGATCAATCTGGACGAGCTGAGCTATAAGCAGTACGTGCAGCGTCTGAAGGACAACTGGGAGAAAAACGGCAGGAAGTTCGCGCTGGAAAGCACCCTCAAGTACCCCAAGCCGGACAACTTCGTGGTGAAGGGGGGCAAGGAGGTCACGGCCAAGCTCTCCTCCTGGTCGGTCAACTCCGTGGAGTGGGCGGCGCAGGAGGATCTGCTGGACATGAGTCTGCTGGGTGGTGACTATACCAAGACCATCAACCGCCTGCAGTTCTGCTCCATCGCGGTCAGGCTGGCGGAGAACCTTACCGGCATTGAGATCGCCCCCGCTGCCGCCGACACCTTCAGCGACTCGGACAACGTCTACGTCCGCAAGGCCTATGCCGCCGGTATCACCTCCGGTACCGGCAACGGCACCTTCAGCCCCAACGCCACCCTGACCCGTGAGCAGATGGCCACCTTCATGAACAACGTGTTCAAGTACGTGGTCAGCAACTCCGGTATCCGTTACAGTGCCTACGACTCCAAGCTGGCCACTTATGCCGACAGCAACAAGATCAGCAGCTGGGCCAGAGAGCCTCTGGCACGACTGAATGCCTACGGCCTCATCAACGGTACCAGTGCAACCACCCTTGCTCCCGTGGCCAACTGTACCATCGAGCAGGCTGTCGTGGTGGCCCGGGCCGGTCTGCGTGCCCATGAGGTGGGCTGGTATCAGGCGACCGGCTGGGATAGCTACTACTACTGGCCGGACGGCGTCAGCGGAATGTACACCAATTGCGGTTATTACAACGGCGACCGCGTCTGGGTAGGTGCGGCGCCCACCGGCGGCGAGGATGACGACGCGTGGCTACCTGTGCAGTCTCCCGCACCCGACCGCACCGGCACCCGACTGTACGCCAGATCCGAGCACTTCAAGCCCATCCGTGAGCTGCTGCCCGGTGACGCGGAGCTGTACAACAAGTACGTGCCGGCAAAGTAAAGAAGTATAAGTATTAAAAAACCGTTTGCGCAGTTACTGACCCCGCCATGGATGGCGAACAGCTGCGCCTGCTCAGATGCCGTCACCTTCGACTGCGCCGACGGCGAAATCTGGACTACCGTGTACGAGGATTAATCGACTAAAAACTGCGACAGCCCGGAGCGAAAGCTCCGGGCTGATTTTATTGTAGAAAGAAAACCCTTGGAAAACTAGCGTTTCCAAGGGTTTTGTGGCGGAGACGGTGGGATTCGAACCCACGGACCGGCTCATCACCGATCAAACGATTTCGAGGGATGGTTAAAGCCTCATATCGCCATATCAAATCGTTTAAAGTCAATTAAAATACGTTGTTTTAGTGAAAATTGACATTTCTTGGTGTGGAACGAAGAAGTATTCACATAGCATCCAACTGAGTGTGGGCACCATTTGGGCACCACGTAGCATGTATATTTTCAATACTCAATATGGTAGCTTGTTATATCATAATACGGGCAATTAAAAAGGCCTGCCCAACTTATCGTAGGTTTACTTAAATACCGAAAGCCATTAAAAATGCGCCTTAATATTTCTTTTGATGGATAACAGTTCCTCGTAGCGCCACTCATCTCTGTGCTGTTGCTCGATAATTTCAATTGCTTTGTTAATATATAGGAGTGCGAGTTCTGGTTCATCTTTATAGAACCACACACGTTCTAAATAATCATCTATTCGATCGGGTTCAATTCCTAAAAAGCCAGGTGGAGACATTCCATGTGCGCCAGTTTGCACGTAAAAATCCAGCTGGCTTATCCTGGTCGCATGTGGTATCAAAAAAGATGATGTCTGCGAAATCTCATAGTCATTGGGATCGACACGATAATGATTATATATAATACCACAAGAGTTTTCCGGGATATATATACCAACAAATATGGGGGATTGATAGAATAAAACAGAATACGATCCGCTTGATGGTCCTTGGTACATTGGCATTGATAGCCCTTTGGAGGTCTGTTTCATTCTTGCATAACTGCGACAATATCCTTTGTACCAAAACTGATTTGTTTTCGGATCAAATAGTACAGGTATTACAAAGCCACCAACAGAATCGTCTCCGCAATCAAAAATAGTCTTGTGAAAACTATTGAACAATTTTTGATATACGTCATCTTCTGGAATAAACGGAGCCGTGCCCCAATGCGTTTCATAACTGAGCGGAAAATTTGAGGCCACATTTTCCTTGTACGCACCATTTCGCACACCCTGAAAATAATTAAATGCTGTATATGATCCTATCCATGCAGATGGAACTTCTTTGCATTCCGCATCCTTAACTTGAAATATCAATTGGGTACTACCATCAGCATAGCAAATTAAAAATTCAGCGCCATTATCACTGTCTCGGCGATTGATATCTAAGGCTAAATTTAATAGTTGCGTTAGGGTAATATGGGTGATTTTTTGAAGGAGTTCGTTTGCATATATTATATTGTTGCCAGCAAAGCAGACGCAGTAATTTTTTGATGTGATGACGTTTTTTATCATTCCAAACTGGCGAACACTTTGCTGAGTTTCTGAACTAAACAGAACTGTTGCCCCTGACATATCAAATGTAATTTTTGTATCAGCAAATATCGCTATTGAGTTCCCGATTTTTTGTGCATAGATAAAACTCACAACCCACATCCTTTCTCCATTCTAAAAGGCGGTCCGATTTTATTGATGTTATGCAGGCCTTCTCTCTTCATGTTTTTGCTTAAAAGCCAGTGCAAACTGTAGCAATTTTCTCGAAAGCTATAGAGTTGAACCACTTCACTGTGTTGAGAATTCGTTGTTGATAATTTATATGAATTCTAGGTAAAACTTCGTTTACTTTTATTCCATCACCGAAAAAGTGTCTTCTGTTCTTTGAAGTGGCTAAGTGACCCTGAACTATATCAGGAAACAACATATAGCGTTCTGTAATAACCCCTTTTTCAAATGCAACAAATACCTTAGGGTTCAGTTCCCAGGAGCCGTTATGAACCACTTCATTCCGCAAGGATTCGATGGTGCTAATCAAATCACATTTTTCAAATACGGTTCCATGAGTATTGTTTACAGTCAAGTCCTTTCTTGCTCCCCACAATATATCAGCGCTTTTTAGCTTTTTATATGCAGAAAAATCGTTCTGTGAAAACTGAAACTCATATGCTATTTTGCATAGCATATCTAAAATTGAATAGGCCTTTATGAAGTAGTTTTCCAGCAATGCTGAAATGCTTCCAACTTCTGGGGACATTTGATACATTGTTGCGTTTTCTGAGGAAGGACTTATGTCATTGCCGATTTGGTTTATTTGTGTATAGTAGCTTACGAATGCAGCCTCCATGCCACTCAGCAGATTTTGAATTGTACCAACCAAAAACTGACAATCCACTAAGTAGAGATGCTTGTAAATATTCGGGATTTCTCTGATTTTTTCTTCCTGTAGTACCTTGTTAAAAAGTTCTACAGTCCAGCTGCATTCGGAACTCTGTCCAGCTTCCTGAACAAAGATGGGCATAAAATCCAATTCAGCATAATATGACTTTGGATCATGAAAGAATAGATCTCTGAATTTATCGTACAGAGAAACCAATTCGGAGTCTAATTCGTATTTCAGCTTATCCCCTGGATAGATGTACTTATCAGGGGGATTACCCTGCAACTCTTGAATATAAAACCTTGTGTCGTCCTCGAGATAATGAGGAATATCCTCAACTATTCCGTTTTGAAAATACGTTTTCATTAGCATCCCTCGTAAGTTGAAAAAGCATTATGTCTCGGCAGTGGTCAGGAGAGACCATGTAAAGTATATCAAGAATGTTGTCTTTCATCAATGTCCTATACGAATCTATGTAATTGAAGTAAGAGAGGAGTGTGTCTGCAGACACACTCCTCTCTTGCTTCAATTCTGGCCCTTTCAGTATATGCTCTTTAACCGTCAGCTTTGGGACACATCGCAATCGACCACGCTAACTCCCTTTGGGGTTGCCACTGTTTAAGAAATCGCACATGGGATTGTAAGCCATCTGTTATCCATGTTTTCCGCTACAATTCAGTCACAAGGAAAGCTATGCATTGTCTAACAATTAGAATTTGTGCTGTCATGATGCCATACCCACCACAAATTCCGGTAAGCAACCTGCGCAGGTTCGTTGATTCCTTGATTTCTAGGTATTGAATCAACCAGTCTACCAACATAATCGCCATTGCGGTCAAACTAAGGGACCAACTGCCCCCAAAGGCAAAATAAATCGGGATGGCGGTGAGGTAGCTGAGCAAAACACCGGTACAGCGCGCGCAAATTGGGAATTGCCAGCCTCTCCAGCAAAAACTTCGGTCGCGTCTCTGGTGGCAACCCATCCGGTGCCCCCAAAGAAACAGTCGTTCATATATTGATTTACTTATCATGCTGTTTTGCCTCATAGGCATGAACTTTTTCCAGCTTTTCTTTCAACTCTTCGCAGTGTTTTTTGTGTGCATTCGCTGCATCAAGTTCTTCTTGTGCAGGTTTAAATTCCGGGCATTGCTGTAGCAGAAATTCTTTTGCCTTTTCCTGACGCAAACCACACACGATATAGGCAATGAGGCTGATAAGCAACAGCGGGATTCCTACCGGAAACAATCCAAACAGCATAAATATGCCGCCGAGCACAGCAATGGTTGCGTTGATATAGTTTGGCCAGTTGCGCCGGAGCCTGCGTGCGAACTTTCGGACTTTGCGGTCTTTATTACCGGCCAAATTGCGAAGAACCTGCTTGTACCGGGCTTTGGAGTTTTTGACAGCTTCTCGTGCGGTTTCATAATTAGAGAGTATGGTTTCTGGATTCCGCTCGTTTTCCGGTAGCGAAGCCAAAGATACTTTGCTTGCCTCGTACTCGTGCTTTTCCTGTTGCGCCTTTCTCAATTGCTCCTGGTCACTCTGAATTTTTGCCTTTCCGGCTTCGGTGGAAAATTCGTGCCCGCAATCGTGACATATCCAAAATTCATCTGTCTGGGATCTTGAGCCGATTGTTCCGCACAGTAGTCCAAGTGGTCCTAATAGTATGTATCCACAGCACGAATTAGAGAATGAAAATCCACCCCCGCTTGTTGTCGTTGCAAACTGGACATTTTCCGATCCACATTTGGGACATTTCATATTATTTCGCTCCTTTTCTATATCTACAATAAAATATTCTTTAGGCGACAATTGTCTTTCATTTTACTCTTATTGTTTCTACCGGCCAGAAACCGGGTGCTAATGGTACTTGTCCAAATTTGCTTTGGATTGCCGGCCTAGAGTTTTGCTGCATATATGCTGACTGCGCAATTTTAATATCTGACAGATATAATATACTATTCAAATGCTCATGTCAATCATCCGCGTTATTGGATAAGATATCTATATCGAGGTGAGGTTCATGAAGCCAGTCCATACAGAGCAGTATTTGCAACTTGGGTTGAAGATTTCATATTACAGAAAGCTGAAAAAGTTGACGCAGGAGCAATTAGCAGAAAAAATAAACTGCAGCGCTGCTTTTATTGGTCATGTTGAGGCGCCTAATATTCAAAAGGCTATTTCTATGGATACGCTTTTTGATATTGCTGCTGCTCTTGATGTTCCCGCTTACAAATTTCTGAAGTTTGACGATTAAGGTGCGTTCATAACTATTGAATCTATTTGGTAACTACTGATTGTCCTTTTGAAAAAGCAACTTAATTTAATTGAATATTATCTCCATGTATAAAGCCCGAGGCGAAAGCTGCCTCGGGCAAATTTTGTTTATGGAGGTAATACCATGCGTGACAATGTACACTGTTCCATCTGCAATGAAACCTTTGCCCCTAACGAGTTGATCGAATTTGACGGCCAGATGCTCTGCCGGGACTGCCTTGAACGAGAGACGATTCTCTGCCACCGCTGTGGCGAGCGGCTCTGGGAAGATGACAATGCCGGTACAGACACCACGCCTCTGTGCGAACGCTGCGATGAGAACCATTACACAAACTGCTCCCGTTGCGGTCGGCTGCTCCGAGAGAGTGATGCCTATTTTGAAGATGACACGCCCTACTGTGATGACTGTCACGCCGAGTACCGCAACAGCAAACCCATCCGGGACTATTATTACAAACCCGCTCCTATTTTCTACGGCGAGGGAAACCGTTTCATGGGGGTGGAGTTGGAAATCGACGGTGCCGGAGAGCGGGACGACTATGCAGCGATGCTCACCGAACAGGCCAACTTCAATGGGCTGGAACACATTTACTGTAAGCACGATGGTTCGCTGGATGATGGTATCGAAATTGTCACCCACCCGATGACCTTTTACTACCATCAGCAGGAGATGCCCTGGGGCAGGGTGCTGGAGAAAGCCCGTGAGCTGGACTACGTTAGCCATCAGGCCGGGACATGCGGCCTGCATGTCCATGTAAACCGCACAGCCTTTGGCCGGACGGAAAGAGAACAGGATGCCTGCATTGCCAGAGTTCTCTTCTTTGTCGAGAAGTTCTGGGACGAGCTGTTGCTTTTCAGTCGCCGCACCCAGCGTCAGCTCAACCGCTGGGCGGCACGGTACGGCTATAAAGAAGACCCCGGAGCCATCCTTGATCACGCTAAGAAGGGAGACCATCAAGGCCGCTATACTGCTGTCAACTTGACAAATGAAGAGACCATTGAGTTCCGGATGTTCCGGGGGACACTGAAACTGAACACGCTTATTGCCACGCTGCAGTTCGTTGATCGAATCTGTGACGTGGCTCTTTTTATGTCCGATGAGGAGTTGCGTGCCATGTCCTGGTCTACCTTTGCCTCCGGCTGTACACAGCCCGAACTGGTGCAGTATCTGAAGGAGCGGAGGATCTACATCAACGAACCTGTGGAGAGCGAGGAGGAAGTGTAATATGTGCTGTCTGTTTGGATTGATCGATCCGCAACACCGCTTTAGCGGAAAGCAAAAGTGCAAAATGCTCCACGCACTTGCAACCGCCAGCGAAGCGCGCGGGACGGATGCAACCGGTGTGGCCTACAACACACAAAATGGGCTGTGCATTTCCAAGTATCCCATTCCCGGTCATCGATTTCGCTTTCGGGTGCAGGATGACACCACAGTTGCCATGGGCCACACAAGAATGACCACCCAGGGAGATGAGAAGCATAACTTCAACAATCACCCGTTTTATGGCGCTGTGGGGAAAGAGCCCTTTGCACTGGCTCATAACGGCATGATCCACAACGACCGGGAGTTGAAGAAAGCTTGCCGACTGCCTGGAACCAAGGTGGCCACCGACAGCTATGTGGCGGTGCAGCTGCTGGAGCAGCGAAACGACCTCTCGTTTGAAAGCCTTGCCTACGCCGCAGAACAGCTGGAGGGCTCTTTTACGCTCACACTGCTGGATCGGCAGGACAACCTGCATTTCATCAAGGGCAATAACCCCATGACCATCTATCATTTCAAGGACAGCGGATTGTATCTGTACGCATCCACCGAGGATATTTTGAAAACGGCAATCCTGTGTATCCCGTATCGCCTTGGGGCACCTGTCTCAATCAATATCACCACCGGAGAGATCTTGCAGATATCCTCTGCCGGCAAACAACGGCGTGGGCAATTTGATGATAGTAAGCTGTATCGGCACCAGTGGATGCCTTATGCCGGTTGGTCGGGCTTTTCGCTGTCCGGGACAAAGACCGGAAAACAGTCACACACGCAATATCTGGATGACCTGAAGTCGATCGCCTCGTTCTTTGGGTATGCTCCTGCCTATGTAGACTATCTGCTGGGGGAGGGGGTCGATCCCATGGAGATCGAGGAGATGTTATACAACGGAGAATTGGAGGGAAGTACCTATGAGAGTGTTGGTAGTCGAGCCTGGTAAAAGACCGGCGGAACGGGAGATAGATGGTTCTTTGGAGTCCATACAGGCTATCGTTGGCGGGACGATCCAGGCGATCTACCCATTTGAAGAGCCTGTAGCACTGATTTGTAATGACGAGGCCAAACTGCTGAATATGGAGTCGAACCGTATGCTGAATGAAATTCATGACATTATTTTTGGAACATTCTTTCTCTGCGGTGCTCCACACAATAGCGAAAGTTTCGGCTCCTTGTCTGAGGAACAGTTGGAACGCTATGCCAATCGATTTAAAAGCATAGAACTGATTGTCCCTATAGGCGATGCTGTCTTTGTGATGGAAGTTTGAGGGGGGGTGAGAATATGGGGAAGAGAACGGGAACGATCAAACACAAGGCCAAGGGGGCTTCGGGACAGTCCTATTACTCGCTCGACGTTTGCGTATCTGTTGCACAGCGACGCAGCAAATCAAAGACATCGGGATCAAACAAGGCAAAACAGAAAGTCTGCCGTTAGGGTGTACCCCAATGACAGACTGAATTTGTGGTCAAATATGTGCCGATAGGGTTGGTTTTGCAATTTTGGCATGTGCCATTTTAAAAACCAACCCTATTGGGTGAAAGGGAACGATAGTTTGAAAATCGGCTATATTCGTATCAGCACTACGGATCAGAACACAGCGCGCCAGGAAGTCCTGATGCATGAACTTGGCGTTGAACAGGTGTTCATTGACCGGATGAGCGGAAAATCTATGGATCGGCCTGAACTGAAACGAATGCTCTCTTTCGTTCGGACGGGTGATACAGTCATTGTGGAATCCATCAG
The DNA here is from genome assembly GCA_045591745.1 of Lawsonibacter sp. Lineage (GTDB taxonomy): Bacteria > Bacillota > Clostridia > Oscillospirales > Oscillospiraceae > Lawsonibacter. The sequence continues at coordinate 10,028 of JAZNTL010000114.1, forward strand.
CCGCTTTGCCCGCAACACCCGCGATCTATTGGAACTGGTCGAGCAATTGACGATTAAGGGTGTGGAGTTTGTATCAAAGAAGGAGGCCATCGATACAACTACGCCCAGCGGAAAATTCATGCTGACGGTCTTCGGCGCGGTGGCCGAGCTGGAGCGAGAATATATTCTTCAGCGCCAGAAAGAGGGCATTGCCATTGCGAAGAGCAACGGCAGATACAAAGGGCGAAAGCCCATTCAGCATCCGGAGTTTTTGGCAGTAGTAGCTGAATGGCAGCGGGGTAACATCACAGCAGTTGCCGCCATGCAAAAATTGAACATGAAATCATCTACATTTTATCGGAAAGTGAGGGAATTGAAATGAATATGCTTTGGACCCTGTTGGGCTTCGCTGTAACACTTGTGATTCTATGCAGTATGGAGGAGATTGGGGCGAGAAGGGCGGCGGTTTGATCCATGACGATCGCGTTTGCCGTGGCCGGAACCGCGCTTGCTAGTTTTGCAGAGGGCTGCATCCTGGCCGCTTCGGTCTACCTCGTCTCCAGAGGACGGAAGAACGTTTTGAAGCAGGGGAAGTAGCTATTCAAGCCCCCAATGCATTCCATGTCCACCATGTCCACCAATTTAAGAGGAGAGAGAATCCCTCCCATAGCTTCCCCTATTTTTTGGTGGGCTTGGTGGACAGCCGTAGTAAGCAAGCAGCCCCGACGAGTTCAAACTCGTCGGGGCTGTCGCATTACGGAAGATCACTTTTCTTGTGACATTTCAAAGTTTGAATACGGGATGAGCCTGTTTTCTGCTGCCGGCAGCTGAACCATTACAAGGCCACGCATAAGGCGGCTGTTTCCCGCGAAATTTGTGTCCACACCAAAAGACAAAGCCGCAGCAATCTCCAGTGAAATATCCGCAGATGTACGAATGTAGTCTCCGGTTCCTTCCTCTTTTATACCAGACTTTACCTTCTGGCGGTATTTATCAAACCGAGCCTGCGGCTTCAGGGACATATCGGCATCCTGAAACCGACCGATGTACATCAATGTCAGCAAATCGATCCGGTCATCCTCGGTAAGCCCGGATGCAAATTCTACCATTTGGCTAAATACATTACCGAACCCCTCTTCATTTTCTTCGCAACGGAGGATCCTGAAAAGATCTTCGTATGCCAGAGCATGCTTTATCAATTCTTCGTTGTACACCATCCATTCCTTTCTCCCCATGCACATTGGAGATGATCGATTCGGATCCGTATCTGTACTCTATCACGGAAAGTACATTTTGACTCATATAGTTTTGTTTTTCTTTTCAAGACAACATCTATTGACCTAAAGTGTCGCCGGTGCTACACTGGATTCAACCAACCCGTCCACCTTGTCCACCAACTGGAAAGGACAGGAATCCCGCGGTTTCTCCCCTGCAAATTTGGTGGACATGGTGGACATTACGGACAGCGGAGGAAGCGTATGACGACCGGCAGCACCGACAGCAAAAAGAATCGCCTATGCAGCGCGTGGGAACGGAGAGATCTGCCCATTGACAGCAGCCTGAATCAACTGAAGAAACACTCCGGCATGTCCCGGACGGTGATCTGCACCGCTATGGAACGGTTGGAGCCGGGAAAAGAATTCGATCAGGATTCCCTTTACTACAAGGTTCGCACCGGACGTTTGAGCGAGCAGGAAAAAGAAAAACGGGACTACAACACGAAGGCGTCTGCCCTGTTTTGGGAGATTGAAGAATTGGTGCGTGCCCTGACAGCGGCACGTCTGCATAATCCCAGAGCGGAGGGAGATGCTTTGGCCCGGGAGACATTTCGGGAATTGGCAAACGGTTTGACAGGAAAGAACCCTGACAGCCTACGCTACCCGGACTACTACTCTCTCCGCTACGAAAGCATCCGGGCCTCCATGTTCGAAGATTTTTGGCCGGAGATCTCTGCACGGATGTTTCTCATTACAGATCTGCTGACGAGACAGCTACCGCCGGAGTTGGAGGCGAACTTACGCACGGCGCTGCCTGTTTTGGATGACCTCATTATCCAATTGGCCGTCCAGAGAAGTGACGAAGAGTTTAAACCGCAGCAGGCTGATGTTTCCATCATAAAAGCGCTGTATGAAGATCTGATGAAGCTGCGCAAAGAGATCACTACTTCGGCATACGGAGACCGCAAAATCAACTTTGACCGGGCTCAGCCGGAAAAGGAGATCAAAGAACTGGTCGATGTTATGAAACAATACAAGAAGACTCTGGGCCCGGCTGAGTTGGATGCCTTTGAAGCCAATTATGATAAATTCCTCTGCGTGAACGATCCCGTCATTCAAGGCTACATCCCGGATGCCAGGGAGTTCATGCAGCGGTATTCTGAACTGCACACCTATATCAAAGGGGAGCCAAAGGAGTATGAGGTGCAGGTCCGCGAAGAACTTCAAAAGTATGTACAAAGGCTCTTTGAAGATCTCCTCCATTTCGACGATGTGCCGTATTCCTATGATGAATACCAATCTCACTCTGCGCAGACAGCTTTTCTGTCCAACCGCTTGCGGAATGCCCACGAACAGATCCGTGCCGCCATCCACGCACCTCTGTATCATCTGCGCATGTACAATACCCTGTTCCACTTCGGCGCAGTGATCACGAAAAACGGGGAAAAGCTGACCGCTTCTTTACTTCAGGATCTCAACAAGCTTGCCCAAGACTTTCCGCAACTTCCCCTCTATCATTCCGGGCAGGCGTTTGACAAAAAGGCCTTCACGGAAGCTTACGCCACCACGGCTTCTCCCTATTTGTTCGGCAAGACAGTCCCTTCTGATTTGGTTGAGCAGTTCCTTCTGCGCAATGATCTGCGCGGTTGGGCAAGTCTGCTTCATGCAGAATGCGAGTTGGTCGCAGCATGGAAATCGGAGATTGCTGTACAGGAGTGTATTCAGCAGGTAAAGTTTTTAAATAAGCATCTGACCCGCTGCATGGAGCAAATGAAACAGCAGGAAGAATCACAGCGCAGAAAACGAAAAAAGAAAGCTGCGACATGATCTGAAACGCCCGAGAATACCCTCGGGCGTTTCTTTATTTTGCAATAAGTTGTCTTGTAATTTAAAACAGAGCACTTTGCGACATCTTCCGAAAACTGTGGTACAGTTCAGTCAAGGACGTCCCAAACAGCGGAGTCTGCGCGCAAGGCTTCGCTTTCCACAGGAGGAATGTATGACAGATATAACAAAAGAAGAATTGGAGCAGGCAATGCGGGATATGGACCGCGCCCTGCTGCCCCGGAACAAAGACGGCCTCATATGGCCGATGGAAGATGCCGCCGGACCGTCTGAGCAGTTGTATTATCCGGCGGTAAAGCGCTCAGCGGAGCATGATGGGCCGGCAATGTTCTTTTGCGAGGACTTTGCCGGCGGGAAGATCCCGGACTATCTGGTCTATGTCCCCGGACATGAGAAACCGGGGCAGGGACCGTGGCAGGAACGGGTCATATACGATGATCCGCTGCTGAATCTGTCCTATCCGCAATGGCGTCAGCTCACCTGCGGCACGAAGCTCAAAAAGCTGGAGCCCAGTCAGGTGCAGCCTCAGATCAAAGTGGAGCAGGCATACACCGATGGTCCCCCGATCCTCGTGGGTTACGAGGAAGGAGGCTTCCGTCTGGAACCCCGTTCTGACGGATTGTTCCTGCTGGATGATAATGGGCAGACCCGGTTCTCCAACTTCACGTTGGCCATCCGGGAGTGCAGGTATCTGCACGAACGCGGCAAGGGCGTCACACAGGAACTTCGGCTGGAAGTCCAGTGCGGCCGGCAGCCGCACACCCTGGTGGTCAACTGTAAGGAATTGGACAACATCGGCCGGATCATTCAGCAGAAGATCCCCAGTGCGATCATCAGCATCAGTCTTTCCAGGACTGCCGCGCTGCTGACCAACTATGTCCGCAGTATGATCGAGTTCGCGCCTGTGAAACACGTGTACCGCAGTACCGGTTTCGAGTGCATCAACGGCCAGTGGGTCTATGTCCATGACAGTGCTGCGCTTCCCTCGTCCGACGTGGACTTCCGCACAGGGCTCCACATCGGCTGCAGTCCCCATGACAGTCCCGCGGTAGCGTTCCGGAATGCCATGGGGATACTCCAGCTGTCCCTGAAAGATTCCCTGATGGTCCCGCTGATGCTGGAGGCCCATCTGGCACCTCTGTTTCAGTTGTTCGACTGTGCAGGACATGTTCCCCGGTTTGTGGTGTTCCTCAACGGCACCACCGGAAGTCTCAAGACTTCCATGTCCATGTGCCTCTACCGGCTGTTCCAGCAGCAGGGGATCTCCCCGGAGGCCAACTTCACGGATACGGAAACGGCTCTGGAAGTAAAACTGGCCAGCACCCATAGTCGGGTACTGGTGGTGGATGATTTCCAGCCGCCGGTCACGGCTTCCGCAGGCAAGACCAAGCTGGAGCGGCTGGAGATGATCATCCGCTTTGTGGGTGATCGGATCGGCAAGGCCAGAAGCAACTGTGAGCTGGGTCTGGTGGAGCAGCGGCCTCCGTCCTGCTGCTGTGTGGTCACAGGCGAGGATACCGGCGGCAGCCACTCATCCCTGCTGCGTTGCCTGGTTCTTCGGCTGCGGAAGGGGGATATCGATGGTCCGAAGTTAAAGCAGTTTCAGGATGACCCTCTGCTGCTTCAGACCCACTTCTATCACTTCCTGGCCTGGTGTGGCCAGCACGGCGAGGCTATCATCCGTATAATCCAGGATGAGTTCGATTCCCAGCGGCAGTTCTTCGGTCAGGTGATCAAGGAGCCGCGGCTCATCGACACCGGCGCCACTCTGCGTCTGACGGCCAACATTCTGCTCCAGTACGGAGCGGAAATCGGTGCGGTTCCTGACGGGGAACAGATGTATGCCCAGTGGACGCAGTCGCTCTGTACCGCTCTGCAGCTCAGCGAGGAGTACAGCCACAGCATGGATCCTTTGGCCATGTATCTGCAGGCGCTGTTCGATCTGAATCAGAACGGAAAACTGGCCGTAGCGCCCTGTGAAGAGGCCTATGTACCCGAGAAGTTTCTGGGGTATAAAGCCGGCGATTACTGGTGGCTGCACAGCAGGGCGGTCTTCCCCCACATCGTTCGGTACTGGAACGAATTCGGCGTTCGTTTTCCGCTCAGCGTGGGTAAGATCATCGAACTGCTGGCGCACCAGGCGCTGATCCAGATGGATCATGAGACACGCAACGGTAAGACAAAGATCCTGTACAGCAAGCGCAGTTCTCTGCCCGGAAGGCCGCGCATGCTGGTACTCAATGCCCCTGCCGCCAGGATCTATCTTGAAAAACTTGTAAGTGAGATTTGATAACAAGGAGAATTGATATGCCCAAGAAAGTAATAAAGTCCGAGCCCCCTGCATATCCGCCTTTGATGATGACTGCGTCAGCAATGAGTAAGGTCAGTGGTCTGGGAGAGAACACGCTGCGCACTTTAATGGCCAATAATGAGATCGAGTTTTTGCAAGTCGGCTCCCATCGCCTTCTCTGCATCAACGCTATCTGGCAATACTACGAAACGCACAAGACTCCCGCGAAGCCTGCCATAAAGGCACACTTCGATGCGCTGTATAAGCGTGACAGCGCTTAATTAAACATGGCCCGGAGGGTGTTCGCCTTCCGGGCCTCTATCTAAACACTAGGAGGTTAAAATGGCTATTACAGAAAGAACCGTTCAAAATAAGCGTAATAGTGCCGGGGAACTGCTTGGAAAGTCTGGTGTCGTATATGACGTTAATGTCAAGTATAAGGTCAACGGTGAACGCAAGACATATTCTAAGAAGGGCTTTGCAACCAAGAAGGAGGCACTCCAGCACGAAGCTGCCATGAAAAACAAGCTGTCAAATCCGTCCTATGTTGCACCTACAGCTGCCCAACGGAAAATGACGGTGGAGGAATATTTGGCGGAGTGGGTCGAGCGGCACGGAAGCGCTAATCTTCGCCCCAGTACCATGGCAAGCTACAAGTCTCATATCCGTAATCACGTGCTTCCGCATATCGGAAGCGTTCCGCTTGGGCAGGTAACTCCTGCCATGCTGGATGATATGTTTCGGCGGCTTTATGAAAAGGGTCTGTCCCACAGCTCAGTGAGATACGCTCATCGCATTGTGGGGGCAGCGTTCGAGCACGCCCGTAAGTATCACTACATAGAGGGCAATCCTGCAAGAGATGTTATCACGAAGTTCGGAAAACAAGGAAAGACCCCGGAGCCTTATACGACCGAGCAAATGAGCGCACTGCTTGCCAATGCCGCAGGGAGCAAGTGGGAACTGATCGTAGTGCTCGGGGGGCTTTATGGGCTTCGGCTATCTGAAATTCTTGGCCTTCGGTGGAGAAATGTTGACCTTGAAGCTAAGACATTTGCCGTGATCGAGCAGCTGCCGTTCGGGACACCAGCGGGGACAGTGACAATTGACAAAATGGCACCAGTAAAATCCAGTGAACGTGTCTTGCCGATCACAGACCTTACTCTGCCGTACTTTCAGTGGCAGCTGGCGCTACAGGCAGAGCAAAGAGCTTTGCTGACCGGAGCGGGACAAGCCTATTATGACAATGATTTGGTGATTGCCAAGCCTAATGGAACTCCGGAGCGCCGGGATCGAGTTTCGGCTGACTTTGGACAGCTGATTCGGCGCTTGGGAATGCCCCATATTCGATTTCATGATTTGAGACATTCTGCAGCGACTAATATGCATCAGTTGACAGGAGACTTCTATACGGTGGGTGTGGTTCTTGGGCACAGCTTAAAGGGCGTTGGCATTCAGCTTGGTATCTCTAACAACTTTGAATCTGTTACAGCACAGTACGTGGATGTTCGCCTTGACCGGAAACAGGTAGTACTCGATATATACCATAAAGCAGTTTTAGCAGCTAAATAACATGATCCCCTCGTTTCCAAGTGAAATGAGGGGATTCGCATATCATCACATATATCCTTATAAGATTGCTCTGTTCGCAAAACTTCTGTGAGCGTTTCTCGTAGTGTGGTGCCCACTCGTACAGCCCTTTATCACCCCTTCGGGCACCATTTTGGCACCACAGCATTCATTTTAGCTGAATGGTATTTATGGCTTGGGCACCACAAACAGGGCACCATGGGCACCATTTTGTTTTTTGTGGAGTGAAGAACATAGGGCGCGGCAAAAAGAAAACCCTTGGAAACTGAGTGTTCCCAAGGGTTTTGTGGCGGAGACGGTGGGATTCGAACCCACGTGCAGTTGCCTGCAAACTGATTTCGAGTCAGCCCCGTTATGACCACTTCGATACGTCTCCGTGTGAAAATATGCAGTTTTTCGAATAAATCACATGATTTCGAGTCAGCCCCGTTATGACCACTTCGATACCGCTGCATGAGGCAAAGTGGACGGTGCTATTATGGCACACTTTTTTGCCCCTGACAAGAGATTTGCGGGAAAAATAAAAATGAGCGGTTGATAATTTGGCGCACATATAGTAAAATAATACGGTAATGGCTTTCCCCGGTGTGGGGCAAGGCCGCACTAGTCGGGGAGTTAGCGGTGCCCTGTACCTGCAACCCGCTGCAGCAGGGATGAATCCCGGCCCCCGGACTTGTACTGTATCGTCTGACCGGCTTAAGCAGTGATGATGGACCGGTCCTGCGCAACGGGATCCCGTGAACCGTGTCAGGTGGGGAACCAAGCAGCACTAAGCGGATCTTCCCGTGTGCCGCGGGGATGCCGTTTCTGAGCCGGCTGGGCCGGTAACGGGTATAGTATAAGATTCAAAGGCCGGTGTGCGGTCTTGCCCTGGATCGGGCAACCAAAAACGGAGGCTGCTTGCGCACCTCCGCTTTTTCGTAGCCTGAGCAACATGACCCGAACCCGCTCTGCGGGGCGGATTTTTGCACCAGACTTCATTTCATTCTTTGCCGGGCAAAAAGCCCGGCGGCATCATTCAATTTTGCCTGACACAAAAATGCGCTCCCGTAGAGTCAAAGATTTCTGAGCACGTATAGGAAGGCAGTGCAAGACGCCGACTTGCAGATGGGCTTTCCGCCCATCAAAAGGACGGCAACGAAGCAATGCCGATGTATACGTGTTTCAGAAACGGGTTCGGATCATGATGCTCAGGCTATGGAGGTTTTCGCCATGTATCAGGCTCTGTATCGCAAATGGCGTCCCCGCACCTTTGACGATGTGGTGGGACAGGCCCATATTACCGACACCCTGAAACGGCAGGTGGATGGGGGCAGGTTGTCTCATGCCTATCTGTTCACCGGCACTCGGGGTACCGGTAAGACCACCTGCGCCAAAATTCTGGCCCGGGCAGTGAACTGCGAGCAGCCGGTACAGGGCAACCCCTGCAACTGCTGTCCCTCCTGTCTGGGTATTGAGAGCGGCTCCATTCTGGACGTGCTGGAGCTGGATGCCGCGTCCAACAACGGTGTGGATCAGGTGCGTGCCCTGCGGGACGAGGCGGTCTACACCCCCGCCGCCGTGCGCAAGCGCGTGTACATCGTGGACGAGGTGCACATGCTGTCCACCCCTGCCTTTAACGCCCTGCTGAAAATTCTGGAGGAGCCACCGGAGCATTTGATGTTTATTCTGGCGACTACCGAGCTTCATAAGGTCCCGGCCACCATCAAGTCCCGCTGTCAGCAGTTTGCGTTCAAGCGCATTTTGCCCGGCGATATTGCCAATCGGCTGAGCTATGTTGCCGGACAGGAAAAGCTCGACCTGACCGGGGAGGGCGCAGCCCTGCTGGCCCGGCTGGCTGACGGCGGCCTGCGCGATGCCCTGTCTCTGCTGGACCAGTGTTCCGGTGGCGGCGGCACCATTGACGAACGCAGAGTGCTGGATACGCTGGGCCTTGCGGGCAATATCGAGACGGCCCGGCTCATGGAACAGATTGCCGGCGGCGACACCGCCGCCGCGCTGGAAACGCTGGGACGGCTGTATGCCGCGGGCAAGGACGTGGGAAGTGTGCTGGGCGAGCTGTCCGGGCTGACCCGTGACCTGCTGCTGCGCCGCACCGCGCCTCAGGGGGCGGCGGTGCTGCTCACCGGCGGTTTTGACGAGACCACCATGCGCGCGCTGGGCGAGCGCTTCAGCGCCCCCAGACTGATGCAGATGCTGGCACTGCTCCAGCGCACGACGGCAGAGCTGAGCCAAAGCGTCAACCGCCGCACCGACGCAGAGCTGTGTCTGGTCCGGCTGTGCGATGTGACATTGGATGACTCCCTTGCCGGACTGACTGCCCGACTGACCCGGTTGGAACAGATGGTGGGCAGCGGCGCTCCTGTTTCTCCAACCCCTGTGGCTCAGAGCAAACCCACTGTTGCCCCGCCTGTGGCAGATGACCTGCCTCCGTGGGAGGAGGAGCGGCCCCCGCTGCCTCCCGAGCCGGAAGAGAGACCTGCACCTCAGCAACCCGATCCCATAAAGCGGAAGGAGAAACCCGCAGCACACAGCGCACCTGCCGGTAAGCAGGAAGCCGGCTTCTGGCCTGAATTTGCGGCGGGACTGCGGGGAAGCGTACCTCCCTCGGCCCACCCCTACCTGATCAACGGGGATCTGGTTCGCGGCACATGGAAAGACGGAGTGCTTACTCTGTGGGTAAAGGACGAATTTACCAAGGCCATGCTCAACCGGCCTGCCATTACCGAGGGCATTGCCAAGGCAGCGTCCGCACGCTTCGGGCAGTCGGCCCGGACGGTGTTTGCCATCGGACAGCCCCCGCAGGAGCAGGTACAGGCCGCGGTTTCCCAGCCTCAGCCCGGCGAGGCCGCGCTGGATGAGTTGCTGGACTTTGGAAGTAAATTTGACAATATTGTGATCGAATAAGGAGATGTGACATATGGCAAAGGGATACGGCGGACGCGGAATGTCCATGGGCGGCATGGGCGGCGGCATGAATATGAACATGATCAAGCAGGCCCAGAAGATGCAGCAGGAGATGCTGCGCATGCAGCAGGAACTGGAGACCAAGGAGTTTCAGGGCACTGCCGGCGGCGGTGTGGTCACTGCCGTTGTGACGGGTAAGCGCGATCTGAAGAGTGTGGTCATCGACCCGGAAGCGGTGGATCCCGATGACGTGGAGATGCTGCAGGATATGATCGTGGCCGCGGCCAACTCCGCCCTGAAAGCGGCGGAGGACGATGCCAGCAGCTCCATGCAGCGGCTGACCGGCGGGATGAATTTGCCGTTTTGACCCGGAGCGCGGGAGTGCCGCAGGCATTCCCGCGTTTTTCTCATGTTATCCAAGAAAGGAGGCTGGCCGATGGACAAAAAGTTGTTTTTCTCCGCCGTGGCCAAGTTTGCTTTGGGACTTGTGTGTACTGCGGTGTTGCTGTTTTTGCCTGCGGGTACGATGCGCTTTCCCAATGGCTGGCTTGCGTTGGCGGTGATGTTCCTTCCTATGTTTGCCGCCGGACTGGTGATGCTGAAGACCAATCCCGCGCTGCTGCGCAGCCGGTTGCAGGCCAAAGAACAGCAGGGCGAGCAGCGGCTGGTGGTTGGATTGAGCGGACTGATGTTTCTGTGCGGTTTTCTGACGGCGGGGCTGGATTTTCGCTTTGGATGGTCCGCTATGTCCGGTTGGGTCCCGGCCTGTGCCGCGGCGGTCTTTTTGGCGGCCTACGGCCTGTATGCCGAAGTGCTGCGTGAGAATATGTGGTTATCCCGCACCGTTCGGGTGCAGGAAGGACAGCGGGTGGTGGACACCGGGTTGTACGGCATTGTCCGGCACCCTATGTACGCGTCCACGGTGATTTTGTTCCTGTCCGTGCCGCTGGTGCTGGGGTCTTGGGTGTCCTTGGCGATATTTCTGGCCTATCCGTTCCTCATCGTAAAGCGCATCCGAAACGAGGAACAGGTGTTGGAGGCAGAGCTGGACGGCTATGCCGACTATAAGACCCGCGTGAAATATCGGCTGATCCCGTACATTTGGTAACAAGGAGGGCGTGCCATGAGTGAACTGTCCCAACTGAAGATCATTGCCCATATGCGCAGTGATTTTTCTGAAAAATTCGGAATTCCCCGTCAGAGTGGTCTGGTGGAGGAACTGAAAGCGACCATCGTTTTTGAACCGGAATTTCGCAATCCGGATGCCCTGCGCGGGCTGGAAGGATTTTCCCACCTGTGGCTCATCTGGCAGTTTTCCAAAGCGGTGCGGCAGGACTGGTCACCCACGGTGCGCCCGCCCCGGTTGGGGGGCAATGAGCGCATGGGGGTGTTTGCCACCCGGTCCCCCTTCCGACCCAACCCTGTTGGGCTGTCTTGCGTAAAGCTGGAGCGGGTGGAACTGCATCCCGAACTGGGACCGGTGATCCATGTGGCGGGGGCCGATCTGATGGACGGCACACCCATCTATGACATCAAGCCCTATTTGCCCTATGCCGACTGCAAACCGGATGCGGTGGGTGGATTTGCCAGCGCGCCCAAGGAGGCGACCTTGCGGGTAGCGTGCACCCAAGCACTTCTGGAGCAAGTTCCCGCCGACCGCAGGGATGCGCTTCTGGCGGTATTGGCGCAGGACCCAAGACCGTCCTATCAGAACGACCCGGAGCGGGTGTACGGCATGGGCTTTGCCGGATGCAACGTCCACTTTCGGGTAGAAGGGGACATACTCACGGTAACAGATATTCAAAATGATTGAAAACCGGCTCCATCCAAACAGGATGGAGCCGGCTTGTTCTTTTGATTTAGCATATGTTTAAGACTTTATCAACGATTGGGGGCGGATGCATATTTTGACACAGATAAAGAGGAAAGCAGTGGCGGGACTTGTATTTGTAAGCGAAGTTTGATATAATAATATGTCTTATTATAGAAAGGGGGACTCCGGATGAATAAAAAACTGAATCATCTGCTGGAGCCCAGTTTTAAATTATACTTTTTCTTTCTGATGCTCTTTGCCATTGTGTCGGTGTTTTTTGCACCCTTGCTGGCACTGGTGGAAGGGGTCATTGTGCTGTTCCTGTTTGCTTACTTCCGCCACAGTGGTCGCCGCCGCAAGAAGGAGATCACAAAATATATTGATGCACTCACCGGCAGCGTGGATGTGGCCACCAAGGACAGTATGGTCAACTCGCCCCTGCCCATGCTCATCTTCCGCCCGGAGCGGGACGAGATCATCTGGAGCAACGAGCGCTTCCTGCAGATCACCGGCGAGCGGGAGAGTATGTTCGACTCCAAGCTGTCCGCTGTTGTGCCCGGCTTTGACAGCCGTTGGCTCATGGAGGGTAAAAACGAGTGCCCCGGTGAGGTGGAGTTTGGCGGGCGGCGCTTTCTGGTGTTCGGACATTTGGTACGCACCAGCGAAAAGGGCAGCGGACTGCTGGCTACCACCTATTGGGTGGATGTGACTGACTACTCTCTGAGCCGTCAACAGCTGCAGGCTACCCGGCCCATTGCCGCGGTGCTGCTGCTGGATAACTACGAGGATCTGATGAAGAACCTCAACGAGAACCAGAGGTCCTTCCTGCTCAGCGAGATCAATGACCGTCTGGATGCGTGGAGCACTCCGGCCAACGGACTTCTGCGCCGTCTGGAACGTGACCGCTACCTGTTCATTTTCCAGGAGCAGCATCTGCCCGCGTTCCTGGAGAAAAAGTTTGAGATTCTGGACCAGGTGCATGAGGTGGTCAATCCCAACGGCATCGCGGCGACCCTGTCCATCGGTGTGGGCAAGGATGCGGAAACGTTCCAGGAACTGATGCAGTTTGCCAACCTGTCCATTGACATGGCGCTGTCCCGGGGCGGTGACCAGGCGGTTATCCGCAACCGATTTAACTTTGAGTTCTACGGTGGTCGTTCCACCGAGGCGGAGAAGCGCACCAAGGTGAAAAGCCGGGTCATGTCCAACGCACTGTCCGCGCTGATCACCGACTCCTCCCGGGTGCTGGTCATGGGGCACAAGTTCCCCGATCTGGACTGCTGCGGCGCGGCGGCGGGTGTGTGTGCCATTGCCCGCAAGCTGGGTGTGCCCGCTCACATTATCCGGGAACTGGGCAACCATCCCTCCAAGACCATGGCCGACAAGCTGGCCGGGCTGGAGGAATATAACAACTGCTTTATTGTTCCGCAGGAGGCCATGGTAGTGGCCGACTCCCGCACCCTGCTGGTGGTGGTGGACACCAACCGGCCCGAGCAGGTGCAGGCCCCGGAGCTGCTGGAGTCCTGCAACCGGGTGGCGGTCATCGACCATCACCGGCGCGCAGCGACCTATATTGACGGTGCGGCGCTGAACTATCACGAGCCATATGCCTCCTCTGCCTGCGAGCTGGTGAGCGAGCTGGCCCAGTACATTCTGGAGCCCGTGGACATCCTGCGGGCCGAGGCGGAGGCTATGCTGGCGGGTATCGTGTTGGACACCAAGAACTTCACTCTGCGCACCGGTGGCCGCACCTTTGAGGCGGC
>JAZNTL010000115.1:0-3261 GCA_045591745.1 Lawsonibacter sp.
TGAGGGCCGTCCCTCTCTGCCCGCCGTTTTGGCTTCCCGCCTGATTGACCGTCCCATGCGCCCCCTGTTCCCCAGCGACTTCCGCAATGACGTGTGCATCCAGTGCACCGTGATGAGCGTGGACTACGACTGCTCCCCCGAGGTGGCTGCCATGATCGGCGCCTCCGTGTGCGTCAGCTGCTCCGAGGCTCCCTTCGCCGGCCCCATCGGCGCTCTGGAAGTGGGCTATGTGGACGGCCAGATCGTGCTCAACCCCACTCAGGAGCAGCGCAAGACCTCCCGCATGGACGTGACCGTGGCCGCCACTCAGGAGAAGGTGGTCATGATCGAGGCCGGTGCCGACGAGATCCCCGACGAGATCATGTTCGCCGGTATCGTCAAGGCCCATGAGGAGATCCGCAAGCAGATCGCCTTCATCAACGGCATTGTGGCCGAGGTGGGCAAGCCCAAGATGGAGTACGACCATGCCGCCTTCAATCAGGAGCTGTTCGATGACATCGTGGCCAACTTCATGGACGAGGCCAAGGCCGCCATGGATACCGACGACAAGAACGTGCGCGAAGAGCGCTGGAACGTGATGATCGACCACTGGCACGAGAAGTATCTGGAGCAGTATCCCGATATGGACCAGTATCTGGAGGAGTTCACCTACAAGCTCCAGAAGAAGATCGTCAAGGCCTGGCTGCTGGAAGGCCACCGCGTGGACGGCCGCGCCAAGAACGAGATCCGTCCTCTGGCTGCCGAGGTTGGTGTGCTGCCCCGAGTCCACGGTTCCGGTCTGTTCACCCGCGGCCAGACTCAGGTGCTGTCCATCGCCACCCTGAACACGCTGGCTGCCTCCCAGAAGCTGGACACCATCTGGGAGGAAGAGGAGAAGCGTTATCTCCACCACTACAACTTCCCCCCCTACTCCGTAGGCGAGGCCAAGCCTCCCCGCTCCACCAACCGCCGCGAGTACGGTCACGGCGCCCTGGCTGAGCGCGCTCTGATCCCCGTGCTGCCCTCCACCGACGAGTTCCCCTACGCCATCCGCGTGGTGTCCGAGGTGCTGTCCTCCAACGGCTCCACCTCTCAGGGCTCCATCTGCGGCTCCACTCTGGCGCTGATGGACGCCGGTGTGCCCATCAAGGCCCCCGTGGCCGGTATTTCCTGCGGCCTGATCCAGGACGATAACGGCGGCTTTACCACCTTTATCGACATTCAGGGCGTGGAGGACTTCCACGGTGAGATGGACTTTAAGGTGGCCGGTACTCCCAACGGTATCACCGCCATCCAGATGGACCTGAAGAACGATGGTCTGACCCACGAGATCATCAAGGAAGCCTTTGAGATCACCAAGGATGCCCGTCTGGCCATTCTGGACGAGATCATGCTGCCCTGCATCAGCGCTCCCCGTCCCGAGGTGAGCAAGTACGCTCCCAAGATGATCACCATCAAGATCGACCCCGACAAGATCCGCGAGGTCATCGGCAAGGGCGGCTCCGTCATTCAGAAGATCACCGCCGAGTCCGGCGCTACCGTGGATATCGAGGACGACGGCACCATCCACATCGCCTCCCCCAATGCTGAGGCCTGCGACGCTGCCAAGAAGATGATCGAGACCATCGTCTTTGTCCCCGAGGTGGGTCAGCTGTACTACGGCAAGGTGGTGCGCATCCTGCAGTTCGGTGCTTTCGTGGAGCTGGCTCCCGGCAAGGACGGCATGGTGCATATCTCCAAGCTGGCCGACCACCGTGTGGAAAAGGTGGAGGACGTGGTCAACATCGGCGACATGATTTGGGTCAAGGTCACCGAGATTGACGACAAGGGCCGTGTCAACCTGTCCTACAAGGATGCCATTAAGGAAATTAAAGCAAAAAAAGAAGCCGGAGAAGAGATCAAGTAAGATTTCTGAACGGAAGATCAAACACATCGGGCGGACACCAGCAGGTGTCCGCCCGAGTTTTATGTGTGTGACAAATTCCTCTTTACAGCAGGTAATCTTTCATTTATACTATACAGTACGTATTCCAGAAAACACCATGAGGTGACAGAGAATGAATGCAGAATTTTCCCGCACCCTGTCCCTGCTGCGGCAGGAGCATGGAGTGAGCCAGCGCACGGCGGCCAATGCTCTGGGCATTTCCCAGGCGCTGCTGTCCCACTATGAAAACGGCATCCGCGAGCCCGGTCTTGCCTTTGTGGTCAAGGCCTGTGAGTATTATAACGTTTCCGCCGACTTTTTGCTGGGCCGCACCCTGAGCCGGGACGGCACCACCATCATCGAGCCGGAGGAGCTGTACGACATCAGCGGGGAAAAGGACAATGCCATGCGCGGCAGCGTGTTGGCTCTGCTGTCCAAAAAGCTGCTGGTCAACTCGGTGGCCATGCTCTTTGACCTGCTGGGCAAGGTGGGCAGCCGCAGTGTCATCCGGGCCGCCTCCGCCTATCTGTCCACAGCTATATACAATGTGTTTCGCCTGCTTCATCAGGCTCCGGGCACCAATAATCCCGACTTCTTCTCCGTCTCCCGCACCCACTTTGATGCGGGCCTGACCGGAGCGGATATGACCTGCAGTCAAGTGGAGCTGGCCGATGCCCTTGCCCGCCATGCCGCGGGCAAGGGGGCCTTCCCTGACATGGGTAACGATGCACTGGCCCGGGATTACCCGGTGCTCTACCAGTCCCTGCTCCAGATCATCCATAACACAGGAGCCCGGACCAACAAGCTCCCCGGCAAGCGGGAGAGCAAGTAAAACCATACCCACGGAGGTTTTTCATATGACCGATCAAAGCAAAATTCGCAATTTTTCCATCATCGCCCACATCGACCATGGAAAATCTACCCTGTCCGACCGCATGATCGAGCTGTGCGGCGCGGTGGAGCAGCGGCAGATGGAGTCCCAGCTGCTGGACAACATGGAGCTGGAAAAGGAGCGCGGCATCACCATCAAGGCCCGCGCCGTGCGCATGGAGTACAAGGCGGAGGACGGGGAGACTTACCACCTCAACCTGATCGATACCCCGGGCCACGTGGACTTTAACTACGAGGTGTCCCGCTCTCTGGCCGCCTGCGAGGGCGCGGTGCTCATTGTGGATGCCTCTCAGGGTATCGAGGCTCAGACGCTGGCCAATACCTACCTTGCTATGGAGCACGATCTGGAGATCCTGCCCGTCATCAACAAGATCGACCTGCCTGCCGCCGACCCCCAGCGGGTGAAGGAGGAGGTGGAGAACGTGCTGGCCCTGCCCGCCATGGACGCGCCGGAGATCTCCGCCAAA
>JAZNTL010000116.1:0-53629 GCA_045591745.1 Lawsonibacter sp.
ATCAGCTGCATCATGCGGCCCTGACGGTCATACTCAGAGAAGGAATCGATGTCCACAAAGGAGTTCTGCTGCAGGAAATCCTCCCGGATCATCTTGGCCACCTCAAGGGTGATCTGATCCTTGGCGGACAGGGAGTCCTTGCCCACCAGCTGAACGATTTCGTTCAGGCTGGCCTCCTCCTGAAGCATAGCCATGGCCCACTCGCGGTTTTGCAGGAAGCTCTTGCCCAGATTCTCGTCATACCACGGCTTCAGCGACTCCAGATACAGAGAATAGGAGTTGAGCCAATTGATGGCCGGGAAGTGACGGCGGTAGGCCAGAGACGCGTCCAGCGCCCAGAACACCTTGACGGTGCGCATGGTGGCCTGAGATACCGGCTCGGACAGGTCACCGCCGGGAGGGGATACCGCACCCACGGCGGTCAGGCTGCCCTTACGGTCGTCCGTGCCCAGACAGGACACGCTGCCCGCCCGCTCGTAGAACTGGGACAGACGGGAGGCAAGGTAGGCGGGGTAGCCCTCCTCACCGGGCATTTCTTCCAGACGACCGGACATCTCGCGCAGGGCCTCCGCCCAGCGGGAGGTGGAGTCAGCGATAACGGCCACGTCATAGCCCATGTCACGGAAATATTCCGCGATGGTGATGCCGGTGTAAATGGATGCCTCACGGGCAGCCACGGGCATGTCGGAGGTGTTGGCGATGAGGACGGTACGCTTCATCAGCGCCTCCCCGGTGCGGGGGTCCATCAGTTCGGCGAACTCTCGCAGCACGTCCGTCATCTCGTTGCCTCGCTCGCCGCAGCCGATGTAGACCACCAGGTCCACGTCCGACCACTTGGCCAGCGCGTGCTGCATCACGGTCTTGCCCGAGCCGAAGGGGCCGGGGATGGCAGCAGTGCCACCCTTGGCCACAGGGAACATGGTGTCCACGATACGCTGTCCAGAGGACAGGGGCTTCTTGGGGGGATACTTATGCTTGTAGGGACGGCCTACACGCACCGGCCACTTCTGCATCAGGGTCAGCTCCTGAACGGTGCCGTCAGCCAGCTCCAGCTTTGCCACCGTCTCGGTAACGGTGAACTCACCGCCCTCGATGGCCGCAACAGTACCCTCCATCTTGGGAGGCACCATGATTTTGTGCAGGATGGAGGGAGTCTCCTGAACGGTGCCCAGCACGTCACCGCCCACCACCTTGTCGCCCACCTTGGCCGCGGGGACAAAGGTCCACTTCTTCTCCCGGTCCAGCGCAGGCACTTCCACACCACGAGGCAGGCTGTTGCTGCCCACCGTCTTCATGATCACGTCCAGCGGACGCTGGATGCCGTCATAAATATTTTCGATCAGGCCGGGGCCCAGCTCCACAGACAAAGGCGCACCGGTGGTGACCACCTCGGCACCGGGGCCAAGGCCGGAGGTCTCCTCATACACCTGAATGGAGGCAGAGCCGCCCGTCATAGTCAGAATTTCACCGATCAGACGCTGCTCACCCACACGGACCACGTCGGCCATATTGGCTTCCTCCAGTCCCGTGGCTACCACCAGCGGACCGGAGACCTTGACGATCTTTCCCATAGGTTAAAACCTTCTTTCTCGTCGGCACAAACTCCGTTTCGCTCCATCCGGCTAATGCCGGATATCCGCTGCACTGTGTTGTGCCTCCTCTCCAAATCGAACCCACTGCGTTGGGCTTCGATTTGGGCTTAAAATGAATTTAAAATTTAATATGAGTTTGGCCACAGGCCGCCCCACATTTTTCGTTATTGCTGCTCGCAACGGCTCGAACGCTTAAAGTTATCACGCCTCGCCTGCTCACGACGCGCGGCTTCCCTCCGACTCGGAACACAAACAGCAACGCTGTTTGCTTGGTTTGTATTCCTCGCTCCGGTCCATCCGCGCTGCTCGCAACGGCTCGAACGCTTAAAGTTATCACGCCTCGCCTGCTCACGACGCACGGCTCAGCCGCTTAAAGAATATCAGCACCGACCGCTCTTTCCACGGCCGTCTTGATGTTGGCCATGCCAATACCAAGAGAACCCTCTTTCCCGGGGATGAGAATGATTGCCGGGGTCAGCTCGTCCTTATAGCGGGCAATTTCCGCACTCAGTCCGGCGGCCAGCTGCTCGGTCAGGTAGATGATGGCATACCCCTCTTTGGCCAGACGGTGGAGGACAGGTCTCGCCTGCTCCGGGCCATCGGCGGGGAACACATCAAGGCCCAGCGCGCGAAATCCCAGCACGCTGTCCTTGTCGCCCAGTACGGCGATCTTATACATATTCATCCACCTCCCGGTCAAATATAGCTCTTGCGCAGGCGCTGGCGGATCACGTCGCCGCTCAGTCCGGCCATGCGGCCTGCCATCACGGTGCGAATGGCGGTCAGCTCAGCCTCTCGGGCGAACAGGTAACCGGCCACCACTTCCTCTCCGAAGGGGGTGCGGCGGGCCTTGTCCTGATAGGCCATCAGGGTATTGTCACATTCCCGCTCAAAGGCGGTCAGCGCACCCGCTCCCGGCTTGGCCAGCTCATCGGCCATCTGAGCGGCGGCAGCCAGCGGGCCCACCCGAAAGGACTCGCCCACCTCGCGCACGCGCAGCAGCGTATCCACGCTCACGTTTCCGCCCTCCATAAGCACCTGCTTCAAAAAGTCCGGGCCTTTTTCCAGCCGGGCACAGCGCACCTTTGAGCGCAGATTGGCCGCGTCAACGGCAAGTCGCACATAGCCCTGTAAAAAATCGCTGCCGCACTCCTTTGCCAGCAGACCCATCTCTTCAAAGCAGGCTTTGTCCAGCAGCAGATCCGCCTGCTGGGGGTCTGCGGTGTCATCCAGAACTTCCTGCGCCCGGTCCACGGCACGGCGGAAAAAGTCCCCCCACTGCCCCGGCTGCTCCGGGTCGTACCGGCCGCCGGACAGCAGCAGCCGCTGGGCCTGCCGGCCAGTAGCTCTGGCCTTGATCAGCACCTTGGCATTGTGATAATCATACTTTAAGCGGAATATATCCAGCATCCGCCCGTCAGGAACGGCGGCGGCAAGCTCGGCAAACAGCCCCTCACGGGCCGCGCTCAGGGAGCGCTCCAGTCCGGCGGGATCGGCGGCATTCAACTCGCCGTAACCACACTCGGCCAGCACCTTCAGCGCCTCCGCGTTGTCCCGGGCATCCACCATGCGTTCCAGTCGCTCGCGGGTGAGCAGCCGGGTCTCCATGGCCCGCACCCGGGCGGATATGCTCAGATAATCCGTATCCTTTTTGTGAGACAAGGTATCCCTCCTCACCCTCAGACAAACAAAATGTCGGCCACTTCTTTTTCCAGCTTCTCCCGCTGCATACGCACCAGCGTTTCAAAGGCGCAGTTGACCTCCACCTCGCCGTCGCTCATAACAAAGCCGGCGCGGATGGGTCTGGTCTGCTCACTGAGGGTGAGCATCCCGGTGCCGGCCACCTTGGCCGCGGTGGTCTGGATCACCTTATCCAGAAACGCACCCACCTTGCCCTCGCCCAAACTGTCGGGCAGGGCGGGAACAGCGTCCTTCACCAGCAGCTCGTTGGCGGCCATGACCACCTGCTTGCCCCCCCGGGCCCGGTCCCGCTCGGAGAAGATCATCTGTTCCTTGCCGCTGACAGCGGCTTTGGCGGCAAGGGCCGCCAGCAGATCAATGTATTCCTGTTCCGGCAGGTCGCACAGGTCGTCCAGTGCCTTTTCAAATGCCTCTCCCAGCACCTGCTGCTTGGCGGCCAGCTCCAGCTTGCGCCGCTCCATCTGGGCGGCGGACTCCAGCCGTTCCAGCCGTTCGGCCGCGGCCTTTTCGCCCCGGCTCACGATGTCCGCGCACTCCCGCTGCGCCTGCTTGTCATACTCGTCCCGGATGGCTTGCGCCTTTTGGGCTGCCTGAGCGTGGATAGCCTGCGCCTCAGCTTTGGCATCGTCCAGAATGCGCCCGGTGATCTTTTCGATTCCGTCCATTGTGATACCCCCTAATTACAGGGCATTCATGAGCAGCAGGACGGAGGCCAGCAGGGACAGAATGGCATAGAACTCCACGATACCGCACAGGATGATGCCCTTAGCCCAGTCGTTGGGCTTCTTGGCCACCACGTTGATGGCGGAGGCGGCCACACGGCCCTGGAAGATGGCGGACAGCCAGCCGCCAATGGCCATGGGGATACAGGCCACGAACATGGTCAGGCCCTGCGTAATGGTCAGAGGCACGATGCCGCCGGAGAAAGCGCCCATGGTGAACAGGCTGAAGAACCAGACCACCAGACCGTACAGGCCCTGAGTGCCGGGCAGCACCTGCAGGATCAGGCACTTGGAGAAGTGCTCGGGTGCCTCGCACAGAAGGCCGGTCGCGGCCTCACCCACAAGACCGGTGCCCTTGGCAGAGCCGATACAGCACAGGCCCACAGCAAGAGCAGCACCCAGAAACGCAAGACCAATACCACCAAACAGTTCAATAAAAGCAGCCATATTAATTTTCCTCCTTGATTATATCTGCATATTTTGTTTTATAAGCCATGGGAGCGAAGGGCCGTCCGCCCTCCTTGTAGAAGCGTCCGAAAAACTCCAGACATTGCAGGCGCAGATCGTGGACGTAGCAGCCCAGCAAATTCAGCGCCAGATTGAGGGCGTTGCCGATCAGGGAGATGACCACAAAGCCGACCACATTCCCCGTCACGCTGCCCAGAGTGTTAAACACCTGCGCAATGACCGCACCGGCCAGCATCAGGGCCATGAGGCGGGCATAGGACAAAATATCGCTGAAATAGCCGCTCACCCCGTTGTAGACCGCGCCGATGAGGGCGGTCACCTTGCCAAAGCCCTTGGCATTTCGGGTAGAGCCGTACACTAGCATCACAAGGCCCACAAACAGCACCACCGGATACCCGGCCACGTTGCCCACTCCCAGAATGGCGAGGGCCGCGCCTGTCAGAACGATCCACCAGGTGATCTCATTCCAAAGGGCATCCACCCAGCGCCCGTTGCGGCACTGATAGACCACGCTGATGGCCATGCCGGTGATGATCTGGATCACACCCAGCACCAGCGAACCAACCAGAATGGCCAGCGTATCCGTCAGCGGAGTGAACAGATAGGGCAGCTGTACGTTGCTGCCGGGGTCAATGAGCTTGGCCAGTTGGGGGATAAAGTCACCCAAAAATCCGCCGGTCAGCGCGCCGAAAACAAAGGTGGACACACCGCACAGCACCAAAAGGCCGCCCATGTGGCCCATAGTGCCCTTGGCATGCAGCTTTTTCAGCAGGTACCAGCCGCCCAGCAGCATCAACAGGCCGTAGGCCATGTCCGCCATCATCAGTCCGAAGAAGACGATAAAGAAGGGCGCCATCAACGGGTTGGGGTCAAGTCCGTCATAGGCCGGGTAGACGTACATCTCCGTGACCATGTTCAGCGGCTTGGTAAACCAGTTGTTCTTCAGCTTGACGGGGACCTTTTCATAGTCCTCCGGGTCCGGGTCGGTCAGTTCAAAGGCGCAGGCAAAGCCTTGCAGTGCCTCCTCAACAGCCTGCCAGCTGTCCTGCGGGACCCAACCCTCTAAGAAAAAGGCATTCTGGGTGTCCAGCAGGCGGCTGGCCCCCTCCTCCCGGTCCGCGTCCACCGCGGCCCGGTCCACCACCTGCTGCACCTGCGCCCGGGTTTGCCCCAGCTGGCTCAGCTGCCGCTCGGTGGCTTCCATCTGTTGGGCCAGCACCGATAATTCCCCTTGGATGCGGGTGTGGTTTTCCTGGGCCGTGCCCGTCCAGTTGCGGGGGGGTACCGCGGTCCAGCCCAGCTCCTTGAGCAGTGATATGACCTGCTCTTGTGCGCTGTTGTGGTACATGAGCAGCAGATAGTGCCGCTCCGCGTCACTGCCCGCGCACGTCAGCTGCGCAAGCTCCGTTTCCACCTGCAGGCGGCCCTGTGCCTCACTGACCTCCACCACAGCGGGGAGCGTGCCCAGCTGCACCGTGACCTCCTTGGTGGAGGGGGCGTCCAGCGGCACATCCAGCGCCAGCCACGGCGCAAGCTCCTGCAGCTGTGTCTCCAGCTTGGTCTGCTGTGCCCCCAGAGCGGCAAGGGTCCGCTCGGCCTCCAAAACCGCTTTGATGGCCTGCTCTCCCTGCTCCAGCCGGGCAGGATCGAACAGCTCCTGCTCCGTCAGTTCCGTCCGGGTCGACCCCTTTTGGGGCGCGTACCGTTTCAGCGCCGCAAGGGCCCGCTCGCCCTCTCCGCCGCGCTCCCGCGCACGGGTCAGAGCGGTCACGTCCGGACTTTGCAGGGCCGACCACTCCGGTTGGGAGCGGTCCACCACAGGCTCATCGATCTCCACGCAGCCCATGCGCTGTAAAAGGCGCAGCAGCTCTTCCCGATCCTGCCGCAGGCCCATCAGACGCAGATGCTTCATTTTGACGATGGACATTACTCGTTCACGACCCTTTCTGTGATAAGTGCCGCAGCCCTGTCCAAACGGGCGCGGGCGGAGCGGATCAGCTCGTCACAATCCTGCCGTGCCTCGTCCAGCACCCGGGCGGTGGCTGCCGCCCCCTGCTGCTCAGCCTTGGTCAGCATGGCTTTGGCCTGCTCGTGGGCAGCCCGGCGGGCATCGTCCAGCGCCTGCTTTCCCTCCCGCTCGGCCTGCAATACCGTCTGCCGTGCGGCGGCGGCGGCCTGCTCGCGCAGCTGCTTGCCCTCCTGCTCGGCCTGAGTCACTTTTTGGATATCTTCCAGTGCCATATCCATCCCCCTTCCTTTTACATGGTGACAGGCCGGCGAACCGCCGGCCATTTTGTTAATTTTTTAACTTACCTGTATTATAGCGGAAACAATATACCGCCGCAAGCTTATTTTACCAGAATTTTCACACAAAATACAGTCTGTTTTTGTTGAATTTGTGAGATTGGCAACAGCCATCAGGAAGTTCCGAAGGCTGCCCCTACGCAAAAAGCCTCCCCTGTGCAAGGGCAACTGAGCACCCAAATCTTTGATTTGGTCGTGCGAAGGGGTGCCTTGTGCTGAGGTGGCGCGCAAAGCGCGGCGGAGGGGTTGCTATGCGATTACATGGTCAATCCCTCCGTCTCGCCTACGGCGAGCCACCTCCCTTTGCACAAGGGAGGCATAAAAACAGAGGGCGGCCCGAAGGCCTCCCGCTGTAGGGGGGTATTCTGTTTGTTCTTAGATCGGGGATGCCAACTTAGTCGCCCCACACCATGTTCGCGGGATCGATGGGCACCACCAGGATCACATCGACTTCGACAGTGGTAGATTCCTTTGTGCCGTTAGCCGCATAGAAGTTGACGTAAGCCACTCTCTTTGTCTTATCGCTGTTAAACGTCAGATCCATGAGTGTGGCCACCTGCTCATCCGCGGTGCCGGTAAGCGTTTCGCCGGTCAGGTTGATAATCGGTACGTCATCGGCATAGGACAAAAATCTTGTGACTTCATCGTTCTGCTTGATCGCCGTATCTCCACAATTATCTTTTTTATTCCAGGCACTGGCCGCGCATGTGCTCGAATTGTTGTGCATATTTCTGCGCTCGATGGTATTCTCCTCGGCATTATAGGTCTGGATTCTGTCGTGGTAGGAGAACTGATAAGAACCAACACCGTGATATTCATTGTTATAGATACCGATGAACCGATAGAACTTGCCGTCCTTCGTGGTCCAGAAGCTGTTGGTGTTATACTGTTCGATATCTTCCTTTTTCTCTTCGTCGTCTTCTATATTCGGATTGAGCGTTGCAGGTGCCTTGATTTCCAGGAAATCGCCCACGGACAGGTCGCTGTTATTGGTGTCGATCACCAGTGCGTTGACCACACTGGAAGCTGTCACCAGCTCCTGAATATAGAACACGTCGCCATTCTGAGGTGCGTACACAGAGGTCGCAGTAACGATAGCATCACCGGAAACGGTGAAGGTGTAAACGCCCTCAACAGGGGTGATCACAACCGGATCGGCATCGCCCGTCTTCACCGTGACCTCGTTCACCACATAGCCGTTCTCAAGAGTGGGGGTGATGGTAACCACATCGCCGGCCTTGGCCTTATCGACAGAAACCGTGGCGCCGGTAGCGGTAATGGTATACACCGGAACGAAGGTGACGTTGACGGTAGCATTACCGGTGACGGTAAAGGTGTAAACACCCTCAACGGGGGGGATCACAACCGGCTCTTCATCGCCCGTCTTCACCGTGACCTCGCCCACCGCAAAGGCGGTGGTGTCGTCGGGAGTGGCGGTGATGGTAACCACATCGCCGGATACAAGATCAGACAGCTGGTCATTAGCAGAGCCGGCCTCAGGGGCGGAAATGGTTACAGTACCGTTGCTGAGCTGAGCCACAGTCGCAGTGTAGACGGCGGTGCTCTCCTTGAATGTGGCGGTGACAACGTAGCTGTCAACCCCATCTTCAATCACGAGTTTGTCGTAGTCCTCACCCATGGAGTCGCCGTTCACCAGAATGTCCTCCAGTTCGAATTTGCGGTTGGGAGCGCACTCGATCTTGACCTCTTCGCCCACGTAGAGCGGATCGGCGGGGTCATGCTCCTCATCACCCACGAACAGCTTTACCTCGCCGTTTTCAACGTCGCCCACGGACACGAGGGCCTTGTGGTCCTCCACGAAGATGGCGGACACGGTGTGCTCGTCCTCGGTGATGGTGAAGGTGTTGCCCTCAATGGGCTCGCCGTCCACCAGAATGGTGCCCAGAGTCCAGTGCAGCTTGGGATCGGCGGTAACAGTAATGGTGTCGCCAATGGCACCGAACTTGGGATCGACGGAGATAGAGCCGCCCTCGATGTCGGTATCCACGATCACCTGGCTGCCGGGCTGGGTGTCAGGGGTGGGATACAGTACCACAATGGCACCCACGGTACCGACCGTATTCTTTGCGCCTTCGGGAACGTAAAGGTTGACGATGACACCCTCGCCCCAGAACTCGATGTCATCCACGTCATTGATGGTGTAATCAGTCAGGTTGATGATGGGCACATTGGCGGGAACGTTCTGGGTCCTATTGGCTTCCGCGCCACCATCATCACAGGAGTAGCTGGAATTGTAGCCGCAGTTGGTTCCACTACCGGTGTGTCCGGCGCCTGCCTTAGTCACCAGCACTCTACCATCAGGATCCCAGCTCCTAATAGCATCGTGATAGGTGACCTTGTGGGCGTAACCATTCATGTACGCGGAACTGGTACCCTGAACAGCAACCATTTCGTTAGAGCTGTTAACTGTCCAGAAACGTCCGCGCGTCCTCGCGGGACCGCCGGCAGCCGTGGTGCCTTCGACCTGGAACGTGGAGTCGCTGCTGGTGCCCACAAACACCACTTCCTCAGGATCCACATCAGTGCGGCTCAGGACATGGCCTTCCACCACATCGCCGGCCAAGACCGTGCCGGGAACGAAGATCACGTCGCCCTCCCGGGGCTTGAGGTTGTAAGCGAAGGTCAGGCTGATACCGCCCTGCTCGTCCTTGCTGGCGGTGTAGTAGAACTCCTTAGTATCGGTCAGCGTATCGGCGCCGACACCCTCGGGGTAGGAAACGGAAACATAGCTGATGGGATGCTTGTCGCCGGCCAGGTTGCCGGTCTCCTTCCAGGCGTCCTCCACCTGACCGCCCTCGGCGGTGGCAGGCAGCGCGGTGATCGTCTTGATCAGGTCGCCGTCAGACACGTCGGGGTCACCCTTGTCCACGACGACGAAGAAGGTGGCCTCGCCAGCTTCATTCGCGATATAGCTGTAGGTATAGGACTCGCTGCCTTCCAGCGCGGCATACTTGGCCTTCAGGGCGGCGATGCTGGTGACACCGAAGCTGCTCTGGCCAAAGACGGTGTTGGGGGTGACGGTGACGGTCCGGCCCTCGTCGCGTTCGGTAACGATCACGTTGTTGCCGTCCACGGACAGGCTCTCAATGACATCCTTATCGTAGTAGTTGTCATCCACGACAGGAGCCAGCGTGGTGGAGTAAGAGGTTTCGTCCACGATGGTGGCAAAGCCCAGCACGTCGGTTTTCTCGGTCACCGCGATGTTCTCCAGGGCACCGGTCTTGGTGTTATAAGCGGGAATGCGATCGCCAGCCTTGCCCGTGGCAGTCACGTAGTACACCATGCTCTTGTCGGTCTTATAGGTGCTGGTGACGTAAATAACTTTGACAGAAGTGTCGCTGGAATAGATGTCGGCGTTGATGACGTAGTCTTCCTCACGCAGGGTGCGCAGCTGCTCCAGATCGGTCAGCTCACCCACGCCGCTGTCCCTGACGTTGTCATCATCGCGCAGGTCAATGATCTTGGCATTGGACGCGTTGGCGCCGGAGGGAGTATCCGGCTTGTCAGTGCCGGTGTGGTTGGGATCCAGAATGTTGACCAGGCCGCTGCTGGTGATGGCCCAGATCACCATGTCCTCGTAAGCGGAACCAACGGTGGTGGGGGTCAGCTCGTACCAGCCGTCCTCGTTGATGGTATACTCCATGAAGCCCTTGGTCACGTCGGTGCCGGGACGGACCACGATCTCCTGGGGCTCACCGGAATTGGCCACGTAGGCGTGGTACACGTCACCCTGAGCAGAGCTGCCGGCGGACTCGCCGGTAACGTAGAGGGTGGGGTACACGGTAGTCACGTCAGCGGGAGCTCTGGGGATAACCACCATGACCACGTCCACCAGGCCGCTGTCGTCCTCGGTATACAGCATGGACAGATAGTAGGTGGTGTTCATGGTGTAGCTGAAGTCCTCGCCGCCGGCGCCGCACTTCAGGGGCTCACCCAGATCGCCCTCGACCATCAGGAACTTGGTAGCGTCGTTGAAGAAGGTACGCTTGAGGTAGGCGTCCTTAGAGTCATCCTTGATGTAATTGTGTTTGTCCACGCCGCCGCCCATCGCCGGGCCCTGAGACAGCTCCTCACATTTGGCGGAACAAATGTGGTTGTTGCTCTGGCCGGCGGGGATCTTCAGGCCGCTGGCCCAGCGGTTGGAGCCGTAGAACAGGTTTTCGGCATAGGTCAGGCCGTTCTCGTCCGTCTCACTTTCACGGATCTCGTCGAGCAGGCCAACGCGGCTGACGGTCTTGATGTCGGCCTTTTTGACGTCCTTGTCGTTGCCGTCATAATCCTCCACCACGTAGAAGCCTTCCACATAGGCGGCAGTGTTAACGGTGGCGTAGTCGCCCGTCAGGTCGCTCTGAGCCAGCAGGAGCTGGACCTCGTTACCCTCGAAATCCACGGCATGCAGGAAATACTTGTCGGTCTTGACACCGTAGGTGTCCTTCTCGGTGGTTTTGTAAGCGCCCTTGGCATAGACGATCTTGCTCACGTCCACGTCACCGGCGCCGCCGGAGGTCTGCTTCCAGCCCACGACCTTGTCGTCCTGAGTCAAGTAGACGGTGAGCTGCTCGCCATAGGCAAAGTTGTCAACGTTCATGATGGTGGTCAGCTCAGCGCCATCGGCGTTGTTCTCAACACCGTCGAACATCTTGTACTCCCGACCGTTCAGGGTCAGAACGTAACCGTCGGTGATGTTGCCGCTGACCTTAGTGACGGTGCCCTTGATGGGGTCAACAGGAGACAGAACGTACTGGTCCTTGGCCTTGACGTAGGTGACAACGTCGCCCTTGGCGGCACCCATATACAGAGTGATCTCGTCTTCGGAGATGGCCGTTTTCCCGCCGCCCAGCATGTACCGCTTCTCCCCGTTAAACTCGGTGATGGAGGCGATGTAGCTGGCGTACTGAGCCGCAGGCTTCAGGTAGGCAACGACCTTGTTCTCGTTGATGATGTAGGTACCGGCATCAGCAATGGAACCGGGGTTGTAGCTGCCGGTGATGGTAGTATCCTCGGAGAGGCTGTAATCGCTCTCAAATACCAGAACGCTGTCGGCAGGCTCGTAGTTTCTGGTGAAAGCGGCCTTGTAGTCCTTGGTGTTGGAGATGTCCTTGCTCACGGTGACGACCACGGACTCGTCGATCACGGAGTAAACCTTGTAAGCGTCCACGGACTGGCCGGACTTGGGAACCTGATAGTACACGGACACATAGTGGCCGATCATATCCAGGCCGGTCTCCACGTCAAAGTCCATCTCGCCCACCACGGTGCAGTCAGCGCCGGTGGCCTGGTTATCGGTGACGAAACCAGTCTCGATCTTCAGGTTGTAGACCTTTTTTGCCAGAGTGTCATCAGCAGGGTTGACTGTAATGCTATCCGCATTCTCAACGCCGATGGTTGCCATGGCATCTTCCAGAGAGGTGAACTCAAAGGTCTTGCCGCCGGGAGTGGTGTAGCTGTAGGTGTTGGAGCCGGAGGGGCTGCACTGCAGGCCTTCCAGCGTGATCACGGCCAGCTGGTCGCGGACCAAGACGTCGTTGGTGGCAGGAGCGGGCTTCAGATCGCCGAACAGCTTCAGCTCGGTGGCCTTGGCCATCACGGTGTTGGGCCACTCGCCCTCACCGGCGTCGATCTTCAGCGCGTTGATGATCATGGTCACTGCCTCAGCAGTGGTGACCTGATTACCAGGCTTGAAGGTGCCGTCGCCGTAGCCCTTGACAACGCCCATCTGGAAGCAGGCGTTGATGTAACCCTCGGCCCAGCCGCCCTCAAAGCCGGCAGTGTCGGGGAAGGGGTTGCCGGTGCCTTTGAAGGAATCGGCATTGAAATCGGAGCCGTACATCATCTTGACGATGATGGTGGCCATCTGGGCACGGGTCACAGTGCCCTGGGGGTTGAATGTGTTGTCGCCAACGCCTTCCATAATTTTCAGACCGCTAATGATGTTAACCGCATCTTTGTTAACGATCTGGTCGGCATCGGTGAAGTTGTTCGCAGCGCCGGTGGGAATGGTCAGCATACCAAGCATCATGACCATGGCCAGAACCAGACTGAGAACGCGCTTCATGTTTCTCATGGGTACTCCTCCTTTGTAATATCGGTAGTTCGGGTCCGTTGCCCCGCCCAAAAAAAGGGCAAAAGGTCCCTATTTCCCTTCTAGCATATTCTACTTGATACACATGCGTTTGTCAATGCGCTGTTCCGATTATTCTTATCTTTTTCCTTCGATTATTTTCCAATGGTATCTTTTGCTCAACAAACAAAAAAAGCCGCGGAGCACAGGGCTTCGCGGTCTTTCAATCCATATTCGTTTCTGCTTTGTCTTTTTGCGTCGGGCCGGGTCGCTGTATGATATCCAAAGGCACGGACACGTCCGCTCCGCTCCCCTGCTCACGACGGAAGAACGGCAGCTCCAGCCGGACACCGTCGTCCGTATACACGATGTAGCGCTGGGCAAGCATCAGTCCCGCCGCTCCCAGCAAAGCCACCAGTACCAACAGCACCGCAACGATCTTCAGCACGTCACGCGCTCCGGGCCGCCCCCGGTATCCACTGTATCTTCCGCGTCCCATGGCGCCGCCCCCCTTTCCATACACTCCCTGTGCGCACATTGTAGCACACGATGTCACAGACTGCAACAAAGCTTTTGTCGAAGCGCAGCGCCGGAACGACTTATTCTTCCGCCCGTCCCAGCACCGTGTCCAGCTTATCCAGCGCGGCACAGATGGCGGTCATCTCCTCATCGGGCACCTCCCGCAGCAAGCCGGCCAGATACGCGCTGACACTGGGCTCTTTCTTTTCCTGCATGGCTCGGTAGCGAGCCGTCAGCGCAACGTAGATGACCCGGCGGTCCTCCTCCGAGCGCACGCGCTCCACCAGCTTCAATTTCTCCAGCCGGTCCACGATACCGGACACAGTGCTGTTGGCACTGCCGGTCTGCCTGGCCAGTCGACTGATGGGCATAGCCCCCTCCTCCCCCAAAACGGTAAGGACAAGTGCCTGAGGGAACGTAAGGTCCAGCTGACTGAAATAGCTGCGGAACTGCCGGGACATATGCTGGGTCACCCGCAGGTATGAACCCAGCAGCTGCTTTGCCTGTTCCATGACGATAACTCCCTTTCTTTTATCAAATCGCATCGATTTTCCGCCATTTTCTTAACTATATCTCCACAAAACGATGTCGTCAAGATTTATTCAAAAAATTCACAAATAATTTATTTTTCCCGGAAATTCTTGCCTTTTGATAATAAATCGCACCCGAAATAATTTTTCGGGTGCGACGTTTTCAGATATAGATACCGCCATTTGGCTGTAACACCTGACCGGCAAGGAATTGTCCGCCCGGACCGGCCAGAAAGAGGATCGCCCGGGCCACGTCCTCCGGTGTGCCAATTCGCTCCAGAGGGGTTTCCTGCCGCAGGGCCTCCACACTTTCCTCATCCAAATGCGCGTTCATGTCGGTAGCGATCACTCCGGGAGCCACACAGTTGACGGCGATGCCGGAGGGTCCCAGCTCTTTGGCCAGCGCTTTCGTCATTGCGATGACCGCCCCTTTGGAGGCGGAGTAGGCCACCTCGCAGGAGCCCCCAGTCATCCCCCACACAGAGGACAGGGTGATGATACGCCCTGCCTTTTGCCTAACGAAATAGGGCACTGCGGCACGGATGGTATAAAACATCCCATCCACGTTGGCAGAAAAGACGTTTCTCCACTGCTCGTCAGTGGTATCGGTGAGCAGCTGTTGGGGCAGCGCGACCCCGGCATTGCACACCAGCGCGTCCAGACCGCCCAGTTCCCGGGCCGCCTGTTCCACCAGAGCCGCCGCCTGCCCGGAGTCGGAAACATCCGCCCGGATGGCGCAGGCACGCACCCCCAGCTCGATCAGCTCCCGCACAAGGTCCTGCGCCGCCCGCTGGCTTTGGTTGTAATTGACTGCCACGTCCCAGCCCTCCCGGGCAAACAGTCGAGCGGTAGCCGCCCCGATACCACGGGACGCTCCGGTGATCAAAACAACGCTCATACAACCGCCTCCAATGCCTGCCGGGCGGCGGCCGCCATGGCCGGTCCGTCCAGCTTCGTTTCGGTAAAATATTCAAGCGCAAAAATCGCCTGCCAAATCAGCATCCCAAGCCCGTTGGCCGTCTTGTGCCCCAACTTTCGCGTCTTTGCCAGCAGTTGGGTCCGGGCGGGACTGTAAATCAAGTCGAACACTCCAGCCCCCGGCTTCAACTCCTCCAAAAAGGACAGGTCTGCGAACTGTCCCGCCGTTCCCGTCATTCCAAGGCTGGTGCAGTTGACCACCAGCTGGCTTTGTCCGGCACAGCGGCACAGGGTTTCCCGGGAAAAATCACAGGGAACAAGTTCTCCATCCAATCGTCTGCACAGCTCTTGTGCCCGCGACCGTGTGCGGTTTGCCACAAACACGGTGCGCGCACCGCTTTGTGCCAGCTTGGATACCACCGCTTTGGCGGCTCCCCCCGCACCAAGGACCAGAACGTTCTTGCCCGCCGGGTCCATATCCGCCTGACGAAGGCCCTGAAGGAAGCCCGCTCCATCGGTGTTGTGGCCGTACACCCTTCCGTTTTTCAGGCAGACGGTATTGACCGAGCCAAACCGGGCCGCATCCGCAGACAATTCATCTGCTAACTCCACCAAATTCTCCTTGTGGGGCATGGTAGCATTAAACCCAACATACCCCTCCGCCACAGCCTGCTTCAGCCAAGCGGCTGTATCGTCTCCGGCTACCCGCCGGGCATCATAGACACAGTCCAGCCCGGCCGCTTGGATCATGGCATTCTGGATGACGGGAGACACAGAGTGTTCAATGGGGTCGCCGATGACACACAGCTTCCTCATTTTCCGCCCTCCAGAAAGTAGTCCATAGCCATGAGATAACCGTCAAAACCATGCCCGTACAGCTGGCCTACGCAGGCAGGCGCGGTAACGGAAACCGCCCGGAAGCTCTCCCGCCGGTCGATTTGGGAAATATGCACCTCATAGGCCGGGACATCCACCGCCTTCAGCGCGTCCAGAATGGCATAGCTGTAATGGGTATAGGCAGCAGGGTTGATGATGATGGCATCGTACACACCATCCGCTTGGTGAATAGTGTCGATGATAGCCCCCTCGTGGTTGGACTGGAAGATGTCGGCGGTGGAATCCTTTTGCCGTGCGTGCTCCCGTATCATCCGACACAGAGCCTCATAGCTCTGATCGCCGTAGATCTCCGGCTCCCGCTTGCCCAGCAGGTTCAGGTTGGGGCCGTTGATGATAAGAAACTTCATTGCTTGCACTCCTTCTCGTACAGGGCGGCAATGCGCAAAGCCGCCTCCCCGGCCGTATTGGTGTGAGAAATGGTGTGGTGGGCATACTTGCGGTACAGGTGGATGCGCTGGTCGTACAGCTCATATATCCGTGCGGCATTGCCCTTCAGCAAGGGCCGCTCGCTCAGGTCCTCGCCCAAAATATCCGCAAGGTCACGGTCCCGGAAGAAGATCACACCCGTTTTCGCCAGTGCCTCCATATTCTCTTCCCGCAGCACCACTCCGCCGCCGGTGGCGATGACCACTCCGCTCATCTGCGCCGCCCGACGAACGGCGGCAGTCTCCCTGTCACGGAAGCTCGCTTCGCCCTCGGCTGCAAAAATATCCGCAATGGTGCAATCGGCGGCCTGCTCCACCATTTGGTCGGTATCCACCAGAATCATGTGCAGCAGGGCAGACAGCTCCCGTCCCACAGAGCTCTTTCCGCAGCCTGGCATGCCGATGAGTACAATATTTTTCTTCATTGCTGTGCCCTCACAGGTTAGATACAAAGTTGCCCAGCACACGGAAATCCGCCGCCGTCTGGGAAAGCTCCCGCAGGATGCCGTCCATCTCCGGCGCATTCAGGCTGCCCGTGAACTCCAGAAAGAACATATACTCCCAGCTGCGGCCGGGCATGGGCCGGGACTCCAACTTGGTCATGTTCAGGCCGTTGACGGCAAAAATGGTCATGATGCGGTGCAGGCTGCCCGCTTCATGGGGCAGGGAGAACACCACACTGATCTTATCCGCGCCCGGACGCAGCTCCATGACCGGGCTGACCACCACAAAGCGGGTGGTGTTATTGGCATTGTGATTGGTGCCGCGCACCAGAATTTCCAAGCCGTAAAGCTCCGCCGCCCGCTCCGAGCAGATGGCCGCCTTGCTCACGTCCCCGGTCTGTGCCACGTACTGCCCCGCTCCGGCGGTGTCGGCACAGGGCACCTGCACCCAGCCGGGGTGGGCATTGAGAAAGCGGTCCGACTGGAACAGCCCCTGCTCGTGGGAGTACACATGGGTAATGGTTTCAAGGCTGGCGCCCTTGGGGGCCATAAGGCAGTGCTCCACCTTAACGGTGGTCTCCCCTACGATGGAACATTCATATTGGGTCATCAGGTCATAGACCTGACGGATTGCGCCGCTGGTACTGTTTTCAATGGGCAGCACAGCGTAGTCTGCCTCCCCATTCTTCAGTGCTTCAAACACATCCTCAAACTGCTCCAGCCCCACGTTTTCCGACGCGCTGCCGAAAAAGTTGATGCAGGCCATCTCGCTGTAAGCCCCGGCCACACCCTGATAGGCCACCTTAGGATTTGCGATAGGCGCGCGCGCGGCGGCCATGTCCTTTTTACAGTGCGTATAGCCGGGTGCTTCCCCCTGCTCACGCACCAGCTTGCGCTGGCGGCGGCGGCTGATGGCCATAATTTCCTCAAAGAACGCGGCAAGATCTGCCGCCGTCCCCTCATCCCGGGCCAGCGTCTTTTTGGCCGCCAGCACCTCCCGTTCCCGCTTGGCATCCAGAACGGGCATATTCCGCTCCAGCTTATACCGTCCAATCTGCTCCACCACGTCCATGCGCTGCTGGAACAGGTCGGCCATCTGCCGGTCGATGGCGTCGATCCGGTCCCGGTATTCTTTCAGTTCTTCCACAGCCAACACCTCTTTTACCCGATACCCAGCAGCTGGCAGGTAGCCAACGCGGCAGCGGCCTCGATCACAGGCACCGCCCGATGGACCACGCAGGGGTCATGTCTGCCCTGCAGCTCCAGCTGGGCATTCTCCATTTTCGCCATGTCCACGGTAAATTGAGTGCGCGCAATGGAGGGGGTGGGCCGCATAGTCACTTCAAAGACCACGGGCATGCCGTTGGTGATGCCGCCGTTGATGCCGCCGGCATTGTTCTGCTCGGCCTTCACCGTGCTATCGTCGTCTACATAGAGGGGGTCGTTTGCCTCCGAGCCGCGCATCAGGGAAAAGGCCGTTCCGGCCCCGAAGGCCACCGCCTTCACCGCCGGAACGGCGAACAAATGCTGAGAGAATATCCCCTCCACATTCAGTCCGAAATCAGGGGAGCCCACACCGACAGGCAGGCCAAACACCATGCATTCGATGCTGCCGCCCACACTGTCCTGCTCCTGCTTGGCTTCCAGAATGGCCTGCCGCATTTCTTCGCCGCGGGCATCGTCCAACACAGGAAACTCCTTATCCGCTACGGCAAGCAGACTGTCCATATCCTCCGCCACCGCATCGTTGATGCCGTAAATGCAGCTGATATGCGCACCGATTTTGATTCCCTTTCGGGCCAACAGCTGCTTGGCCACCGCGCCCGCAAAGACCAGCGGCGCGGTGAGCCGCCCGGAGAAGTGACCGCCGCCCCGATAGTCGTTGCAGCCCTCGTAGCGCACATGGGCAGGCCAGTCCGCATGACCGGGCCGGGCCAGATCCTTGGTTTTCTCATAGTCCCCGGAATGCTGGTCCGCGTTTTCCATCACGGCGCACAGGGGCGTTCCGGTGGTCTTGCCTTCAAACACGCCGGACAAAATCTTCGGCACATCCGTTTCCTTCCGGGCGGTGGACACCCCGTCTTTCCCCGGACGGCGGCGGTCCATCTCCTTTTGAACGGCAGCCATATCCAGTTCAAGTCCCGCGGGCACACCCTCCAGCACCACACCGATGGCAGGGCCGTGAGACTCTCCAAAAACACTGTACTTCATCACAGTCACCTCCGGGCGATTTTTCCGCCCAGTTTCTCATAATCTTCCCAAAAGCCGGGATAGGACTTTGCTACACATTGCGCATCCAGCACGGTAACAGGCCGTTCACACCGCACCGCGGCAACCGCCGTCATCATGGCGATGCGGTGGTCGTTGCAGCTGTCCACTTCAGCACCGCCCGCAAGTCCGTTCCGGCCCACGATGACAAGGCCGTCGGCCAGTTCCGTCACGTCCGCGCCCAGTCCGTTCAGCGCACGGGTAACGGCCGTAAGGCGGTCACTCTCCTTGATGCGCAGCCGGGCCGCGTTAGTAATATGCGTCGTCCCCTGCCGCACCGCGGCCATGGCCGCCAGCGCGGGCACAAGGTCGGGACACTGGGACACATCCAGCTCCACATCGCCGGACACAGCCAGCTTGGTGCAATACTGCTCCACCACCCTGTCCCCCTGTTTGGACGCATCATTCATACCTTGAATATCCACCCGGCAGCCCAGCGCGTTGGCCGCATACCAAAACGCCGCCTGAGACCAGTCAGCTTCGATTTTCATATCCCGGCTTTGATAGTGCTGTCCACCGGGAATGAAAAAGCGATTCTCCTGTCGCTGCACCCGAATCCCGAACTGCTCCAGCGTCTCCAGCGTCATGTCTACATACCCCTCCGATTCCAACGGGGTAGTCAGCACGATTTCACTGTCCCCCTCCAGCAGGGGCAGCGCATATAAAAGGCCAGTGACAAACTGGCTGGACACGTTGCCGGGCAGTCGATACGCACCGGGCTTCAACGCTCCTTTCACCGTAAGTACACCGTCTTTTTGTTCGTAAAAGATGCCCTTTTCCTCAAAAATATCGAAATAGGGCTGCTGGGGCCGCTCCATGAGCCGCCCCCGTCCGGTAAAGCTGCCGCCTCCCACCACAGCCAGAACCACCGGGATGAGAAAGCGCAGGGTGGAGCCGGACTCGCCGCAGTCAAACCGAACAAGGTGCTCATCCTTCTGTGGGATGGAGTTGCCCAAGCCGTGGACGCGCACCACACTCTCTCCCGTCTGCTCCACGCCCGCCCCCATGGCGGCCATGCAGCTTAGGGTGGCATCAATGTCCTGCGACCCGGCCAGCCGGCGCAGGGTGCTCACTCCTCCGGCGAGGGCTGCGGCAATGACCGCCCGATGCCCCTGAGACTTGGATGAGGGCGGCATAATACCGCCGTTCAGCAAAGTTGGTCGGATGGTAATATTCATACTGCTTCCTCATGCAGCCGTTTCAGTTCGTCCAACAGCTGGTCCGTTTTCATTTTCTTCGATTCGGCCCGACCCAGCTCGTTCAGCAGCACGAAGGAGATGCCGCCCTCGGCCCGCTTCTTGTCCAAGCCAACGGCCTCCACCATGGTCTGCCACGGGCAGGGAATGTGCACAGGCAAATCGTATTGCTTCAGCATCGCGCGGATAGCATCCTGCGTCCCGGCAGGGGTAACGCCCAGTTTTTCTCCCAACCGGACCGCCCACACCATTCCGGCAGCCACAGCCTGGCCGTGGGTCCAGTCCTTATAATGGCCGGCCAGCTCAAATGCATGGCCCACCGTGTGACCAAAATTCAGAATCATGCGCAGGCCGGTGTCCCGCTCATCTGCCAGCACCACCTGCCGTTTGATGTCGCAGCAGGTGTAGAGCACCCGCTCTATCTGTTCCATAACCCCGGCACGGCCCGCGCACCGGCTCAGGAACTCAAAAAACGCTCTGTCCCGGATACAGCCGTACTTAATGACCTCCGCCATGCCGTCGGAAAAAGTCTTATCGCTCAGGGTGTTCAGACATTCCGGGTCCATCAGCACCAGCTTGGGCTGCCAGAATGCCCCGGCCAGATTTTTGCCCCCGGGCAGGTCAATGGCCACCTTGCCGCCCACGGAGGAATCCACCTGCGCAAGAAGGGTGGTGGGCATCTGAATGAAGGCCACTCCTCGCAGCAGGGTGGCCGCGGCAAAGCCCGCAAGGTCACCCACCACACCGCCGCCCAGCGCCACCACCGCATCTGTGCGGCTCAGGCCGAAAGACAGCATCTCATCATAGAGGTAGCCCAGCATCTCAAGGCTTTTGGAGTTCTCTCCGGCGGGAACGGTGATTCCCTTGACCGCAAACCCTGCCCCTTCCAAACTGTTGATAACCCGCTCCAGATACAGGGGGCCCACATTGCTGTCTGTGACCACCGCAAGGCGGCGGGCACCGGGCAGCACGGCACGGCAGTGTTCCCCCGCCCGGGCAAGAAGGCCTTTTTCAATTAAAATATCATATTCCCGACCCGGCAGGGCCACGGTAAGCGTTGTCATTACAAACACCTTATTTCACAAACGTTTTCCCCATCAGCTCCACCAGCGCGGCAGACTTATCCATCAAATGGCGGAACTTTTCCGGAGTCAGGGACTGCTGACCGTCACACAGCGCATGCGCAGGGTCGTTGTGCACCTCCACGATCAGTCCATCCGCCCCGGCGGCGATGGCTGCCATCGCCGGCGGCTCCACCAACCAGTGGTATCCACCGGAATGAGAGGGATCCACCACAATGGGCAGGTGGCTCATGCGCTTGATCGCCGGGATCGCGGACACGTCAAGGGTATTGCGGGTCTGAGTCTCAAAGGTACGGATGCCCCGCTCACACAAAATCACGTTCTCGTTGCCAGCGGCCATGATATACTCTGCAGACATGATCCACTCCTCGTAGGTGTT
Source organism: Lawsonibacter sp. (assembly GCA_045591745.1). GTDB lineage: Bacteria > Bacillota > Clostridia > Oscillospirales > Oscillospiraceae > Lawsonibacter. The sequence continues at coordinate 21,527 of JAZNTL010000116.1, forward strand.
GGACAAACCGCGCTTGAGCAGGATGGGCTTGGACATTTTGCCCACTTCTTTCAAAAGGTCGAAGTTCTGCATGTTCCGCGCGCCCACCTGCACCAGATCCACTTTTTCTTCAAATATCTCACAATACTTGGGGCTCATGATCTCGGTGACGACCGGCAGTCCGGTCTCCTGCTTGGCCTCCAGCAGCAGGTCCAAACCATCCACCCCCATACCCTGAAAAGAGTAGGGAGACGTACGGGGCTTGAACGCGCCGCCGCGCAGCATAGCCGCACCGGACGCTTTCACGTCCCGGGCCACCTCAATGATCTGTTCCTCGCTCTCCACCGAGCAGGGACCAGCCATCACGGTGAAATTGCCGCCACCCACAGCGACTCCTCCGGCGGTGATGACGCTGTCCTCGGGGTGGAACTTGCGGTTGGCCTTTTTATAGGGCTCCTGCACGCGCATGACGCGTTCCACATTGGGCTCCATCTCCAGCTTATGGATGTCCAGATGTACGGTGTCGCCCACCAGACCCAGAATGGAACAGCCCACACCGTGGGTAATACCCACCTGCACCTTTTCCTGTCTCTCCAGTTTTTCTACCAGCGCATGGATGGCCTCCTGACTGGTGCCGGGCTTCATAATTATAACCATATCCTCAGATCCTTTCCTGTGTAGCAAGGCAAATAAAAGAGCGCTCATTGATCTTGTCAATGAGCGCCCAAAAACTACGTTGGTATCTTATCCCGCCAGAGACGGCGGACACTCATCGCTTATCCTTTTTTGCCATGGCAAAATAGCCGGTGCCCATAAATCGAGCCCAGCCATAGGTAAAGAACGCAGATGCAGTTGTGACGGTATTGTGCTTCATCAGGCACACCTCACAGAAAAGATAGGGTCATTATACTCTCATCAAAATGGAATTGCAACAGTCAAAATGCACTTTTTTGCATTAAAGCGCAAAATTTTTGTCAGCCCTCATAAGAAAGGCCGGACAGATACCGCCGGGCCAGATCGAAGGCATGGTGGGCGGTCTGTGTGCGCAGCCGCTCCCGCATGGGGCGGTTACCCAGATTCAGGGCGCGCACATAACTGCCCTGCGCCGTGGCGATAGCCACAAAGGCGGTACCCACCTCGTTGCCCCGGTCATCTTTGTCCGGTCCGGCAACTCCGGTAGCGGACAGGGCAACGTCCACCCCAAGCACTCTGCGTGCGCCCTCTGCCATGGCCTGCGCCACAGGAGCGGATACCGCGCCATGCTCCTCCAGCATGTCTTGGGGCACGCCCAGCACATTCTGCTTGACCTCGTTGGTATAGGACACGATGCCGCCCTTGAATACCCGGGACACACCGGGCAGGTCGGTCAGCCGCTTGGCAAGCAGACCGCCGGTGATGCTCTCCGCCACACCAATGGTCATGCCCTTTTCTTCCAGCGAGGTCTGCACCACCTGCTCAAGGCTGGTCACGTCCACGCCGTACACCTTGCTGCCGAACAGCTGCTTGATCTGCTCCACGGTGGGCTTGAGCAGCTCCTGCGCCGCAGCGTCATTGGCCGCTTTGGCGGTGACCCGCAATTCACACTCTCCCTCCTTGGCATAGGGGGCCAAAGTGGGGTTGGTCATTTCGTTCATCTGGGCACGCAGCTGCTCCTCCATGGCCGACTCTCCGATGCCAAACAGCTTCAGAGTATGAGAGGCAATGACTCCTTCGGACAGGGACAGCAGATAGGGTTTGGCCCGGTAGTGGAACATAGGCCGGCACTCACTGGGTGGCCCGGGCAGCATGATCACATGCACCCCGCCAGCCTCAAAGGCGCAGCCGGGGGCAGTGCCCCAGTCGTTGTCCAGCACAGTGCAGCCCTCGGGCAGCATGGCCTGCTGCATATTGCTCTCGGGCATCGGCCGCTTGGTGCGCTCAAAATAGCCGCGGATGCGCTGAGCGGAGGGCTCGTGGAACACAAGTTCCTTGCCAAAGGCCTCTGCCAGCACGTTTTTGGTCAGGTCGTCACAGGTAGGGCCAAGTCCTCCGGTGGTGATGATGATATCCGCCCGGCTCTTGGCCAGCGCCACTGCCTCCCGGGCCCGGTTTGGGTTATCGCCCACAACGGTGTGCCAGTAGACGTTCAGGCCCAGCTCGCTCAATCCCTGAGAGAGCATCTGCGCATCCGTATTGGCGATGCTGCCAAGCAGCAGCTCGGTACCCACGGACAGGATCTCTACTGTATGGGACATCATTACCCCTCCAAATCCAAAATGATCTCCACTGCGTTCAGGTCGCGGATGTCATAGTCCACCCGCAGCCCCTCGGGGACAGGCTCACCACCGGGATTATACCAGCCGCACAGGATGCCGGCATTGTTGCCGCCTTGAATGTCGCTGGTGAGCGAGTCGCCCACAATGAGCACCTCGTCCTTTTCATAGTCACCGATGGCGGCGAACACGGCATCAAAAAAGCCCTTGCCCGGCTTTTCTACCCCCACCACATCGGAGATGAACACATCGTCCAGCAGCAGGTCCAGCCCGGAATTTTTCAGCTTGCCCCGCTGGGCAACCAGCGTGCCGTTGGTGACAGCATACTGCTTCACCTTGCCCCGCAAGCGCTCCACCAATTCCTTGCCGTTGTCGTTAAAAACCACCGTTTCGCCCAGCCGCACCTGATACTCCGCGTTGAAGTCGTCCACGCAGCCGGTGTCCAGTCCGTGCGCGGCAAAAAACTCCTCGAACCGACCCCGCAGCACCTGCTGCTTGGTCAGCTCGCCCAGCTCCAGCCGCTTCCAGTAGGAAGCGTTGATGGCGGAATACTCAGCCAGCATTTCGTCGGTAAGCTCGCCCAGTCCAAATTTCGCAAAGCAAGCACGGATGGCCGCACGCTCCGCCAGTTTGAAGGACAGCAGCGTGCCGTCAATATCCCACAAAACAACTTTTATCACAGCTGCACCCGCTCAATTCCGGCCACAGCCTCGGCCACCAGCGCTTCAATGTCCAGCTTTTCCTCGGCATACTGCATCTCGCCGATGGTGGGCCGCAGGCGGGGATGCCGGGGGGTAAAGACGGTACAGCAGTCCTCATAGGGCAGGATGGAGGTGTCGTAGGTGCCGATTTTTCGGGAGATCTGCACGATCTCCTCCTTGTCCATGCCGATACAGGGACGCAGGATGGGCAGGTCTACCACCGCGCCGGTACAGGCCATGGCCTCCATGGTCTGGCTGGCCACCTGCCCCAGACATTCACCGGTGACAAGAGCCTTTGCTCCGCACCGCTTGGCCACCTCCTGGGCAATGCGCATCATAAACCTCCGCATGACCACGGTAAACAGCTCCTCCGGGCAGGAGCGCCGCAACTCCTCCTGAATGGCGGTAAAGGGCACGATATGCAGGGTGAGCCGCCCGCAGTAAGCGGTGAGCAGCCGGGCCAGCTCAATGACCTTTTCTTTGGCCTCGGGAGACGTGTAGGGATAGGAGAAGAAGTGCACCATATCCAGCGCCACACCGCGCTTTGCGATCATGTAGCTGGACACAGGGGAATCGATGCCGCCGGACAGCAGAGACACCGCCCGTCCGTTGATGCCCACGGGCAGTCCTCCCGCACCGGGCTCTGCGTCGGCATGAACGTAGGCGGCATAGTCGCGCACCTCCACATGGACAGTGAGTTCTGGATTATGGACGTCCACTTCCAGATTGTCATATGCCTCGTGCAGCTCGCCGCCCACGTACTGGCTGAGCTGGATGGAGTTCATGGGAAAGGTCTTGTCGGCACGCTTGGTCTCCACCTTAAAGGTGCGGACGGCGCGCAGCTTGTCGTCCAAAAACTCCTTGGCCGTGTTCAAAATGGCATCCTTGTCCTTCTCACAGGGCCGGGCAAGGGATACACCCACGATGCCGAACACCTTTTTGATGGCCTCAAAAGCCCCGTACACGTCGCACTCCTCATTCATGGGCTCCACATAGGTGGTGGACTGGCGGGTATAGACCCGGAACTGCCCAAAGGGGTGCAGCCGGCGGTGGAGGTTGGCCTGCAGCTTGTCCTCAAAGCTGCGGCGGTTGAGCCCCTTGAGCACCATCTCGCCCAGCTTGAGCAAAATCATTTCGTTCATATCAATACCGTTCCTTTCCGAAAGCGGATTTATTACCTCAATATTATAGTCAAATTTACCTCCCATGTCCAGCGCAGTATCTTGACTGGACGGAAATTTCTGGTTAAACTAAAAACAGAACCTAACTATGTATCGGGAGGGGTCGGTATGACCGTACAGGAGAAATATCGCGCCAAGCTGCGCACCCCGGAGCAGGCGGTGCAGGTGATCAAAAGCGGCGACTGGGTGGACTACACCACCGCCATGGGCTTCCCCGTTCTGCTGGACGCGGCCCTTGCCGCCCGCCGGGACGAGCTGACCGACGTAAAGATCCGCGGCAACCTGATCTTCGGCCCCATCCGCACAGCGGAGTGCGACCCTACCCGTGAGCACTTCATCTACAACAGCTGGCACTGCTCCCCCTACGAGCGCAAGCTGTGTGACGAGGGTCTGTGCAACTTTATCCCCATGGTGTTCCGTGATGTGGTCCCCTACTACCGCCACTTCCTCACCGTTAACGTGGCCATGATGTGCGTCACTCCCATGGACAAGCACGGCTACTTCAACCTGTCCTGCTCCACCGGTGTGGCCCGGGGGATCCTGGAAAAGGCCGACGTGGTCATCGTGGAGGTCAACGAGAATCTGCCCCGTATTTTGGGCGGCTTTGACGAGGTCATCCATATCTCCGACGTGGACTTTGTGGTGGAGGGCGAGCACGCTCCCCTGATGGAGATCCCCCCTGCCGCTCCCGCGCCGGAGGACATCCGCATTGCCGAGCACATCCTGCCCTACATTCAGGACGGCGCCACCCTTCAGCTGGGCATCGGCGGCATCCCCGGTGTGGTGGGTTCCCGTCTGGCCCAGTCCGACGTGCGTGATCTGGGCATGCACACGGAGCTGTGCTCGGATGCCTATGTAGACCTGTACGAGGCGGGCAAGCTGACCAACACCAAAAAGACCATCCATCGGGGCAAGGGCGTCACCGGCATCGCCTTTGGCTCCCGCCGCCTGTACGACTGGCTGGACCAGAACCCCGGTGTGATGATCTGCCCGCTGGAGTATGTCAACTCCCCCCACACCATCGCCAGCCACGACAACATGATCTCCATCAACAGCTGTATCAGCGTGGACCTGTTCGGTCAGGTCACCGCCGAAAGCTCCGCCCTGCGCCACATCAGCGGCACCGGCGGCCAGCTGGACTTTCTCACCGGCGCGTCCATGTCCAAGGGCGGCAAGAGCTTTATCTGCCTGAACTCCACCTTTACGGACAAGGACGGACAGCTTCATTCCAACATCGCCCCGCATTTCCACGGGGACATCGTCACCGACCCCAGAAGCCAGACCTACTTCGTGGTCACGGAATACGGCGCGGTCAACCTCATCGGCCGCACCACGTGGGAGCGTGCGGAGCTGCTGGTGTCCATCGCCCATCCCAACTTCCGGGATGAGCTGATCGCTCTGGCCGACAAACAGAAGATCTGGCGGCATTCCAACAAACGATAAAAAATTCGATCGCCCTGTGTCTGCGCACAGGGCGATTCAGCTTGTCAAAAGCGCCTCGCAGAGTTCGCGCCCGCAGGCGCGAAAAAATCAAATCAGTTTTCTCCGGCGACATGTGCGTTGGAGAAAACACTTCTCGGTCTGCAAACGTGCGAACTGTCCGCCTTGGGCGGACAGCGAGTGCGCTGCAGCAGACCGCAGCCTTCTCGAAAAAGTGGCTTTGTCACTTTTTCGCCAGTCTCGACCGCCCTGTGTCTGCGCACAGGGCGGTCGTTTATTGCCCCAGTAGCAGCCGAGCCCCCGTCAGGGCAAGGGCATGCAGAGTATCCATTCCCTCTTCCATCTCCACCGCCAGCTCCTGCCGTTCCAGCACCAAACCGTCCAGCCGCACCAGTTCCCGCTGCACTGCCACCCACAGCCGACTTCCCCGGCGGCTGGACAGGGTAATGGTATCCCGTCCGGACAGTCCATAGCTCACCGCGCTTTTCGCGCTGATCCGTTCCAGCAACCCGCTTGCGCTGCCCGGCAGCAGCACCGTCCCACACACCAGCGGTCCGGGCAGGACCGTCACCCCCGGCCCGATTACCAGCAGTCCCGGTTTCCGGTCCGTCCCAACCGCCGGGCCAAATCGGGCCACCAGCTGCCGGGCCAGTGCCTCACCACACTCCAACACCGCAAAATCCGCCACATGACCGCCCCTTTCCCCTACAGTTTTGGCCTGCGGGGGCTTTTTTATGTCTTGATCCCGTTTTTCCGGACATAATGCCCAATATCTTTGGTCTATCTTGACTTTTGCCCACAAAATGCGGTATCATTATTCTGTATTATTATTACTTCTGAACGAGCGAGGTATCCTCTTTATGGCACAGAAGAAAACAAGCTACGGCAACGAGTCCATCTCCTCCCTGAAGGGTGCGGACCGGGTACGCAAGCGCCCGGGTGTCATTTTCGGCTCTGACGGGCTGGAGGGCTGCGAACATGCCGTTTTCGAGATCCTGTCCAACGCCATCGACGAGGCCCGCGAGGGCCACGGCAACCTCATCACCGTTACCCGCTATGCCGACAAATCCATCGAGGTGGAGGACTTCGGCCGCGGCTGTCCCGTGGACTGGAACGAGAAGGAGCAAAAGTTCAACTGGGAGCTGGTATTCTGCGAGCTGTATGCCGGCGGCAAGTACGGCGGCGACGGCGACAACTACGAGTACTCTCTGGGTCTGAACGGTCTGGGCTCCTGCGCCACCCAGTATGCCTCGGAGTTCTTTGACGCGGTCATCCATCGGGACGGCTTTGAGTACACCCTCCACTTTGAAAAGGGCGAGAACATCGGTGGCCTGAAAAAAGAGCCGTGGTCCGGCAAAAGGACCGGCTCCAAGTTCCGCTGGAAACCCGATCTGGAGGTCTTTACCGACATCGACATCCCCGTGGAGTACTTCACCGACGTCATCAAGCGGCAGGCCGTGGTCAATGCCGGCATCACCTTTGTATTCCGCAATCAGGTGGGCGGCAAGTTCGAGACCACCGAATTCAAATATGAAAACGGCATTGTGGACTACGTGACCGAGCTGGCGGGAGAAAGCTCCCTTACCCTGCCCGTTTTCTGGCAGACCGAGCGCAAGGGCCGCGACCGGGAGGACAAGCCGGAGTATAAGGTCAAGCTGTCCGTATCCTTCTGCTTCTCCAATACGGTGAATGTGATCGAGCACTATCACAACTCCTCCTGGCTGGAGCATGGCGGCTCCCCGGAAAAAGCCATGAAATCCGCCTTTGTCTCCGCCATTGATGGCTGGCTGCGTCAGCAGGGCAAGTACCAAAAGACGGAGAGCAAGGTCACCTGGAACGACGTGCAGGACTGTCTGGTGCTGGTGAGCAACAACTTTTCCACCCAGACCAGCTACGAAAACCAGACCAAAAAGTCCATCACCAACAAGTTCGTTCAGGAGGCCATGACCGACTTCCTCAAATCTCAGCTGGAAGTTTATTTCATCGAAAACCCCATGGACGCCCAAAAGATCGGCGAGCAGGTGCTCATCAACAAGCGCTCCCGCGAGTCCGCGGAAAAGCAGCGCCTGAACATCAAGAAAAAGCTCACCGGCTCCATGGATATCTCCAACCGGGTGCAGAAGTTCGTGGACTGCCGCACCAAGGACGTGGAGCGGCGGGAGCTGTATATCGTGGAGGGTGACTCGGCCTTGGGCAGCGTCAAGCTCAGCCGTGACGCGGAATATCAGGGCATCATGCCCGTGCGTGGCAAGATCCTCAACTGCCTGAAAGCCGACTATGCCCGCATCTTCAAAAGTGAGATCATCACCGACCTGATCCGGGTACTGGGCTGCGGTGTGGAGGTCAGCGAGAAGCGGGCCAAGGACCTGTCCGCCTTTGACCTTTCCAACCTGCGCTGGAACAAGATCGTCATCTGTACCGATGCCGACGTGGACGGCTTCCAGATCCGCACTCTGATCTTGACCATGCTCTACCGCCTCACCCCCACCCTCATCAACGAGGGCTACGTGTATATCGCCGAATCCCCCCTGTACGAGATCATCTACAAGGAAAAAACTTGGTTCGCCTACTCCGACAAGGAGAAAAACGACATCGTCAACGGGGAGCTTGCGGGCAAGAAGTGCACCATCAACCGCTCCAAGGGTCTGGGCGAGAACGACCCGGACATGATGTGGCTGACCACCATGAATCCCGAGACCCGCCGGCTCATCAAGGTCATGCCAGAGGATGTGGAGGCCACGGCACAGGTCTTTGACCTGCTGCTGGGGGACGACCTGCAGGGCCGCAAAAACCACATTGCGGAAAACGGATATAAGTATCTGGAACTGGCCGACATCTCCTGACGGAACATTCCATTGTCCAACAACACGCAACCGAGATTTGAACGAGTAAGGACTGATCGCTTTGGCCAAAAAGAAAGCGCCGGAAACGGCACCCAAACGCGCAAACAACCCCAACGTCATGGGCCTGCGGCCCGAGGTGCTGGAACAGCCCATCACCCAGACGCTGGAGCTGAACTATATGCCCTATGCCATGTCCGTCATCGTCTCCCGCGCCATCCCGGAGATCGACGGCTTCAAGCCCAGCCACCGCAAACTGCTGTATACCATGTACCAGATGAAGCTGTTGGGCGGCGCGCGCACCAAGAGCGCCAACATCGTGGGCCAGACCATGAAGCTCAACCCCCACGGTGACGCGGCCATCTACGACACCATGGTGCGACTGAGCCGGGGCTACGGCGCCCTGCTCCATCCGCTGGTGGACTCCAAGGGCAACTTTGGTAAGGTCTACTCCCGTGACATGGCTTGGGCCGCACCCCGATATACCGAGGCCAAGCTGGACGCCATCACCGCCGAGTTCTTCCGGGATATCGACCAGGACGCGGTGGACTTTGCGGACAACTACGACGGTTCCATGCAGGAGCCGTCCCTGCTTCCCACTACCTTCCCAAACGTGCTGGTCAGCGCCAACCAGGGCATCGCCGTGGGCATGGCCAGCAACCTGTGCGGCTTCAATCTGGAGGAAGTGTGCGACACCACCATCGCATATCTGAAAAATCCTGACCACGACATTATGACCACCCTGAAGGCCCCCGACTTCCCCACCGGCGGCGAGCTGCTCTATGACACGGCCGCCCTGAGCGAGGTGTATAAGACGGGTCGCGGCTCCTTCCGGGTGCGGGCCAAGTGGCGCTACGTGAAGTCGGAAAACCTCATTGAGATCTACGAGATCCCCTACACCACCACCGCCGAGGCCATTATCGACAAGGTCGCTGAGCTCATCAAAGCGGGCAAGGTGAAGGAGATCGCCGACATGCGCGATGAGACCGACCTGTCCGGTCTGAAGCTGACCATTGACCTGAAGCGAGGCACTGACCCGAACAAGCTCATGGCCCGGCTGTTCAAGTACACCCCCCTGATGGACTCCTTCTCCTGTAACTTCAACATCCTCATCGCCGGCATGCCCAGAGTGATGGGTGTGGGCGAAATTTTGGAGGAGTGGACCGCATGGCGCATGGACGGTGTGCGCCGGCGCACCTACTTCGCCATGAAGAAAAAGCAGGATAAGCTCCATCTGCTCAAGGGCCTGAAGCGCATCCTGCTGGACATTGACCGGGCCATCAAGATCATCCGGGACACCGAGGAGGACGCGGAGGTCATCCCCAACCTGATGATCGGCTTCGGCATCGACCAGATCCAGGCCGAATACGTGGCCGACATCCGTCTGCGCAACATCAACAAGGAATACATCCTCAAGCGCGTGGAGGAGACCGCCGCGCTGGAGGACGAGATCGCCGACCTGCAGGACATCGTCAACAGCCCCAAGCGCATCCAGAAGCTCATCATCGGCGAGCTGGAGGACGTGAAAAAGAAATTCGCCTCCCCCCGGCGCACGGACATCATCTACGAGCACGAGGTGGAGGAGATTCTGGAGGCCGAGCCCGAGGTGCCCGACTATCCCGTCCACCTGTTCCTGTCCCGGGAGGGCTACTTCAAAAAGATCACCCCCCTGTCTCTGCGCATGAGCTCCGAGCAGAAGTACAAGGAGGGTGACGGCCCCGCCCAGCAGTGGGAGGCCACCAACCGGGACGAGATCATGGTGTTCACCGACAAACAGCAGTGCTACAAGGCCCGGCTGAGCGACTTTGACGACACCAAGGCAAGCGTCTTGGGCGACTACCTGCCCACCAAGCTGGGTATGGAGGCCGATGAAAAGGCCCTGTGGGCCTGCCTGCCCGGAGACTATTCCGGCCACGTGCTGTTCTTCTTTGAAAACGGCAAGGCCGCCCGGGTGGAGCTGGCCGCCTATCAGACCCAGACCCGGCGCAAAAAGCTCACCGGCGCGTACAGCGACAAGTCCCCGCTGGTGTGCGCCTTCCTGCTCAAGGAAGATCTGGAACTGGCCGTCCAGTCCACCGAGGGCCGCTGTCTTGTCTTCCACACCGCCGTCCTCAACCCCAAGTCCACCCGCTCCACCCAGGGTGTGGGCGTCATGACCCTAAAACCCAAGTACAAGCTGGAATCCGTCAAGCCTCTTGACCAAACCAACATCGTCAATGCCGCCCGCTACCGCGCCCGCTCCCTGCCTATCGCCGGAGCGCTGCTCAAGGACGTGGATCGGGGCGAGGAGCAGATGACCTTGCTGTAATCAATCTGAAGGAGGAATACATATGGCTAACATCGACCTGCTGCGCAAAAATCTGGAGGCAAAGGGCTATGCCACCTCCCACTTCGCCACCGCAAAGGAGGCCGCCGACTACCTGAACAATCAGATGGACGGCACCACCGTGGCCTTCGGCGGCTCCACCACTCTGGCCGATATGGGCCTGTACGAGTCCCTGTCCGCCCACAACACCGTCTTCTGGCACTGGAAGGGCAACTCCCCCGCCGACGCGGCACAGGCGGAATACTACCTGTCCTCCGTCAACGGTGTGTCGGAAAATGGCGAGCTCATTAACATCGACGGCGTGTGCAACCGAGTGTCCGAGACCCTGTTCGGTCACAAGAAGGTGTACTTCGTCATCGGCTCCAACAAGATTGCCCCAGACTATGACTCCGCCCTGTTCCGTGCCCGGAACACCGCCGCCCCTCTGAATGCCCGCCGACTGAACAAGCAGACCCCCTGCGCCGTGGGCGATGAGATCAAGTGCTTTGACTGCAAGAGTCCCGACCGCGTCTGCCACGCCCTGACCGTGCTGTGGACCGCCCCCGGCGGCGCGGCTTACGAAGTAGTCATCGTGGATGAGAAGCTGGGCTACTAAACCGCACATGCCTAACGGGCCGCCGCGTCAAGCGGCGGCCCGTTTTAAAAAGTTTTTTGGAGATTTTCAAAAAAGTCCTTGACACAAGCCAAATTCGTGCTATAATACAATTCGCTGTTGCGAGTGTAGCTCATCTGGTAGAGCGCCACCTTGCCAAGGTGGAGGTAGCGAGTTCGAGCCTCGTCACTCGCTCCAATAAAAAAACGACTTGTTTCGACAAGTCGTTTTTTTATTGGGTTCCGCTCCCCTTGGTCGCTTCACCCCATGGGAATTGAAATGCTCGGGCGAAATGAATTCGCCCTGCGCAAATCGTTTGCGCCGCAAACGATTTTACGGCGCACCCGCGCCGCCGGCCAGAAGGCCGGTTTTTTATTGCTCCGCAAAACTCGCTGCCTCCACCTGCGCATTCACCCATTCATTCCCTCTTGCATATCCTTTGGTGCTGTGGTATCTTACCTCCAGCAAGTAACCGAAAGGAGTCTTGACCATGCCCCGTATCCTTATTTCCGCCGCCACCGCCAAGGCGGACGCGGCTGTGAACTACGAAAACGCCCTCCGGGCCGCGGGCGGCGAGCCCGTCGTGCGCTATTGCCCGGACATGGACCTGTCCTTTGACGGCCTGCTGCTCACCGGCGGCGGCGACGTAGACCCCGCCCGGTACGGACAGCCGGACAAAGGCTCCCTGCCCCCCGACCCAGAGCGGGACCGGACGGAGCTGGCCCTTGTAAACGCCTACATAGCCGCCGGAAAGCCCATTCTGGGCATCTGCCGTGGCATGCAGATCCTTAACGTGGCACTGGGGGGCACATTGGTGCAGGATCTGGGGGAGGAACTCAACCTGTTCCACCGCAGGATCACCGCCGACAAGGTACATCCCGTCCGGGTGCAGGAGGGCAGTGTCCTGCACCCCCTGTACGGTCCCCTATTCCATGCCAACAGTGCCCACCATCAGGCAGTGGATATTCCCGGCCAAGGGGCAATCATCACCGCCCGCTCCGAAAGCGGAGTGGCCGAGTCTTTGGAACTGCCCGGCAAGAGCGTTCTGGGTGTCCAGTTCCACCCCGAGCGCATGACCGGCTCGCACCTGCGGCCCGACACCGCAAACGGCGCCGCCATTTTCCAGTGGTTTTTGGCCCAGTGCGGCAAATAAGCACAAAAATGGCATCCCCGACGGGGATGGCATTTTGTTTACTGTTCGTGGTGGTTGAGCAGAGAGTGCTTGATGTCCCACAGCTTCTGGGACAGGTCCACGTAATAGTTGTGGGGATTCTCAAACCGCTTGACCTCGTCCCACAGGGCATCCACCTGCCGCTGGCAGTAGGCACGGCTGGTCTGCAGGTCGGGCACCTGGTAGACCAGTTCGCCCTTTTGGAACACAGGCACAAGCAGTTCTTTGGCCTCGTAATCGGTATAGGTCTTGCGCTTCCACGTGGCATCCGGGTCAAACAGCTCCAGCGGCTTGGTAAAGTCGAGCTTCTCATCGTGCAGGCAGATCAGATCCGCCTCCGCCTTGCCCGAGTCCTTGGAGAAGATGCGGTACACCTTCTTAAAGTGGGGGGTGGTGATCTTGGCGGCATTCTCGCTGATCTTGATTTTGGGAATGATATTGCCCTGCTCGTCCTCAATGGCGGCCAGCTTATATACACCGCCGAACACCGGCTCGGACCGGGAGGTAATGAGCCGCTCGCCCACACCGAAGGAGTCGATACGGGCACCCTGACGGACCAGATCGCGGATAATATACTCGTCCAGCGCATTGGAGGCCACGATCTTGCACTCGGTCAGTCCAGCCTCGTCCAGCATCTGCCGGGCCTTTTGGGACAGGTACGTCAAGTCGCCGCTGTCCAGACGGATGCCGCAGCGGGTGATACCCTCTTCTTTGAATACCCGGATGGCATTGGGCACACCGGACTTGAGCACGTTATAGGTGTCCACCAGCAGGGTGGCATTGTTGGGATAGAGCTTGCAGTAGGTCTTGAATGCCGTATACTCGTCAGGGAACATCTGTACCCAGGAGTGGGCCATGGTGCCGGTAGCAGGCGCGCCATACCACTGGTCGGCCATGGTACAGGCGGTGGCGGCACAGCCGGCGATATAGCTGGCTCTGGCGCCCAGAATGGCGCCGTCCGCACCCTGTGCCCGGCGGGAGCCAAACTCCGCCACAGGCCGTCCCTCCGCCGCCCGGACGATGCGGTTGGACTTGGTGGCGATGAGGCACTGGTGGTTCATGGTCAGCAGCAGGAACGTCTCGATAAACTGGGCCTGAATGGCAGGAGCACGCACGGTAATGATGGGCTCGTTGGGGAACACGGGAGTGCCCTCGGGCACGGCCCAGATGTCGCCGGTGAACTTGAAATTGCGCAGATAGTCCAAAAAGCCCTCGTCAAAACAGCCCTTGGAGCGCAGGTATTCAATGTCCTCCTCGTCAAACTTCAGGTCCTGAATGTACTCCACCACCTGAGCAAGGCCCGCCGCGATAGCGAAGCCACCCTTATCGGGCACGGAGCGGTAGAACATGTCAAAGTAGCAGATGCGGTCGGCCAGCTCCGCCCGGAAATAGCCGTTGGACATGGTCAGCTGGTAGTAGTCGCACAGCATGGTCAGATTGGTTTTGTTTTTCATCCTTACGGACGCCTCCTCAACGGTGTTGCATCACCGGGGGACAGGTGTCTTGTCCCCTGTCAAAGTGACCCCATTATAACCGATAACAGGGAAAATATCAATAGGTATAAAAGCCGACCCACTCCGCGGAGTGGTTCGGCTTGCTGTTTAATATGCTACTCCCCAGTAGATCATGTGCTTTGCGGGCTTGCCGCAGCACACACAGGTGTCGGATACCTTCTCCTGCTCCAGAGGCATACAGCGGGAGGACACACCGGCCTCCTCCTTCATCTTCAGCTCGCAGGAAAGCTCGCCGCACCACATGGTCTTGGCAAAGCCGCCCTGAGTCTGGATAAACTCTTTCACCTCGTCCACAGTCAGGCAGGTACGGGTATTGTTCTCCAAATTGGCCTTGGCACGGGCAAACAGACCGTCGTGCACCTCGTCCAACAGCTTGGCCACGGTGGCCTCCAGCTCATCAAGGGGCACAAACACCTTCTCACCGTTGTCCCGGCGGCAGATACAGCACTGGCCCTTCTCCATGTCCTTGGGGCCGATCTCCACGCGCAGAGGCACACCCTTCATCTCGTACTCGGCAGCCTTCCAGCCCATGGACTGGTCGGAGTCGTCCATCTTGGCGCGCACACCGGCGGCAGTCAGGCGATCCAGTAGGGAGCGGGCGGCATCCAGCACGCCCTCCTTGTGCTGGGCCACAGGGATGACCATGGCCTGAATGGGGGCGATACGGGGAGGCAGTACCAGACCGTTATTGTCGCCGTGGGTCATGATGATGCCGCCGATCATGCGGGTGGACACACCCCAGCTGGTCTGGTGGGGATGGTGCAGGGTGTTGTCCTTACCGGTGAAGGTAATGTCAAAAGCCTTGGCAAAGCCATCGCCAAAGTAGTGGCTGGTGCCGGACTGGAGGGCCTTCTTGTCGTGCATCATGCACTCCACGGTATAGGTCTCCTCGGCGCCGTTGAACTTCTCCTTGTCGGTCTTGCGGCCCTTGACCACGGGCATGGCCAGCACATTCTCAAGGAAGTCGGCATAGACGTTGAGCATCTGCTGGGTCTCCTGACGGGCCTCCTCCTCGGTGGCGTGCATGGTGTGGCCCTCCTGCCACAGGAACTCACGGTGGCGCAGGAAGGGGCGGGAGGTCTTTTCCCAGCGCAGGACGGAGCACCACTGGTTATACTTCTTGGGCAAGTCGCGGTGGGAGTGGATGATATTCTTGAAATGCTCGCAGAACAGGGTCTCGGAGGTGGGACGGATGCAGTAGCGCTCCTCCAGCTTCTCACTGCCGCCGTAAGTGACCCAGGCGCACTCGGGGGCAAAGCCCTCCACGTGGTCCTTCTCCTTCTGGAGCAGAGACTCTGGGATCAGCATGGGCATGGACACGTTCTCGTGTCCGGTCTTCTTGAACATATCGTCCAGCGTGCGCTGGATATTCTCCCAAATGGCATAGCCATAGGGACGATAGATGAACATGCCCTTAATGGAGGAATAGTCGATCAGCTCCGCCTTTTTGCACACATCGGTGTACCACTGGGCGAAGTCCACCTCCATGTCGGTGATCTGCTCCACCTGCTTTTTGTTGGTATCCTTTGCCATATCGTTTCAGTCCTTTATAAAAAGAATGTTGTTTGCAGTATTCTTTATTGTATAAATACCGGCCACAAAAGTCAAGGTTTGGCCGCAACTTTCGTCCTGCGGATCGATTAAATCGTAATTTGTCGCTCTTGCCAACCCCTAACTACATCAAAACAGACCGACACGGATGTGTCGGGCTGTTTTTTACATGTTCTCGGGCAGAGAGTCGTCCTCATCGATCCATTCCTTCTGCACGTCCACTACGCGATAGTCGGTGGGGGTGTCACGGATGACCACCCGCTTGATGCCCGCGTTGATGATCAGTCTGCGGCACATGGAGCAGGAGGTGGAGCCGGGGATCAGCTCCCCGGTCTGAGGGTCACGGCAGGCCATATACAGGGTAGCGTCCAGCGTGTCCTTGCGGGCGGCGGAGATAATGCAGTTGGCCTCCGCATGGACACTGCGGCACAGCTCGTAGCGCTCGCCGGAGGGAATGTTCATCTTCATGCGGGTGCAGAAATTCAGGTCGGCGCAGTTCTTGCGGCCACGGGGCGCACCGTTGTAGCCGGTGGAAATGATCTCGTCGTGCTGAACGATGATGGCGCCGTAGCAACGGCGCAGGCAGGTGGACCGCTCCAGCACCGTCTGGGCAATATCCAGATAATAGTTTTCCTTATCTATGCGCTTCATGTCGAGTTTCCTCCTGCGTTTTTTCTCAGTATATCGTTTTTTTGTCCCCCATGCAAGCACAAATATTTACATATTGTTTACGTTTGCTTTCTTGACGCTGGGCAGGGAAAGGTCTATTATGATTACCATACGAAAGTTGTGTCGAAAGGAGGGCAGGACTATGATCCGAAACGCGCTGCAGCGCTTTATGTACGGCCGCTACGGCTCGGACCAGCTGAATGTATTTTTGATCGCAGCCTACCTGATCCTGCTGCTTCTGAGCGCACTTCCCGGGCTTGGTTTTCTGGAGTTTATTGCCTTTATACTGGTGGCATGGTCCCTGTTTCGCCTGCTCTCCCGCAACTATGCCGCCCGCCGGGCAGAAAACGCAAAATTTCTCAAGCTGGCCGGCCCGGTCATCCGCTGGTACCGCCTGCGGCGAACTATCCTGCGGGATAAAGACCATCGCTATTTTAAATGTCCCAGCTGCGGCCAGCAGCTGCGCGTGCCCAAGGGCAAGGGCAAGATCACCGTCACCTGCCGGGGCTGCGGCTCCAGCTTTCAGGAAAAAAGTTGAAAACACCGCTTTTCCATCAGGGAAAAAGCGGTGCTTTTCTTTGTTCCTGTTCTATGGTATAATAACTGCAAAACAGTTATTATACTTTGATTTCAGCCCTTTTCCTCGCCGCTGCGCGGCAACCGGAAAAGATGGCATATTATACCATTGCGCCTGTGGCTTCATGGTATACTGAATTGTAATTCTGTACTTTCACACAGGAGGAACTTTTTATGAGCACTTCATACGATGTTGTCATCCTGGGCTGCGGCGAGGCCGGTATTTTCGCCGCCTACGAGCTTTCCAAGCTGCGCCCCGACCTGAAGGTACTGGCCTTGGATCAGGGCAAAGACATCTATACCCGCAGCTGCCCCATCGTGGCGGGTAAAGTGAAGGAGTGCATCCACTGCAAGGTGTGCGACACCATGTGCGGCTTTGGCGGTGCAGGTGCTTTTTCCGACGGCAAATTCAACTTCACCACCCAGTTCGGTGGCTGGCTCACCGACTTTATGGCCCCGGAAACGGTGATGGAGCTGATCGAGTACGTGGACAGCGTGAACGTGGCCCACGGCGCCACCACCGAGGTCTATTCCACCCAGACTCCCGAAGCCCGGGCGCTGGAACGAAAGGCGCTGGCCCACGACCTGCACCTGCTGCAGGCCCGCTGCAAGCATCTGGGCACGGAGAACAACCTGCGCATCCTGACCAACATTTACGAGGGCCTGCGGGATAAGGTGGAGTTCCGGTTCAACACCACCGTAGAGGTCATTGACCGGGAGGGCGACGGCTACCGCCTGACGCTGGAAAAGGGCGGCGATATCTCCTGCCGCTGTCTGCTGGCTGCCCCCGGCCGCTCCGGCGCGGAGTGGTTCTCCAAGCAGTGTCAGCGCCTTGGCATCAAGCTCATCAACAACCAGGTGGACATCGGTGTGCGCGTGGAGCTTCCCGCCGCCGTCTTTGAGCACATCACCGACGTGGTATACGAGTCCAAGCTGGTCTACCGCACCAAGCAGTACGGCGACCAAGTGCGCACCTTCTGCATGAACCCCTACGGCCATGTAGTGGCAGAAAACGTGGAGGGCATCAACACCGTTAACGGACACTCTTATGCCGACCCCGCCCTGCGCAGTCAGAACACCAACTTTGCCCTGCTGGTATCCAACCGCTTTACCTCCCCCTTTAACGAGCCTTACCGCTACGGCAAACACATCGCCTCCCTGTCCAACATGCTGGCCGGCGGTGTGCTGGTCCAGCGCTTTGGCGATCTGGTGGAGGGTATTCGTACCAACGACCACCGGCTGGGCCACTCCTTCGTGCGGCCCACCCTGACTGCCGCCGTACCCGGCGACTTGTCTCTGGCCCTGCCCAAGCGTCAACTGGACGATATCATCGAAATGATCTACGCGCTGGACAAGATCGCCCCCGGCACCGCCAACTACGACACCCTGCTCTACGGCGCGGAGGTCAAATTCTACTCCGCCCGGCTGGAGCTGTCCGGCGAGCTGGAAACCGCCCTGCCCGGCCTGTTCGCCGCCGGTGACGGCGCAGGTGTCACCCGAGGACTTGCTCAGGCGGGGGCTTCCGGCATTCAAGCCGCCAGAGCGATCTGCAATCGAATTTGATTTTCTTTTTTCGCGATGATGCGGCGCCGTCGCGCCCTGTTTTCGGGCACGACGGCGTTCCTGCATTTTCTTTCCAAACCGGCACAAATAATTCGTATCCCGATATGATTTCTGTCATAATTTTTGACAACCATTATACAATCGGATGTATAAATGTCGAACCCCGTCGGCCCACGTCGAAACCCCTTGGTAGAACAGGGTTTTCCACATTGTCCACAGGGTTTTCCACATTATATTATGTTTACCCACACATCTTGCACATGCAAAATTCGGGTGACATAACGTCTGTCAAGGAGAAAAACAAGGTCGAAATCCACAAAAATATTTTTGCAGGATTTGAAATGCCATCCGTCGTTCAGCTGATATGCAGAGGGGAGTTGACACCCACATGAGTTCACAACCCACACAAACCATTGCCGCCGTGGCCACCGGCTTGCCGGGGGCCATCGGCATCCTGCGTCTGTCCGGCCCGGAGGCTGTATCCATTGCAGCCCAGCTGTTTCGGGCCGCAGACCGCCTGCCGTTGGAGGCACATCCCCCCCGAACCATGGTCTACGGCAGTCTGCTGGACGCACAGGGCAAGGTCATTGACCGCATGGTTTGCACTTACAGCCGCGGCCCTGCCAGCTACACCGGCGAGGACACCGCGGAACTGCAATGCCACGGCTCGCCGCTGGTGCTCCAGTTGGGACTGGAAGCTCTGTTCCGCCTGGGTGCCCGGCAAGCCCTACCCGGCGAATTTACCAAGCGGGCCTTCCTCAACGGACGGCTGGATCTGGCGCAGGCGGAAGCGGTAGTGGATCTGATCGATGCCCAAAGCCGGGAAGGGGTCTACCAGTCTGCCGGTCAGCTGGCCGGAGCGCTGAGCCGCCGGGTGGAGGGTATCTACTCCGGTCTGGTGGACCTGATGGCCCATTTCCATGCCGTGCTGGACTATCCGGATGAGGACATCGACCCCTTCAAAGAGGAGCAGATGGTCCAAAGTATGGACCGGGCGCAGGTGGAGCTGACTGCCTTGCTTTCCACCCACCGCAGGGGTGAAAGTCTGGTGGGCGGCCTTCCCTGTGCCATCGCGGGCAAACCCAACGCAGGCAAATCCTCTCTGCTCAATGCCCTTTTGGGCTATGACCGGGCCATCGTCACCGACATTCCCGGCACCACCCGGGACACGGTGGAGGAGCGGGTGCGGCTGGGCGGTGTGCTGCTGCGGCTCATTGACACCGCCGGTCTGCGGGACAGTGCCGACCCCATCGAGCGCATGGGTGTGGAGCGCAGCCGGACTGCTATGGAGCAGGCCGCGCTCATCCTCTTTTTGTGCGACCAATCCGTCCCCTTCACCCAGGAAGATGCCCAGCTTCTGGAACAGGCCACGGCCTGTGCGCCCACCATTCTGGTGTGGAACAAAGCGGACCTGCCCTCCGCTCCCACCCCCTTCCTGCAGCTGCCGGAAGATATGCCGGTGGTGGAGGTCAGCGCCAAAACCGGACAGGGCCTGGACGCCCTGGAGCAGGCGGTTGCCTCCCTCGTTCCGCATGCAGACACAGACAGCGGTGCCCTGCTCACCAATGCCCGGCAGGCGGATGCCGCCCGGCGAGCCTTGGAGTCTGTAACGCTTGCCCGGCAGAGCCTGCTGGCGGGTTACACTCCCGACGCGGTGCTGGTGGACATCGAAAACGCTCTGTCTGCCCTGGGCGAATTGACAGGCCGTTCCGTTCGGGAGGACATCACTGCCCGCATCTTTGAGCGGTTCTGCGTGGGCAAATGACCTTGCGTCCCGGACGCAAATCATGTAAACTATAATCCAAACTGACTTCTGGAGGACCACACGTGGCAGGAAAGCGATTACAAAAGCCCCCGAGGCGCAAAAAAAAGCGAGGGATGGCCCTGCTCATCTCCCGTCTCATCCGATTGGGCCTGGTGGCTGTGCTGCTGTCCTTCCTGTATCTGGCAGTCCTTGGCATCCGCTTTTGTGCAAACTGGGTCGCTTCCCTCCCCGCTTCGGTCCAAAGCGAAGCGGTTCAGGAGTACGATGACCTGTCTCACTCGCAGGCTCCGCCCTCCATCCCCGCCGTCCAGTCCATACGTGGTATCGTCACCATAGACCCCGGTCACGGCGGCATTGACCCGGGCTGCGGGGACACGGACGCGTTGGAAAAGGATATCGTGCTGCCCATCTCCACAAAGCTAGCCCAGCTGCTGGAGCAGGCAGGCGTCACCGTGGTCATGACCCGCACCACGGACCAAACGGTCAGTCTGGATGACCGGGCCATCATCGCCAACAACGCCGTCAGCGACCTGTTTGTCAGCATCCACTGCAATTCCTACGAGGGCGAGGCCCGGGGCATGGACTGCTATTACCACAAGAACGACAGCGCCAAGCTGCTGGCGCAGGCCATTCTGGACCGGGCAAGTGCGCTGGGCATCGTCACCCGGCAGATACAGAAAAACAACTATCAGGTACTGTGGGACACGGATATGCCCGCTGTTCTGGTGGAAACGGGCTTTTTGACCGACCCGGAGGACCGGGCCGCTTTGCTGGACCCGGCACATCAGAACAAGGTGGCCCAAGCAATCGCCGACGCGGTGCTGGCCTATCTTGACGCACAGGCCGCCTAAAGGAAGGAACGACCAATGGAACACGAGCTTTTTTTGCCCACTTTGTCCTCCATGGAATACGGAAACCCGTGGACGGGCAGCAGAAAAAACACCCGCTGGCGCATTATCCCGGCAGAGGGACAAATGTCAGCAGAGGTTTGGCCCGGCCCCCTGTGCTATGAGCGCAGCACTGTGACCCACACAGCCAGCTTCCCCATCAGCGAAGAAGGCATTGAGCAGCTGCGCGGGTGGCTGTTTGAGCGTTCGGAAGAACTGTAGTCAGGACCACCCGTATAACGGCTGGCCTGCTCTGCCCCTATAAGGGGCTTTTACTGGCTGAGCCTTAAGGCTCTGGAATATTATCACTACTGCATATATGCCCCACTGCCAGCAGGCTGGCATGAGGTTTCGTTGAGGCCCCCTTGTGTAAAGGGGGCTGCCGAGCGAATGCGAGGCTGGGGGATTGTCTATCTTCTTTCTTTACAACCCCTTCGTCCTCGCTACGCTCGGCCACCTCCCCTTACACAGGGGAGGCTTTCCGCTGCGGCGGGACCACTCATAGGCATAGCCTTTTTTGAACCATGGGCACAGCCCATGGTTTTCGTTATACAAAAAAATGATCCCGCTGCCATATGGCAGCGGGATCATTTTTTGCTTTTTAGAGGATGTTCAGCACCAGGGTCAGCACCAGCCAAACGGCGCACACCCACTTGGTACCCTTGGCCAGCTTGGCGTCCAGGCTCTTGGCCTTGTTCTTGGCCAGGAAGGTATCCGCACCGCCGGCAATAGCACCGGACAGGCCGGCACTCTTGCCGGACTGAAGCATGACCACGGCCACGAGGGTCAGGCACAGAACCACCTGAATGATCGTAAGAGCGAGCTGCATGATTTCATCGTTCCTTTCAAATCCCCGGCGGGGATATTTCTTGTGTCAACGGACAAATTGCCCGAACGTAGAGTGCATTATACCATGCTTGCCCGGGAAAAGCAACCCCTTTCCCGGAATTTTGTTGCCGGCCGCAGCACGTCACGTTCAGAGCTGCCCCTCCGCGGTTTCATCCGCCAACATCGCCGCGCTGCCTACCCGACTCACCTGTCCGGTCCGGGGATCCATCTGATATGCTCCGGTGTCGGTCCTTACATACCACACCGGGGTCAGTTGGGCAGGTCCGGACAGATTCACGCTCAAAGTATAGGCCGGCTCTATGCTGTCTATGCGGTTATAAATGTCCCCAAGCTCGTTCAGTCCGTTATACAGCCGCATCAATGCCGTCGCAACCGAAACGGCACTTCCCTTTTCTCCGAAGTCGGGTCTGCCCGGAATACGGCGGCCGGCCGCGATGCTCACCAGACTACCTTCCTGATAGTTCAACGTCGCCTGACAGCCCAGCACCGGCGCGCCGTTCACCATCTGGCAGAAGGTAATGCTCTTGTCGCCGCGTTCCAGCACCTGCGCTTCAAACCCAAGCTCCGCCAGCAGCCGGGTGCCGTGCCGCACCTCGTCTTCTTCTCCTGCGGCAACCGCTCCAGGCTCAAATTCCGCCAGAAACTCTCCTGTGCTGTGGAACTGCAGCCAGCCCCGCTCGCTTTGATATCGGTATATATCACCGCCCCGGGCTTCTACCGTTATGGCTGCGCCAAGCAGCTTGGCCGCCACAGCATGCTCCCGGTCCAGATCCCGCTGTGCCTGCAGCCCGGGCAGAGATATTTCCCGGGGAACGGTCTGGTCTTCCAGTGTGATCCCGCTGTCCCGGATGATTTGAATGGCGCTTTCCCGAGCCATATCATGGCTCTGTGTGTCCTGCGCCCACCGTCCACCTACCAGCACCAGCAAAAAGCCGTTGAGCAGCAGCAGGACGATGATAATAATATTTTTGATTTTCGTGCCTTCCACGCTTCTGCCCTCCTATTCGCGGCCTGCGCGCTTGGTTGTTGTCACGCTCCGTCTCGCTCACGGCCGGGTCGATAACTTCTCCGACTTCAGGCACACTCGCTCCGGCCTTTGGCCGTCTCTGGACTGTGCCCATTCGCTCCGAAGTCTATCTCCCCTATTCGCGGCCTGCGCGCTTATTGTGCTATCCAGCCGGCCTTTGCCAGCTCTCCGCTGTCCTGATAGCACAGCTGCAGCTGGCCGCCTATCTTGCCCAGCTCCACCATGGCGGCCGCCGCCTGCTTCTGGGGCAGGACCAGCGTGGTCTGCTCCGATACGGCATAGGTGCGCAGCTGCAACTCGAATTGTGTGATATAGCCCTGCTCCACCAGCACCGAAGCCGCATAGCCCCGCCGTCCCGTCTGGACGGGCACACCGTCCAGCGCATAGCGGAACTCCAGCCGCCAACGGTCTTGTCCTTCGGCCTCTACCCGGTCAAGGTAGACCCGGGCATCTCCCTGCCACAGGTCGAGCACACCCCGCACCAGCCGGGCCGCGCTGTCCACCACGGCAAAAACCGGACTGCTCCCCTCGGGCGCAGTCACAGGGTAGCGCTGCTCCTCCGGGGTGCTGTAATAGGTGACAAGTCCGCTGTTGGAAACGGACAAGGTATCGTTGCCGCTGCGAGCCCTTCGTCCCTCCGGTGTCTCATATATGGTGGTGATACCCAGCGAGAAGGACAGCGCTTCCAAAAGCTCAGTGAGCCGCTGCTCCTCTCCCGCAGGGATGGGATTGGTCACTGCATATTCCCGGGGCTGAGGGGTGTGCGGGGTAATGATGGTGTAAGGGGCCAGCATCCGGGCATAGTCTGCCACCTGACAGGCGAAAACCGCGCCGTTGGGCAAAACCTGTGCTACCACACTGTTCAGGTGATTTGTGCTGACCAGCTGGGCGATGCAGACAAAATACTGCCCACTGTCCTCATCCCGGTAAGCCAGCACCACCCGCTCCTGCTCATCCACAGCCAACAGCAAATGCCTGGCTCTGGCTGTCAACACGGGGTTTTCCTGCCCGGACAGCCAGCCGGACAGCACCTGCAAGGGAAGTGCCCCCTGAAAATCAAAATATACACCGGGATTGGAGATCAAAAGTGACTCCCATTCCTCCGGGGTAATGGGCTTCGGGCTTCCTGCCCCGGACAATGCCTCGTTGAGCACAGGCGCCATGCGGTTAAACATCGCAAAAAGCTCGTGGCTGTCGTACTGCACACCACAGCAGCCACTCTGACTCATCACCGCCATGTGCAGCGGAAGCACAGCCGCGCTGTGCCCACTTTGCTGGGGACTGTTCTCCTGATTGTGAGCAGGCGCCTCCAGCACCCCGGACACCCGGAACATCTGGCTTTCCCGCACCAGCCACACCGCCGAACACACCAGCGCCACAATGAGCAGGTTCTTCAGCGTCTCGATGACGCGCCGTTTCTTACTCATGGCCGGGGCCCTCGACCTTCAGTTCCATGCGCACCGTCAGGCCGGGTTCTTTCTTGGCCACGGTAGTGAGCACACCCTGATGCCGGTCCACGATCTCTTTGGCGATGGAAAGACCAAGTCCGGTACCGCCCGACTCGCGAGAGCGGGCCTTGTCCACCCGGTAAAAGCGCTCGAAAATGCGGGCCCGGTCGGCCTCCGGGATGCCGATGCCGTTGTCGGACACCTCCATCCACACCCGGTCAGCCCGCTTCCCGGCGGAAATCACGATATGACCGCCGTTGGGGGTATACTTGATGGCATTGGACACGATGTTCATCATCACCTGCAAAATGCGCTCCCGGTCTGCTATGATCTCAGGCAGTCCGGGTTCCAGCTTCAGCTCGATGACATGGTCGTGCTTCTGGGCCTCCATATAAACCGCGTTATACAGGTCGTTGACCGCTCCGGTAAAGGAGAAGCGGCCCAGCTTCAGCTCGCTGTGGCCCGAGTCAAACCGGGACAGGGTAAGCAGATCCTGCACGATGTGGGTCATGCGGTCGCTTTCGTTGAGGATGACCCCAAGGAACTTCTTTTCCGTGTTGGAGGGCATCTGCCCCGCATTTTCCGACAGGGTCTCGGCATAGCTGCGGATATTGGTCAGGGGGGTGCGCAGCTCATGGGACACGTTGGCCACGAACTCTCTTCGCATCTCCTCGTTTCTGCGCTGAACGGTCACGTCATGGATGACCACCAGTGCGCCCGCCTGACTTTCCCGGTCAAAGGGGGCCAGCAGCAGTTCCAGATATCGTTCACCCTGCACCCGCTCCCCCTCCAGATAGTCCGGAGCATTCAGCACGCTGTCCAACGGGGCAATGTCGCCGAACAGATCATGGTAGCGGGTAGTATCGTCAATTGGGGTTCCCAGCATATCCGACGCGGCGGGGTTTGCGTGGATTACCATGCCCTCATTGGAGAAGGCCACCACACCGTCGGTCATGTGCAGAAACAGCGTGTCCAGCTTGTTTCGTTCGTTTTCCACCTGCTGGATGGTGTCCTGCAGCTGCTGGGCCATGTCGTTAAAGGTGTTGGTCAGCACACCGATCTCATCCCGAGAGGTGACCTCCAGCTTGTCGGAGAAGTCACCGCCGGCCACCCGCTCCGCGCCGTCAGTCAGGCGCTGAATGGGTGTTACCATAGTCTTGGACAGCACCAGAGACAGCAGCACTGAAATCACAAGGCCGAAGACCAGTGCCTGCATGATCAGAATGAACAGCTGATCGTTCAGCTCGTCCACGGTGTCCCGGTTGTCCCGGATGTAAATAATGTACTGTCCGTCTCCCCGGTCGATGGGGATGGCTACGTCCATGTAGTCGGCGGCCACGTTGCTCTCGTCACCCACCACGTTTCGGTCCCGGATCACGGCCAGCAGGTTTTCGGTGTACTCCAGCCGGGGCCCGTACTCGTCGTCCGTTCCTGCCAGATACGCTCCCGTCTCATCCAGAATGTAATAGTTGCGGTTGCTGCCGTTGACACCCAGCTCACCGGCATAGGCGCCCAGCACCTGCTCCAGCATCTCCACTCCGGACACCTCGCCCGACCGCTCCGCCGCCGTCTCCTGAGTCAAGTCCCGGTACAGGTCCTGATCGCTGACCACGGTGCTGATTTGGCTGTAAAAGTCGTTCAGGTAAAAGGCCACCACAGAGTTGATGAGGAATGCTCCCACCACCGTCATCAGGGACAGGATGATCAGCACCATGATCATCACGATCTTCATATGAAGGCTGCGCATCATGGCCGTTCCCCCCTTTCACCGCACACAGCGGCTAAAATCAAAATCACGCGTTGAACAGATAGCCCAGACCCCGGCGGGTCACAATGAACACCGGGTTGGCGGGATCGTCCTCGATCTTTTCCCGCAAACGGCGCACCGCCACGTCCACACCGCGCACGTCGCCTACGTAGCCGGCGTAGTTCCAGACGTGCTCCATCAGCGCCTCCCGGGAAAACACCTTGCCCGGCTGCGCGGCCAAGAAGCAGATCAGGTCATATTCCCGCTGGCTCAGCTCCAGCGCAATCCCATCCTTCTGCACCGTGGCGCCCTCGGTGTCGATGGTGATGCGCCCAAAGCTCATGCGCCCGGCGGTGTCCCCGGCAGCCGCCGTAGGCATGCCGGCCCGGCGGATATTGGCCTTGACCCGGGCCATGAGCTCCCGGACGGCAAAGGGCTTGGTGATATAATCGTCCGCACCCAGCTCCAGGCCCAGCACCTTGTCCGCCTCCTCTTCCCGGGCGGTGAGCATGATGATGGGGATGGCGCTGCCGTCGGCGCGCAGCTGTCTGCACACGTCAAAGCCGTTCATCCGGGGCAGCATCAGGTCCAGCAGGATCAGGTCCGGGTTCTGTTCCCGGGCCAGCTGCAGGCCGGTCTGTCCATCGTAGGCCTCGATGGTGTTGTAGCCCTCCCGCTCCAGATTAAAGGAGAGAATGTCCACGATATTGGTTTCGTCTTCCACGATCAGAATGGTCTTTTCCATGCAAAGTACCCCTTTCCAATCCTATTAAAGGCCCAGCAGGACCTTGGTTTTCAATACGGTAGCCACCGTTTTTCCGTCTGTGATCTCGCCGGACATGACCCGCTCCACCAATTCCTCAAAGGGCAGGTGTACCACATCCAGAAACTCGTCCTCATCCGGATGGACGGGGACCTCTTTCACATCCCGGGCCAGATACATGTGCAGCTTTTCCGTGCAGAAGCCGGGAGACACATAGATGTAGCCCAGGTCGGTCAGCTCGTCCGGCTCCAGACCGACCTCCTCCCCCAGCTCCCGGATGGCGGCGGGCAGAGGCTCCTCCCCATACTCCAGCTTGCCCGCGGGCAGTTCCAGCAGCACATCGCCCAGCGGATAGCGGAACTGGCGCACCAGAGGAACCGTCCCATCCTCCCGCAGAGCGAGGATGCACACCCCGCCGGGATGCTCCACCACTTCCCGCCCGGCGGCGGCTCCGTTGGGCAGCAGGGCCTCATCCACCTTCAAGGTGACGATCTTCCCTTTATACACCGTCCGGCTGGACAGGGTCTTTTCCCTCAGTTCCATAGAGCCACCTCGCTACATAATTCTTCAAGGTATGATTATAGCACAATTGCCGCTGTTTGCCAAGAAACAGCCTGCCTTTGATCGTGATTTTTGCGTCCGCAACCGGCAGTTGACAACATTTCCAAGCCCGCTTGGTTGCCTTCACGCCCCCTTTTGCCGTATAATAGCCCAACAGAAAGGAGGCGGTCACATGACATTGGCCGAAAAGATACTGAGGCTTCGCACCGCTCAAGAACTGTCTCAAGGGGATCTCGCCGACCGACTGGAAGTATCCCGCCAGTCGGTGAGCAAGTGGGAAACGGGCCAGTCCGTACCCGATCTGGACAAGATCATCAAGCTGGCCGACCTGTTTGGGGTCAGCGTAGATGAATTGGTGCGGGAAAGCGAACAGCCGAAGCCGGAACGCTCCACCACAGAACCTCAAGTCATTTATGTGGAAAAACCGTCCGGACCTACCCCGACCCAGATCACAGGGGCCGTTCTCATGGTGCTGGGCGGTCTTGCCGTCATCCTTGGTCTTGTGTTCAATGTCGTATTGGTGGCGTTGGGACTGGTCCTGTTCATTCTGGGTTTTCCCCCGCTGCTGTCCAAAAAGCACCCCTGGCTCATCTTCGGTTGGCTTCTGACCGCCGTCAGTATTTTGGTCTTAAATCCTCGGCTGGTCAGCTTCGCCTTCACCCCAACCCCCATATCACTTCTGCTTCCGTTTCCGGCCGCGGCACGACTTCTATACAACGGTTATCAGTTATATCTGTCCGACGGGTATCTGCTTCAATTGTTCGCCGGAGTGCTCCTTCTGCTGCGATCCGCTATCCTCTGGCTGCTCATTATCCTGACTCTGCGGGCATGGTTCAAGACACTCAAAAAACGGGACTGATCTCAGTCCCGTTTTTGTCGTTTACACGCTTGCTCCCGTGTGGTAAAATAATCTGTACTTGAATTGACAGGAGGACTCCCTATGTCCCACCACTTTTTCGCCATGCTCTCCCGCATGCGGTACATCAACCGCTGGGGCCTCATGCGCAACACCTTTCAGGAGAATATTCAGGAGCACTCCCATCAGGTAGCCGTGCTGGCCCATGCCCTTGCGGTCATCCAGAACCGTTACTTTGGCGGGCAGGTGGACCCCGGCGCGGTGGCGGTGGCCGCTTTGTACCACGATGCCAGCGAGATCCTCACCGGCGACATGCCCACCCCCATCAAGTACGACAACCCGGACATCAAGGCCGCCTATAAGCAGGTGGAGGCCATGGCAGAGCAAAAGCTGCTGTCCATGCTGCCCAAGGAGCTGCGCTGCGACTTTGATGCGGCGGTGACCATCCCCGACCCGGAGGTACACGCTCTTGTAAAGGCCGCCGACAAGCTGTCGGCCTACATCAAATGTGTGGAGGAGCTCAAGGCGGGCAACACCGAATTCAAGCTTGCAAAGGAGCAGACCTATGCCGCCCTGACCCGCAATCCCAGCCCCGCGCTGAAGTATTTTATGGAACACTTCCTGCCGGGGTTTGAGCTCACTCTGGACGAGCTCAATTAACCGCGGGCAGGTCTGGGACCCGCCCCTACAATTAAGCGTCTGAGCCATCGCGAACAGTGCGGATGGACCGGAGCGAGGACGAGAAACCGAAGATTTGTGAAACAAATCTGTTTCAAGCCCAAGTCGCAGGGAAGCCGTACGTCGTGAGCAGGCGAGGCGTGACAGAGAAAAGAAAGGACTGTTTATCTATGAAAGCCATCGTAACCGTCATCGGCAAGGATCAGGTGGGCATCACCGCTATGGTGTGCGCCCTGCTTGCCGAACACAACATCAATATTCTGGACATCACCCAGACCGTACTGCAGGAGTACTTCACCATGGTCATGCTGGTGGACACCGCCGCCTGCTCCACCACCATCGGTGATATGGCCGATATTCTGGCTAAGGCCGGCGAGGAGCGGGGTCTGTCCATCCGCATCCAGCGCGAAGACATCTTCAATGCAATGCATAGAATTTGAGCGAGGTGTCTGATATGCTCAACCAACACGAGATCATGCAGACCATCCGGATGATCGACCAGCAGCATCTGGACGTGCGTACCATCACTATGGGCATCTCCCTGCTGTCCTGCGCCCACAGCGACATCAAGGTGGCCTGCGACAAGGTGTATGACAAGATCACCCGCAGCGCCGAGCATCTGGTGGCCACCGGCGAGGCCATTGAAAAGGAATTCGGCATCCCCATCGTCAACAAGCGCATCTCCGTCACCCCCATTGCACTGGTGGGCGCGGCCTGTGATGCCAAAAACTACGCGCCCTTTGCCGTTGCTATGGACCGGGCCGCCAAGACCACCGGGGTCAACTTTATCGGCGGCTTCTCCGCGCTGGTGCAGAAAGGCATGACGGATGCTGACCGCATTCTCATCCACTCCATCCCCGAAGCCCTTGCCACCACCGACATCGTATGCTCCAGCGTCAACGTGGGCTCCACCAAGGCCGGCATCGACATGGACGCGGTGGCCCTTATGGGCCGCACCATCAAAGATCTTGCCGCCGCCACCGCCGACAAGGGCGGCTTTGGCTGTGCCAAGCTGGTGGTGTTCTGCAACGCGGTGGAGGACAACCCCTTTATGGCCGGCGCCTTCCACGGAGTCGGCGAGGGAGAGCGGGTCATCAACGTAGGCGTGTCCGGCCCCGGCGTGGTGTACCACGCCCTCCAGTCCGTCAAGGGCCAGCCCTTTGACGTGGTGGCCGAGACGGTGAAGAAAACCGCCTTCCGCATCACCCGCATGGGCCAGCTGGTGGCGCAGGAGGCCAGCCGCCGACTGAACGTGCCCTTCGGCATCGTGGATCTGTCCCTTGCCCCCACCCCCGCCGTGGGCGACAGCGTGGCCCGCATTCTGGAGGAAATGGGCCTTGAGACCTGTGGCATCCACGGCACCACCGCCGCGCTGGCCCTGTTGAACGACGCGGTGAAAAAGGGCGGCGTGATGGCATCCTCCCACGTGGGTGGCCTGTCCGGTGCCTTTATCCCCGTCAGCGAGGACGAGGGCATGATCGCCGCCGCTTCTTCCGGGGCGCTGACTCTGGATAAGCTGGAGGCCATGACCTGCGTATGCTCGGTGGGTCTTGACATGATCGCCGTCCCCGGCGACACCACCGCCCAGACCATCTCCGCTATCATCGCCGATGAAGCTGCCATCGGCATGGTCAATTCCAAGACCACCGCCGTGCGCATCATCCCCGCCCCCGGCTGCACCGTGGGCGACACGGTGGAGTTCGGCGGTCTGCTGGGCAGCGCCCCCGTGATGCCCGTCCACCCCGGCTCCAGCGCGGACTTTATCGCCCGTGGCGGCCGCATTCCCGCTCCCATGCAGAGCCTGAAGAACTAACAAACATAAAAAGAGCCCCGAACCAAATGGTTCGGGGCTCTTTTTATGCTATATTACTGTTCCTTGCCGCCC
Organism: Lawsonibacter sp.; assembly: GCA_045591745.1. Classification (GTDB taxonomy): domain Bacteria; phylum Bacillota; class Clostridia; order Oscillospirales; family Oscillospiraceae; genus Lawsonibacter. The sequence goes on from JAZNTL010000116.1 coordinate 52,348, forward strand.
AGCAGCACTTTTTTTACGTTCATCTTGTGATCCACGAAGATCAGATCGGCCCGCTTGCCCAGGTTGATCTGACCGCGGTCGGTCATGCCCAGACAGGTGGCGGGGTTAAGGGAGGCAAATTTGAACGCGTCCACGATGGACGCGCCGGTGTGCTTCATGAAGTTGCGGCAGGCCACATCCAGCGTCAGCTTGGAGCCGGCGATCTCACCGGCATGGTCAAAGAGGATATCGGTCACACCCTCGTAACCGGGAGGAGTGGGACCGTCGAACACGCAGGCATCGGAGATGAGGATAATGCGGTCGTCGCCCTTGATCTTACGCACCAGACGCTGCATATAGGGATCCACATGGATGCCCCGGCTGTCGGAGATAATCTCCGCCCAGATGTCCTTGTTGTAGTTCACCGTCTCGTCCACGCACACACCGCGGCACTCGGGATACTTGGGCAGGTCGCCGGTGGCGTTGGTGTGGTGGGTGCCGATACACAGACCGTAGGGTATGAGAGCCTCGATCTGGGCAGGGGATGCCTCAGAATGGCCCACAGTAAAGCGCACATTGGGATTGGCCTTCTTCGCGTCCAGCACGAAGTCCAGAATACCTTCCCGCTCGGGAGCCAGCGCCCACACCTTGGCATCGGTGCCGGCCTTTTCCACGATTTCCAGATAGTCCTCCCGATTCACGGGGGCCTTCCACGGATTGTTTTCCCGGTCGGCACCGAACTTCGGGTTCATATAGGGGCCTTCCATGTAGAAACCGGCAATGTTGGGGGCCTTTTCGGTTCCCATCACCGCCCTGACCGTGTCAATCTCCTTCAGCCACTCTTCCTTGTTGTGGTTGAAATAAAGCACCGCCAGAACGGTGGTCGTGCCGTGGCGCAGGTTGGCCAGCGCCGCCTCGGAAGGCTGGTCGAAGAACCACGCGCCGTCGCCGGCGTGGGTGTGGATGTCGATGAGGCCGGGGCCAACGTAGGCGCCCTGGGCGTCAATGATCTCACAGCCCTCGGGAATGGGGGTGTTTCGCATTTCGCCAAAGCCGGTGATGATGCCGTCCTCCACAAACAAAACGGCCTCGGGAATCAAATGATCCTTCATGACCAGCTCGGCATTGATAATGGCTAACATATGTTTCACCTACCATTTCAAAATAGAAAAGGCCGCACGGCCTTAGCCGTGCGGCCCAAAAAGCCTCGCAGAGTTTCGCATCCGCAGATGCGAAAGAAATGCAATCTGTTTTTTGCCGCGACATGCGCGTGGCAAAAAACACTTCTCGGCCATCAAACGTG